>CAZCUR010000072.1:0-3952 GCA_964501815.1 uncultured Geothermobacter sp.
TAGCGGCTGACCGACCCTGACCGCACAAACTTCGTTGTTGATGGGTAATGAGAGATTAGTCTTGTTGTGTGACAGAAAAAGTCACAATGTGGTATCTGGGGGGGGTAAAAAACGGTAGTGGCAGGGTTCAATCAGAGCAGAGTTTCAAACCCCTCCCCCAGCGCCTGAAGCAATTTTTCACTCCAGTCACTCACGGGCAGGTCTGTGCCGTTGATGGCTCGCACGGGCAGCAGGCCGAACAGACTGTTGGAGAGCAGCAGCCCCTGGAGGTGGGGCAGCAGGTCGCGGTGGAGGGGGTGTTCGAGGGTGCGCAGGCCGATGGTGTCGGCGGCGCGCAGGACGCGGGCGCGGGCGATGCCGGGGAGGATGATGTTGCCGGTGGGAGGGGTGATGAGGATGTCGTCGATGAGGGCGAAGATGTTGCTGATGCTGCCTTCGAGCAGGTTGCCTTCTGCATCGGCGAACAGGGCCTCGAAGGCTCCTTCCTGCAGCGCCTGGCGCCGGGCGGCGAGACAGTCGGCGTAGTTGCCGCGCTTCATCTGCGGCAGGTGACTGACCGGGTTGACGCGGCGGTTGCGGGCGATGACGCAGGTCACGCCCTGGCGGTACTGGTCTGCCGCGGGCGGCGCGTAGGGAACGGCGCTGGCGAATTGCAGTCCTTCGGTTGCTTGGAGCCGGGCATCGAGGCGGCCGCTGCCGGCGGTCAGGCGCACGCGCGCGACCGGCCAGGGACTGTTGGCGGCCAGAAGGTTCAGGTCTTCAACAGCCTGCCGGCGATCGAAGGGGATGCCGGCCAGCCTGGCGTGGTTTTCGATGCGGTCGAGGTGATCGTCCAGCCAGATCAGCCGACCCTGGTCGAGACGGATGGTTTCGAACAGGCTGTCGCCGTAGAGCAGGGCGGCCTGGTCGGGGGTGGCGATCGGTCCCTGGCGCAGACGGCTCCGATACGCGGTCAG
This sequence comes from uncultured Geothermobacter sp., assembly GCA_964501815.1. GTDB lineage: Bacteria > Desulfobacterota > Desulfuromonadia > Desulfuromonadales > Geothermobacteraceae > Geothermobacter. Next base: position 957 of record CAZCUR010000072.1, read on the forward strand.
GATGTGAACGGCTGCAGCGCCACCTGCAGTGCCTGGCCCTTGTTGAGACATTCCTGCCACTCCTTTTCGGCGATCGAATCGGCGACGATGCCGGCGCCGGCCTGGTAACTCAGGTGATGGCCGACCTTCTGGAATCCGCGAATCAGGATGTTGAGATCGAGGTGGCCGGTCACCGAGATGTAGCCGAGGCTGCCGGTGTAGCTGCCGCGCCCGACCGGTTCCAGCTCGTCGATAATCTCCATGCAGCGCTTTTTCGGCACCCCGGTGATGGTGCCGCCGGGGAACATCGCCCGCACCAGGTCGACGGCGTCGCACTCGGGACGCAGCTGCCCGCGCACGTTGCTGACGATGTGGGTGACGTGCGAATAGCGCTCCAGCACCATCAGTTCATCGACCTCGACACTGCCGATGCGGCAGACCTTGCCCAGGTCGTTGCGCTCCAGGTCGACCAGCATGATGTGCTCGGCGCGTTCCTTGGGATGGCCGAGCAGCTCATGGCCGAGGCGCACATCCTCGGGAAGAGTGTAGCCGCGCGGCCGCGTGCCGGCAATGGGGCGGGTTTCGGCCAGTGAGCCTTCAAGGCGGACCAGCCGCTCCGGGCTGCCCGATGCCAACTCGACTTCCGGCGAGATGAACAGCCCGGCAAAGGGCGAGGGATTGACCGCACGCAGCCGGTGGTACAGAGGCCAGAGCGGCCCGTCGATGCGGCCGTCGAAGCGGCAGGAGATGTTGGCCTGGTAGATGTCGCCGGCGGCGATGTAGGCGCGTGCGCGTTCCACCATGGCGGCGAATTGCTCCGGGGCGAGGATGGGACGGGGTGCCTCAACCCTGGGGGCGGCAGGGGCCGGCAGGGGCTGTGGTCGCGTCAGGATGTCGATCCAGGGCTTAAGGTCGAGGTGCGCGTCGAGGCTGGCAATCTCCAGGCGTTTGTCTGCATGATGGTAGACCGCCACGGCATCGACCCAGTAGAGGGACAGCTCCGGAACCGGCAGGTCGCGCCTGGCCCGGCGCGGCAGCTCTTCGATCTGTCCGGCCAGGTCATAGCCGAACAGGCCGAACCAGCCGCCCGGAAAGAGACAGTCCGAATCGGCATCCCAGCGCTGCAGCGGTTCCTTGAGCTGGCGCCACAGATCCCCGGTCAGCTTTTGCTCACCATCCCCGCTGACGCGCGCCAGCCCCCGGTGGTCGAGGCGCAGCCGCCAGGGGGCGCGCAGCGGCAGAATGGAGGTGCGGCCGATGCGCTCGTGCGTCATGGCGCTTTCGACAAAGCCCGGCGCCGGCGCACCCAGGGCCAGCCAGGCGGCCAGGGGGTCGAAAGAATCGAGGGGGATGTTGCGGTGCTGGATGGTCATGGGCGGTGTGAACCGGGTTCGGAACGGGAGCCTTTGGGCCCCAACGTAAAAAGGGGTGACCGGATTTCGGTCACCCCCTGTTGCTTTTTGGTGGAGCTAGGCGGGATCGAACCGCCGACCTCTTGAATGCCATTCAAGCGCTCTCCCAGCTGAGCTATAGCCCCGTGAAGCGAACGTGTTTATAACAGAGCGGTATGGGCGTGTCAATGCTTTTTTTGCCCGCGGCCAAACTGTCCGTTTCGATTCCGATTTCAACCCCTTACAGGCAGAAGCTGGCCACCGAAAAGACGGCCGCGCCGTACATCAGGATATCGACTTCAGCCCCCTTGCCGGACAGGAGTTTCAGCAGCACATAGCTGATGAAACCGAAGGCCAGGCCGGTGGCGATGCTGTAGGTCAGCGGCATCATGACGAAGGTGAGAAAGGCCGGAGCCCCCTCCTCGAAGTTGTAGAAGTCGAGCTGACCGATACCGCGCATCATGAAGATGCCGACCAGAATCAGGGCCGGAGCGGTGGCGTAGGCGGGCACGGCGCCGATGACCGGGGTGAAGAAGGCCGCCAGCAAAAAGAGGATGGCGGTGACCGCGGCGGTCAGGCCGGTTTTGCCCCCTTCGGAAACGCCGCTGGCCGACTCGATGTAGGTGGTGGTGGTGCTGGTGCCGAGCAGGGCCCCGCCGACGGTGGCGACGGCGTCGGCCTGGAGCATGCGCGACAGGTTGTGCACTTCGCCCTTCTCGTCGGTCAGCCCCGCCTCCCGGCAGACCGCCAGCAGGGTGCCGAGGCTGTCGAACAGGTCGACGAACATGAAGGAGAAGATGTTGGCCCACATGGCCAGCTTGAAGGCGCCGAGAATGTCGAGTTTGAAGGCGATGGGTGCGGGCGAGGGCGGCACGTTGACCAGCCCGTCGGGGAAGGGGGTCAGGCCGGCGACCATGCCGACCAGCGCCGTGGCCAGAATCGAAATCAGAATCGAGCCCTTGACCTTGTGCAGCTCCAACACCAGCATCAGCAGCAGGCCGCCGAGGCCGAACAGTGCCGGCATGGTGAACTGGCCCAGCTGAACCAGCACGGCGTCGTTCTTGACGATCAGGCCGAGGTTCTGCAGGCCGATAAAGGCGATGAACAGGCCGATGCCGACGCTGGCGGCGATGCGCAGGGTGGTGGGAATGGCCCGGGCCAGGCGTTCCCGCAGCCCGAACCAGGTCAGTACCAGAAACAGGGCGCCCGAGATGAAGACCACCCCGAGAGCGGTCTGCCAGGGAACCTTCTGGCCGATGACCAGCGAATAGGTAAAGAAGGCGTTCAGGCCCATGCCGGGCGCCATCATCAGCGGTGCGTTGGCCCACAGGGCCATCAGCAGGGTCGCCAGGCCGGCGACAACGCAGGTGACTGTGGTCAGCGCGGCCTTGTCCATGCCGGTCTGGCTCAGGATGGCGGGGTTGACGAAGACGATGTAGGCGGCGGTGAGAAAGGTGGTGATGCCGGCTATGATCTCAGTGCGCACGTCGGTGTTGCGCTCCCTGAGCTGAAACAGGCGCTCAAGCATGGCTGGCTCCTTCGTGTGTCGGGATATTTGGTGAGGTCAAACTTCCGTTGGCGGCGCGAATCCTAGCAGAAGCCCCGGGTGGGGGCAAGGATTTGTTG
>CAZCUR010000072.1:4052-12640 GCA_964501815.1 uncultured Geothermobacter sp.
CACAGCCGGCCAGCAGCAGCTGGCCGGCCAGAACAAGAACCCAGAGTGTCAGGACGAGGCGCCGCCGATACTGCCCGGCCATTCTGGACCTCAGAGACGAATGCCGGTAAGCAGGAACAGGGCCTCGCGGTATTTTTCCGCGGTCTTTTCCACAATCTCGTCCGGCAGCTGCGGCGGCGGCGCCACCTTGCCCCAGTCGAGGGTTTCCAGGTAATCGCGCAAAAACTGCTTGTCAAAGCTCGGTTGCGGACCGCCGGGCCGGTACTGTTCTTTGGGCCAGAAGCGCGAAGAGTCGGGGCTCAGGGCTTCGTCGATCCAGATCAGCTCGCCGTCCTTGATGCCGAATTCGAACTTGGTGTCGGCGATGATCAATCCTTTGGTGTCGGCGTAGTCGCGGGCGCGTTCATAAATGGCGATGGAGAGGTCGCGCACCTTTTCGGCCGTTTCCCGCCCGCACAGCTGGGCGGCCTTGTCAAAGCTGATGTTTTCGTCGTGGGTGCCGAGTTCCGCCTTGGTCGAGGGGGTGAAGATGGTTTCCGGCAGGCGGTCGCTTTCCTGCAGTCCCTCGGGCAGGCGGATGCCGCAGATGCTGCCGGTGGCCTTGTAGTCCTTCCAGCCGGAGCCGGAGACATAGCCGCGCACGATGCATTCGATGGGCAGGGGCTCGGCCTTTTTCACCAGCATGCTGCGTCCCTCGAGCTGGTCCCGGTAGGCCTTGACCTGCTCAGGGAAGGTTTCGAAGTCGGTGCTGATGATGTGATTGGGCACCATGTCGGCCATCATGTCGAACCAGAAGGCCGAGATGGCCGTCAGCACCTTCCCCTTGTCGGGAATGCCCTGATCCATGATGACGTCGAAGGCGCTGATGCGGTCGGAGGTGACGATCAGCAGACTGTCACCGAGATCGTAGATATCACGAACCTTGCCCCGGTTGACCAGTTTGAGGTCAGGGCAGTTGCTTTGCATCAGGACCTGGCTCACCGGACCACTCCTTTCAGGTCGAAACGTTGCACCAGCACCGGGCTGACGTCGATGACTGCCGTCTGGCGCAGTTCTTTCAGCTTCTGCTGCAGCGCTTCATCCTTTTTGCGCGCTTCCAGCGTCTGGCGCAGGGTTGCTTTCTTGTCGTCGGTCAGCTGGCTCAGGTCGGCCGGGGTTTTCTTTTCCAGGGCCGCAACGATGAAGCGTCCGCCAACTTCATACACCTTGTCAGCCACCGGGGCTTTGTCGTTCAGGGCGAAGGCCGCCTTGGCCAGGTCGGCGTTCTGTCCCAGCCGGGGAACAAAGTCACCGAAGCTGCGGGCAAAATCGCCGGTGCTTTCCACCTTGATGAGCTTGTTGGTCGCCACGCCGTCGAGCGATTTTTTCTCAAGCGCCTTTTTCAGGGCGGCTTCGGCCGCCTGGCGGGCCAGGGTCACGCTCTCGGCCTTGCGGTAGGCGGCTTCCACCTGCTCCCTGACTTCATCCAGCTTGGGCAGGCGGCTCTCCTCCCGTTTTGCGAGAGCGAACAGGGCCACGCCCTGCTTCAGGTTGACCGGACGCGCCAGCTCCCCCTGTTTCAGGGCGAACAGGGTGTCGGCCAGGTCGGGCAGCAGCCCCAGGCCGGGTACGGCCTGCTTGCGGGTGAACAGGGAGGTTGTTTCGACCTTGAGGCCGACACTTTCGGCCGCTTTGGCGATATCGCCCGATTTGCGGTTGATGTTGTAGGTATCCATGGCTTTTTCAAAGGCCATCTGCCGGGCCAGTTCGTCCCGCAGGCCTTTTTTGACCTCATCGACGACTTCGGCGAGAGGTTTGACGCCGGCCTCGATATAGCCGGTCGCCTTGATGATGTGGAAGCCGAAGGGAGTTTCGACGATGTCGCTCAGCTCACCCGGGTGCAGTCCGAAGGCGACCTTTTCAAATTCGGGAACCATGGTGCCGCGTTTGAAGTAACCGAGGTCGCCCCCCTTGGGCACGCTCGCCTTGTCGTCACTGTATCGGGTCGCCAGTTTGGCAAAGTCCTTGCCGGCGCGGGCTTCTTCCAGAACCTTTTCGGCCAGCTTGCGCTTCTGCTCGCGCACCTTGTCGTCGGCATCGCGCGGCACACGGATGAGGATGTGGCTGGCCCGGACCTGTTCGGGAATGTCGAACTGGTCCATGTGGCGCCGGTAGTATTTTTCGATCTCTTCCTGCTTCAGCTCCACCTGGTCCCTGTAGCGGGCCGGATCGAACAGGATGTAGCTGACGCTGATCTTTTCCGGCAGGCGGAAGTCTTCGATCTTGTCCTGGAAAAAGGTCTCAAGTTTTTTCGGATCGATCCTGACCTGATCCTCAAACAGGGCAGGAGCAAAACGTAAAAACTTCAGGCTCACCTTTTCATTCTGGCGCCGGAACTCCTCCTCGATGTCGGCGTCCGAGACGGTGACGTCTCCGCGCAGGGCCTTGCGCGCCTTGTCGACGAGCAGGTCCTGTTCCTGCATGGCTTCGAACTGTTCGGGCGTCAGGCGCTGATAGGAGAGCACCTGCAGGTACTGCTGCTTGTTGAACACCCCGTTGACCTGAAAGGCCGGCACCGCGGCAATGGCGTCGACGATTTCCTGTTTGCTGACCGACAGCCCAAGTTCATCAGCCTGCTGCAGCAGCAGCGCGCGGTCGATGAGCTGGTTGAGGGTCTGCTGTCCAAGGTTCAGCTGTTTTTCCAGGGCGGGAGTAAAGCGCTCCTGGTAGATGTTCTGGTAGAAGCGGTAGAGGTTGCCGTAGGCCTGGCTGAACTGCTCCATGCTGATTTCGGTGCCGTTGACCACGATGGCGGGGCCCGTGTCTCCCTGTTTGCTGCCCTTGGGGGCGGTCAGCATGGCGTAGCCGATGATGAAACTGAGAATGATGATGGCGAAAGCCAGTTTGATCAGGACCGATTTTTGCTTGGTGCGGACAATGTCGAGCATGAAAAGAGGTCTCCTTGACGGCGCTGCGGCCGGGTTTTGAAACAGGCTGGCATGTTAGTCAATCAAGGGTGTAAATGCAATAGATTTTTAACTTTTCCGCCTTGAAATGAAGGAGGGAATTTGCTAGTGTGAACAGTCATTTTGCGGCCCGTCGGCCGACCGCTGAACGCGAAGGAGATGCACCGTCATGCTGAAGATGTTCGATGCCGTTTGGGGCATGTTTTCCAACGACCTGGCCATCGACCTGGGGACCGCCAACACCCTCGTCTACCTCAAGGGCAAGGGGATTGTCGTCAGTGAACCGTCCGTGGTTGCCGTGCAGAAGGACCAGATGGGCCAGAAGAAGGTGCTCGCGGTCGGCATGGAGGCCAAGAAGATGCTGGGGCGCACGCCCGGATCGATCGTCGCCATCCGGCCGATGAAGGATGGGGTCATCGCCGATTTCGATATCACCGAGGAGATGCTGCGCTACTTCATCCGCAAGGTGCACAACCGCAAGACTCTGGTGCGGCCGCGCATCGTCATCTGCGTCCCTTCGGGTATTACCCAGGTGGAAAAACGCGCGGTCAAGGAGTCGGCCGAATCGGCCGGGGCGCGTGAGGTCTATCTGATCGAGGAACCGATGGCGGCCGCCATCGGCGCCGGGCTGCCGATTACCGAAGCCTCGGGCAACATGATCGTCGATATCGGCGGCGGCACCACCGAGGTCGCGGTCATTTCCCTGGCCGGCATCGTCTATGCCAAGAGTGTGCGGGTCGGCGGCGACAAGCTTGATGAAGCCATCGTCCAGCACATGAAGCGCAAGTACAACCTGCTGATCGGCGAGCGGACCGCCGAGCAGATCAAGATCGAGATCGGCAGCGCCTATCCCGACGAAGAGGAAAAGACCATGGAGGTCAAGGGACGCGACCTGGTCAGCGGCATTCCCAAGACCATGACCATCAGCGCCGGCGAAGTGCGCGACGCCATGTCCGAGCCGATCAATTCCATTGTCGAGGCGGTGCGCATCGCCCTGGAGCGCACCCCGCCGGAACTGGCCGCCGATATCGTCGACAAGGGGATCGTGCTGGCCGGCGGCGGCGCCAACCTGCGGAACCTGGACAAGCTGCTGCACGAGGAAACCGGTCTGCCGGTGGTGCAGGCCGAGGACCCGCTCTCCTGTGTTGTCCTTGGCTCGGGGAAGGTGCTCGATGAGCTTGAGCTGTTGCGTCGGGTGACCGTGACTTCCTGAAAGCTGCGATCCGGACCCTCGTGGAGCCGATTCCGGGAGGGCAGATCGGCAGGCCGGTGGGGGCTTCAAACCGATGCTTGAATTCTTGCGCAAGTACCGCCTGCCGCTGTTGGCCGGCACCCTGCTGCTGGCCGTCCTGCTTTTCTATTCCTACCACTTGCGGCAAAAGACCGGCCTGAGCCTGTTTCACCGCGGGCTGCTGCAGCTGACGGCGCCGTTCCAGCGTCTGGTCGACCGCAGTATCGAAGCCGTTGCCGATACCTGGACCCATTATGTCTGGCTGGTCGATACCGCCCGGCGCAACGAAGAACTGGAGCAGGAAAATCGCAGGCTCAGGTCCCGGCTGGCGAACCTGACCGAAGTGCGCCTGGCCAACGAAAGGCTCAGGCGTCTGCTCGGATTTCGGCAAACCATCCAACGGCAGGTTCTGCCGGCTCAGGTCATTGGGGAAGACGCCTCCAGCTGGTTCCGCACCGTCGTCATCGACAAGGGGAGCGAGGACGGGGTGCGCGACGGCCTGCCGGTGGTGGTCGCCGAAGGCGTGGTCGGCCGCACTTTTCAGACTGCTCCCCACGCCGCACGCGTGCTGCTGGTGACCGATGCCTCTTCTGCGGTTGCCGTTCTGGTGCAGCCGACCCGGACCCGGGCCATCTGCCGCGGCCGGGGGCAACGGCTGGTGCTCGACTTCGCTCCGCGTACCGACCAGATTACCGTTGGGGATACCGTTATCACCTCGGGAATGGGCGGAGTCTTCCCCAAGGGAATTCCTGTCGGCACGGTGACTGAAGTCAGCCGGGGTGACTATGGCCTGTTTCAGGGGGTGACCGTGGAACCGACCGTCGATTTTTCCCGGCTGGAAGAGGTTCTCGTTCTGCTGGAGTCGACGCCGTGAAACGGGCTGCCGGACTGATTCTGCTCGGCGGTCTTTTTGCCCTGCTCCAAACCGTGATCTGGCCCCGGATCATCGGCTGGCAGGTCAAGCCCGATCTGATTCTGGTTCTGGCCGTCTATATCGGTCTGACCGAAAAACGCCTGGCCGGAACCCTGCTGGTTCTGCTGCTGGGGACCTTTCTGGACGCGGTGTCCGGCAACCAGCCCTGGCTTCATGTCATCATCCTGCTGAGTATTTTGTACAGCGTTTACCTGCTCGGCAGCCGACTCAATACCGAAAACATGCTTCTGCTCCATTTTCTGGTCGCCTGGGCGACACTGATACAGGTGTTTCTGCTGGCTTTTTTAGGTCCTTTTGCCGACCTGGCCGGATTCTGGCGTGAGGTCCTTCCCGGTCTTTTCCCCCAGCTTGTCCTCAATGTTCTGGCAACGGCCCTGCTGCTGCGCCTGGCGCCCTGGCTTGCCCGTCGTCTGGCCCCCGGAAGCGTGTTCCCATGGCTGAAACAACTGGAGAGGGGACATGGGGCTTAACACTGGCTGGGACAGCGATCCGATCCATCCGCGCCGGCTTGTTGGACTCTCCCTGGCGGCTCTGCTGGTCTTCGGCCTGCTTCTGGCCCGGCTCTGGTATCTGCAGGTCATCAAGGGGGAGGAATACCGGATTCTGTCGGAAAAGAACCGGGTCCGCTACCTGACCATCCCCGCCGCGCGCGGGCCGGTTCTGGACCGGTACGGCCGCATGCTGATCGACAACCGTCCGGCCTTTGCCCTGGCGGCGCTGCGCCAGGACGTCCATGACCCCCAGGGGCTGCTGACCGCCCTGAGCGGCTATCTCCACAAGCCGGTCGAGGAACTGATGGAGCGCTGGAAGGAGGGCCTGCGTCTGCCCCCCTACCGGCCGATACGTCTGGCTGATGATGTGCCGCGCGATCTGGTTGAAAAGGTCCAGGAGCATTCGGTCGACCTGCCGGGCCTGTTTGTCGATGTCCGGCCTGTCCGGGCTTATCCCCAGGGGGATATGGCGGCCCAGCTGCTCGGATATGTGGGGGAGGTGACCGACAAGGACCTGGAGGACCTGGAGGACCAGGGCTACCGGCCCGGGGATGTGATCGGCAAACGGGGGCTTGAAAGGGTTCTGGAACAGGAGCTGCGCGGCACGGACGGCGAGCGGTTGCTGGAGGTGGATGTGCGCGGCAAGCAGATGCGCATTCTGCAAACCCGCGAACCGCGGCCGGGGCACCGGGTCTTTCTGACCCTGGACCGCGACCTGCAACGCGCCGCCGAGCAGGCCTTTGGCGATGAATCGGGCGCGGCTGTGGTGATGGATGTGCGCACCGGCGAGATTCTGGCCTATGTCAATCGGCCGGCCTTTGATCCGGCCAAGTTTGCCACCGGTATCAGCCAAAAGGACTGGCAGGCCCTGGTGAACGATCCCCGCCGACCGCTGCAGGACAAGGTCATCGGTGGCATGTATCCGCCCGGCTCGACCTTCAAGATCGTTACGGCGCTGGCGGCGCTGCAGGCGGGCGTGGCCGGGCCGCGGACGACGGTCGACTGTGAGGGCGAAATCCAGATCGGCAACCGGATTTTCCGCTGCTGGAAGAAAAAGGGGCACGGCAGAACCAATCTGAAAAAGGCGCTGCGGGAATCGTGCGACGTCTGGTTCTACAAGGTGGCTCTGGAGCTTGGGATCGACCGGCTGTCGAAAATGGCTTTTGATCTGGGCCTGGGCAAACCGACCGGGCTGATTCTGCCGGGAGAAAAGGGCGGGCTGATTCCAACCCGGGACTGGAAACGCCGGCGCTTCAACCAGCGCTGGTACGACGGCGAGACGGTCATCGCCGCCATCGGCCAGGGCTATGTTCTCACCACCCCCCTGCAGTTGGCCGTCATGACCGCCGCGGTGGCCAACGGCGGCAAGGTGCTGAAACCCAAGCTGATTTATCGGATCGAAACGATCGAAGGCGAACCGGTGCAGCTGCGGCAAACCGAAGTGGTGCGCCAGGTGCCGATAGACCCGGCCCGACTCGCCGCTGTGAAGAAAGCCCTTGTCGCCGTGGTCAACGAACCGCACGGCACCGGCTGGGCGACCAAATTCCGGGAAGTGCTGGTGGCCGGCAAGACCGGTACGGCTCAGGTGGTGCGGCGCAAATCGGATGAGGAAGAGGAGCTTGCCGGCAAGGACGATACCCCCTGGCGCTTTCGAGATCACGCCCTGTTTGTCGCCTACGCACCGGCTGATGACCCGACCATTGCCGTGGCCGTGGTTGTCGAACACGGTCGGCACGGGTCCACATCCGCGGCCCCCATCGCCCGGGCGATTTTCCGGACCTACTTCAATATCCCGGAGGAGGATGACACCGTCGAAAACCCGGGCTACCTCGGAGACTGATGATGTTTGACCGCAGGCTGTTGACCCATTTTGACTGGACCCTGCTGCTTCTGGTCCTGGTGACGGCCGGAATCGGAATTGCCAACCTTTACAGCGCCACCAGCCTCTGGCAGGGCGCCATGAGCGGTATCTATCTGCGTCAGACCGCATGGCTGGGAGTCGGGCTGGTTCTGGCCCTGGCACTGTGTCTGTTCGACTACCGGCGTCTGTTTCATCTTGGCTTTATTTTCTACGGCATCAATATTCTGCTGTTGCTCGCCGTTTTTGTCGTTGGCCGCACCATCATGGGGGCGACCCGCTGGCTCGATCTCGGTTTTTTCAATCTGCAACCGAGTGAACTGATGAAGCTGGTCATTATCATGACCCTGGCGCGCTATTTCAGTGAAAACGCGCCGCCCGGAGGTTTTGACCTGAAGGGACTGGGCATCCCTTTTGCCCTGCTGGGCCTGCCGGTTCTGCTGGTGATGAAGCAGCCCGATCTGGGGACCTCACTGCTGATTCTGTTCATCGGCCTGTCCATGGCCCTGTTTGCCGGCATCCGCAGAAAGACCGCCCTGGTTCTGGGTGCGGGTGGCCTGGCGGCCTGCTGGGGCGGCTGGTTTCTGCTGCACGACTACCAGCGGCGGCGCATTCTGACTTTTCTCGATCCGGAAAACGACCCGCTCGGCGCCGGCTATCACATCATCCAGTCGAAGATCGCTGTCGGCAGCGGCGGATTTTTCGGCAAGGGGTTCATGCAGGGGACCCAGTCGCGGCTCTCCTTTTTGCCCGAGCGTCACACCGATTTTGCTTTTTCCGTCTTTGCCGAAGAGTGGGGCTTCAGCGGGTGCCTGGTGCTGATCAGCCTCTACCTGCTGCTCATCCTCTGGGGGCTGTATGTGGCGCGCCGGGCCGCCGACCGGTTTGGCAGCTACCTGGCCGTTGGCGTGACCGCCATGCTTTTCTGGCACATTGTTGTCAATCTCGGTATGGTCATCGGTCTGCTGCCGGTGGTCGGGGTGCCGTTGCCGCTGGTCTCCTACGGCGGCACCAGCATGGTGACGACCATGACGGGGGTGGGGATATTGCTGAACGTAAGCATGCGTCGCTTTGTGTTCTGAGGGCGGTCGATATCCGCACATCTGCGGCGTTATGCTCAGTCTTCAAT
>CAZCUR010000073.1:0-12477 GCA_964501815.1 uncultured Geothermobacter sp.
TATGGCTCCTATCCCAACCTGTTGTTCAATGATGACGAACAGGAGAGCGGGCGCGGTCAAACCAATCTGGGTGCCAAAATCCGCTTTCTTGGCAAGCGTTCCTCGCGCTTCAAAATGGCCGTCGAAGGCCAGATGTTGCGGACCATCTCCGACAACCAGGAGATTGATGGCCTGACAGACTATATGGGGCGGGTGATTGCCTCGTTGAAACTTGACAGCGTCGGTTTTCATGTCAACGGCGGTTATGTTGACACCGAGGAGCCGGCCGGCGTCTCTTATGAAGACCAGACCGTTGCCGGAGGCGGTATTGAGATTTATCCGACCGGACGTTTGCGGCTGATTGCTGAAGGGGAGTGGCGCTCGAAGCGGCTTGTCAACGGGAAAGACTATTTCGAGCTAAGTGCCGGATTCCAGTATTACATTTCTCCTCATTTTACCTTCAATCTCGAAGGGTCCCTCGGTCGGACTGATGCCACCCCGGATTGGCGGATTCTTGCCGGCTTTTCCGGTTGTCAGGGTATCGGCACCTATCAGCGTCCCATCCCCAAACTGATAGAGCGGGCACCGGTTGCTGAAGAAAAACCGGCCAAAAAGAAAAAAGTCGTCAAAATCAAAACCCTCACGCCCCTGACCCCGGTGGCCAAAGCCAAAATCAAACCCGTCAAGATTTCTCCCGTGGCCAAACTGGAGGTCAAGGTGAAACCCAAGGGGGAAGAAGTCATCCTTGACCCTGCCGACCGGCTGAAGATTCCGGGAACCAGCGAACTCAAGGCCCTCAAGGCTTCACCCATCGCTCCCGCGCCTTTGCCTGTTCCGGAAGCAAAGGGCGGGGATGGTCAGGCCAAACAACCCCAAAAGGCCGCGAAGAAGCCGATTATCACCAGGCCGACCAAGGCTATCGTCTATCGAAAATTCAAGATGGACGAACTGACCTTTGCCTTTGATCAATACTCCCTCAATGAAAACGGTCTGAAGGCGCTTGCACTGATTGCCGAGGAGCTGCGGCGGGACAATAAATGGTTTGTCCTGCGCTTTGACGGGCATACGGACAGCACCGGGTCGGAACGCTATAACGAAAAGCTGTCGCTCAAGCGGGCCATATCGACAGCAACAGCCATGGTCGTCAACCACGGCTTTGATCCCGATCGAATCTTTATCAAGGGTTTTGGTGAATCGAAGCCGATTGCCAGCAACGACACTCCGGAAGGGCGCAGTGCCAACCGACGGGTTGAAATTCTGGTTCTGGTGCGCAAAGAAGAATGATGTCGCAACGAAAAAATACAGTTCTTGTCTGGTTGACCGCAGGGCTTTTGCTTGGAGTCCTGGCCGCCGCCGCGTTTGCCGCCGAGCGTTCTGGGTTGTCCTTCGAACAGTTCATGGCCAGCCGCAAGGTTCTTGCAACCGTCTATTTCGATGTCGGCTCCGCTCGTCTCGACGATGATGCGCGAGCGACCCTGGAGCGCCTGGCCCCCCAAATCAAGTCGATCTCCTTCGATGAGAAAGTGCTGAGAATTGAGGGGTTTTCCAGCCCTGAAGGCAAGGAACTGGCCAATGTCCTGCTCTCCATGGAACGTGCCGCCTCCGTTGAGCTGTATCTGCGGAAGCTGAATGGGACCAGCTACGAACGCTATCTGGTTGGAAAAGGGGTTTACAACGCTGCCAAACTGGATAACGCCCACCAGCGCCGTGTGGATATCGCGATTTATGATAATGTTCTGAATATCGATTGGGACAAGTCGGACCGTATCGTCATTGACGGTCGGAAAAAATGATGAGGGGAACATGGCGGATCTGGCGGCGCTGAAAAACAGTCACCTTTTTCAGGATCTTGATGAAAACGAACTGGGTGCCCTTTCCAGGGTCTTTCATGAAATGGAAATGGCCGAAGGGGCCACGATCTTCATCGAAAATATGCCCGGTGAGATGCTCTATCTGATTCGGGAAGGGACGGTTCGTATCTCCAAGATGCTGGCAGAAGGGCAGGAGAAGACCCTGGTTATCCTTGGCCCCGAGGATGTTTTTGGGGAAATGGCCATTCTTGATACCGCCCCACGTTCCGCGACGGCACGTGCCGTTGAAAAGGCGAGACTGTTGTGTATCAAAAAACAGGATTTTGAAGCCGTCTGCGACCAGAACCCGCGTCTTGGACTGAAACTGATGCGCAACATTATCAGGGTGTTCAGCCGACGCATCCGTGAAAACAACGACGAATTCCGCGACATGCTGATCTGGTCGCTCGGCAAGCGCAAAGCCTGAATGGATGGAGGTCGCCATGCACTTTCGTAACCTGATACCGGGCGCTCTTCTTTTTTTGCTGCTGGCCGGCTGCGGCATTACCGTCAAGCCTCAGGCCGGTGGCGGCTATACCGCCAACCCCGACAACTCCCTTACCGCAGAAAAAAATGGCATCGTGGTAACCGTCGGGGTTCAGGATCTCGAAGTTGCCCCTTACCGCATGGTTGACAACATCACGTCTTTTCGCGTCGTCATCGACAACCAGACGGGCCGGGAACTCAAAATCCCCCTGGACGCCTTTGTTCTGATTGATGATCAGGGGCAGCAGTATCGCCCCATCCGCCCGGAAAAGGTCCGGGATATCGTCAAGAAGGATTCCAGTTACCTGATTCCCTACCCCTATGTCGGCTATTATTACCTGGAAGACCGGGAAAAAACGGCCCAATACGATACGTTCCAGAGCAATCGGCCCTTCTATACCCAAAACTACCCTCAGGATATCTTTACCCAGGCCTTTCCGGAGGATACCATTCTTCCAGAGGCCAAAATTGCAGGCCTGGTCTATTTCGTCGTCGACCTCTCCGGCAAGAAGAGCTTTGAATTGCGGCTTTACACCCAGTCGGACCAGTCGGGTCCGCCCGATTTTCGTTTCCCCTTCATCATTGAAAAGTAGTTCCCGGGTCGTATCATAGGAACAAGGGGCGGAGGCTTGGAAGCTCCGCCCCTTGTTTTATGTGGATTCAGCCCGAAAGACATCCCCATGCTCACATTGCTTTTGGACCAGCATCTTATTTTTGGCCTGCTTGGAGGCCTTGGCCTGTTTTTGTACGGGATGCGCATCCTGTCAACGGGCCTGCAGAAGCTCAGTGGCACAAAACTGAGACAAATTCTGGCGGCATTGACCAACAATCGGGTCGTGGGAGCCCTGGTCGGCGCGCTGGTCACCGTTGCGGTGCAGTCTTCAAGCGCGTCCAGCGTTATGCTCGTTGGCCTGGTCAATGCCGGCCTGGTCACCCTGGTCCAGGCCGTCGGGGTTCTTGTCGGTATCAATGTTGGCACCACCCTCACCGTACAGCTGCTGGCATTTCCATTGACGGGCTGGGCTTTGCCGGCCATTGGGGTCGGCGCCCTGGTCGCCCTGGTCAGCCGCCATCGCAAGTACACCTATTACGGAGAAGTGCTGCTGGGGATTGGTCTCGTTTTTTTCGGCCTGGGTCTCATGAAGCAGGCTTTTGATCCCGTCAGGGGGAGCGCCGAGGTCGTTCACTTCCTGACCCTGGTTGGTGACAATCGTTTGCTGGCGGTTGCAGTCGGGGCCCTGCTGACCATGATGGTCCAAAGCAGCACGGCTATCATTGGCCTGACCCTGGTGCTGGCCAGTAGTGGCCTGCTTGACTTTCAAGCCTGTGTCGCCCTTGTCCTCGGAGAAAATATCGGCACGACCGTTACTGCCAATATTGCAGCCCTGGGAGCCGGAGTCGATGCCAGGCGGACGGCTTTGGCGCATTCCCTTTTCAATGTCTTTGGCGTGGTTGTCATGCTGCTGCTGTTCCCTTTTTTCACCTCTCTGGTCGACTGGTTGACTCCCGGCGATCCCGACTTTTCAATCCGGACTGCGGAGCAGGCCGCCTTTTTTGCCGCAGCCCTGGGCGACAAACCTTTCATCGCGCGTCACGTTGCCAACGCCCATACCCTTTTCAATCTCCTTAACGCCCTGATTTTTCTGCCTCTGGTCAAGCCCCTTGCGCGTCTTGTCTGTCTGATGATGCCCGGAGAACAAAGCCGAAACGACCTTCAGGTTCGATTCATCGATCAGAGGGTGCTTGAGACGCCTCCCATTGCCATAGGGCAGGCGCGTATGGAAACCCGCAGGATGGGACAGGTGGTGCGCGAAATGCTTGCGGATACCCTGGAGTATCAGCAGGACCTCGACGAACGCCGGGTCGATACCATTTTGCACCGTGAGGAAATCCTCGACCTGCTCCAGCACGACATTACCGATTTTCTTGTCAGTCTGTCCCAGAGGTCGGTTTCGCAACAGACGTCCACCCAAATCGCCCGGCTTCTCAACGTCGTCAACGACCTGGAACGCATCGGCGATCTCTGTATCCATCTGCTGCAGCTTCACAGGCGCCGGTTGAGGGAGAAAATTGTCTTCTCCGACACGGCAACCGAGGAGCTTTCAGATATGGCGCGCAAGGTGCGTCTCTTTGTCGGCAATGTTCTTGACCAGTTTGACCTGAATGGACAAGCCGATCTGTCGGGCTTGTCCGAGGCCAGGCGTGAGATTGAACAGATGGAGGACGATTTGCGTCGCAATCATATCCAACGCCTGAATACCGGAGAATGTGCCGTGCAGCCCGGCCTCCTGTTCATTGAGGCGGTCCAGGGCCTGGAAAAGATTGCCGATCACGCCAGCAAAATTGCCCGATCACTGCAAATCCATGGCTGAACAACCTCTCTGTGTCATCGACGTCGGCTCCAATACCGCAAGGATGCTGGTTGGGTTGGCACGCCGGAACAAGGTTGTGCGCCTTTGCTACCGGCAGCACACGACCCGCCTGGCTTCGGGGCTGTCCGAAACAGGATTGCTTCAACCGGATAGAATTGCAGCGACCGTTGATGCCGTACGTTCTCTGCTTTCTGCAGCGGAGAGCTTCTCGCCGGCCCGGACGGTTGTTGTTGCAACCGAAGCGATTCGTTCTGCGTCCAATGGAGCCGAATTTGCCAGGCAACTTCTTGCCCTGACAGGTTTTACGGCAAGAGTGCTCAACTGGGAAACCGAGGCGCGGCTGGCCTGTCTGGGAGCCTTGCATTCTCTGACGGAACCCGCTGATACAACACTCTTTTTTGATTTGGGGGGCGGCAGCCTGGAACTGGTACGGGCTCTGGGGACAGAGATCCAGAAGGCCGTCAGCCTGCCGGTGGGGGTTGTGAGACTGAGCGAGGGGGCCGTACCTCCTGAAAGGATGCGGGCCATGCTGCACCAGGGGCTGAAAGATGTTGCGCCGGGGATGAAAGTCGAACGTCTGGTCGGCACCGCCGGGACGGTGACCACCCTCGCCGCTGTGCACCTGGGCATGTCCGTCTATCAGCCCGGGATTATTGATGGAACCATCCTGCACCGCTCCGACCTGCTGGAAATCCGACAGCGACTTGGGCCGTTGTCCGTGGCAGAAAGGGAATCTGTGCCGGGCATGGAGCCGGGCAGGGGGGATTTGATTCTCCATGGGATTGATGTCGTTCTTGCGCTGATGGAGCTTTCCGGAATTGAGCAATTCGTTGTCGCCGATGGCGGATTGCTCGAAGGTGTGCTGCTGGATGCAACCATGTTTCATTGACAGCCTCTGGCAGATTGTCTATCTTCGGTTTTCGATTCCAAACCCTTCCCAACAGGTGGTCATTCATGAAGAAAGAAATCCTTTCGGGCAACGAAGCAATTGCCCGAGGAGCCTATGAGGCCGGGGTTCGTGTCGCATCAGGCTACCCCGGAACCCCGAGCACCGAAATCCTTGAAAACATTGTTCGTTATTCTGATATCGAGGCCTCCTGGGCCCCCAACGAAAAGGTGGCGCTCGAAGTCGCTATCGGCGCCTCCTTTGGTGGGGCCCGTGCTCTGGTGACCATGAAGCACGTTGGGGTCAATGTCGCCGCCGACCCCCTCTTTACCCTGTCCTATACCGGGGTGCGCGGGGGGCTGGTTCTCGTCAGTGCCGACGACCCCGAACTGCACTCAAGCCAAAACGAGCAGGACAACCGGCATTACGCAAGGGCGGCCAAGCTGCCGGTTTTTGAACCGGCCGACAGTCAGGAAGCCCTTGACATGACGCGTCTGGCTTTCGAGGTCAGTGAAAAATTCGATACTCCGGTAATGTTGCGCACAACGACCCGTGTCTCCCACAGCAAATCGGTCGTCTCGCTGGGTGAGGCCCCCAAAGATGTGCCTGCAGGGTCCCTGGAGAAAAATCCGCCCAAGTTTGTCATGCTGCCGGGCAATGCCCGCCGGCGTCATCCTCTGGTGGAAAAGCGCCTTGAGGATCTTGACCAGTGGGGGTGCGACCACAGCATCAACCGGGTCGAAGAAGGTAAGGGGGACATCGGCATCATCACCGCCGGCATCGCCTACAACTACGCGCGCGAAGTCTTCCCCGATGCAAGTATTCTCAAGCTCGGCATGGTCTACCCTCTGCCGAAACGGCTTATTCGTGATTTTGCCGCCCGGTTTGAAACCCTGTATGTCATCGAGGAGCTCGATCCCTTCATTGAGGAACAGGTTCGGGCGATGGGGATCAAGGTGATCGGCAAGGACAAGCTGCCGATCTGTGGCGAACTGACTCCCGGCCGGGTCCGTCAGGCTCTGCTGGGATCGCCGGACGAACCGTCGTTCACCTTGGGGGAGGACATTCCGAACCGGCCGCCGAACATGTGCCCCGGTTGCCCCCATCGTGGTTCCTTTCTGGCCCTGAACCGTCTCAAGGCTTACGTTACGGGGGATATCGGCTGCTACACGCTGGGATTCATGCCGCCTCTGTCGGCCATGGACACCTGTATCTGCATGGGGGCCAGTATCGGCAATGCGGCGGGTTTGATTCGGGTGCTGCCTGACGACGAGAAAAAGAAGGTCGTGGCGGTCATTGGTGATTCGACCTTCCTGCACACCGGCGTCAACGGCCTGATGGAAATGGTTTACAACGGCAACCGTGGTACCGTCATCATACTCGACAACCATATCACCGCCATGACCGGCCGCCAGGACCATCCCGGTTCCGGCTACAATCTCAAGGGTGATGATACCCGCCCTGTTGATCTTGAACAGCTTTGCCGCTCCCTTGGGATCGAACATGTTCGGGTTATCGACCCCTACGATCTGGCTGCCACCCAGACAGTCATTGCCGAAGAGATGGAGCGAGACGCCGTCTCCGTCATCATTGCGCGGCGCCCCTGCATGCTGATGAAGCGCAACAAGGTCGAACTGAAGCCGCCCCTGTTTGTCGACGCTGACAAATGTGTCGGCTGCAAATCCTGTCTCAGGCTTGGCTGCCCCGCCATCCAGTGGGACGCCGAAGCCGGCCGGAAAGGGCAGGCGCGCATCGACAAACTGCTGTGCGTCGGCTGCGGCGTTTGTGAACAGATGTGCAAATTTGAAGCCTTTGGAGTATGCCATGACTGAGGCCGTGACCAATATTTATATGGTGGGCGTTGGAGGGCAGGGGACCCTGCTGGCCAGCGAGATTCTTTCCGAAGTTTTGATGCTCCAGGGTTTTGATGTCAAAAAGGCCGAAGTGCATGGCATGGCCCAGCGGGGCGGCAGTGTGGTTTCCCATGTCCGGTACGGGAAAAAGGTTTATTCGCCCATCATTCCCGAAGGACAGGGAGATATTCTCTTTGCCTTTGAGCTTCTGGAAGCCTACCGCTGTCTGCCTCTTCTCAGGCCCGGAGCCAAAGTCGTGGTAAACAACCTTAAAGTCATGCCTCCAGGCGTCAACCTGGGCCAGGAATCCTATCCTGAGGACATCCCTGACAAAATACGGGGCGCCTCCTTTGAAACCCGGGTGGTCGAGGCCATCCCTCTGGCCCTGGAAGCAGGCAGCGACCGGGCGGTCAATACGGTGATGCTGGGCGCGCTGTCCAGGCAGATGGATATCCCGGAAGACACCTGGAAACAGGCTATTCGCCACATGGTCCCTGAACGCCATATCGAACTGAATTTGCGTGCCTTTGAACTGGGGCGCGCCGCCTGAATATCGGAGCAGGGGAGGGTAACATGATCTGGAATGATGAATTTGAAACCTTGCCGCGCGAGGCCATCGAGTCCCTGCAGCTCAAACGGCTGCAACAGACGGTGGCGCGGGTCCAGGCAACCGTTCCTTTTTACCGGGAGGCCTTCGCCAGGGCGGGCGTCTCCGCGGACAAGATTCGCAGCCTTGATGATTTGCGCCGGTTGCCGTTCACGCTGAAGCAGGATATGCGTAACAACTATCCCTACGGGCTGTTTGCGGTGCCGCTGGAGCAGATCGTACGTATTCACGCCTCCTCCGGTACGACAGGCAAACCGACTGTTGTGGGTTATACCCGCCGCGATATCGATACCTGGTCGGAACTGATGGCCCGTTCCTTTGCCGCCGCCGGGGTCACCAAGGGTGATGTCATCCACAACGCCTACGGTTACGGCCTCTTTACCGGCGGTCTCGGAGCCCACTACGGGGCCGAGCGTATCGGCGCCTCCGTTATCCCCATGTCGGGGGGTAACACCAAGAAACAGATCATGATCATGCAGGATTTTGGTTCGACGGTACTGACCTGTACCCCGTCCTATTGCCTGTATCTGGCTGAAGCGGCCAGGGAAGAGGGGCTCGACATCCGCCAGTTCAAACTCCGGGTTGGTATTCATGGCGCCGAACCCTGGAGCGAAGCAATGCGGGAAGAAATTGAACAGAAGCTCGGCATCAAGGCAATTGATATTTATGGTCTTTCCGAGATTCTTGGCCCAGGTGTCGGTATTGAATGCATTGAAGCGCAAAACGGGCTGCATATTTGGGAGGATCATTTTATCCCGGAAATTATCGACCCGGAAAGCGGTGAGGTCCTTCCTTATGGAGAGAAGGGGGAGCTGGTCATAACCACCATTACCAAAGAGGGAATTCCGCTGATTCGTTATCGGACACGGGATATCACCCGTCTGATACCCGAACCCTGCATCTGCGGTCGTACCCATATGCGGCTGGAGCGCATGAGCGGCCGCAGTGACGACATGCTGATTATTCGCGGCGTCAACGTCTTCCCGTCGCAAATTGAAGCGGTATTGTTTAACATTGAAGGGGTCGAGCCACACTATCAGTTGATTGTGGATCGCGAAGACAAGCTAGACACCCTGGAGGTTCTTGTTGAAGTCAATGAAAAGGTTTTCTCTGATGAAATCAAGGAACTGCAGAGTCTTTCGCGCAGGATTCAAAAGGATATCAAGGACCTGCTT
This sequence comes from uncultured Geothermobacter sp., assembly GCA_964501815.1. GTDB lineage: Bacteria > Desulfobacterota > Desulfuromonadia > Desulfuromonadales > Geothermobacteraceae > Geothermobacter. The sequence continues at coordinate 9,209 of CAZCUR010000073.1, forward strand.
GGGGTGACCTGCAAGGTTCGCCTGGTCGAGCCCAAGACCATTGCGCGCAGCGAAGGCAAGGCCGTGCGTGTTATCGACAAACGGAAGGCATAGGAGGGCGAGATGACGGTTCAGCAAATTTCCATTTTTATTGAAAACAAGACCGGCCGTCTGGCAGAGGTGACCCGGGTGCTCGGTAATGCCGGCATCAACATCCGGGCCTTGTCTTTGGCGGATACCAGTGATTTCGGAATCTTGCGTCTTATTGTCGACACGCCGGACAAGGCTCTCGAAGTCCTCAAAGCCGACGGGTTTACTGTCAGCAAGACTGAGGTTATTGCCGTCGAGGTACCCGACCGTCCCAAGGGGCTCAACAGCATTCTTGAGAAACTGGACCAGGCAGGCATCAATGTCGAGTACATGTATGCCTTTGTTGAGCGCAGTGGCGAAAACGCCATCATCATTTTCCGGTTCGATGATACCCAGCGCGCCCTGGCGACCCTTCCTGAAGCGGGGGTCAAGCTTGTGAAAAGCGAGAAGATTTTTACAGCCTGACAAGGGGTTGGGTGACTTTTGTTAATCTGATTTCGAGCCTTACCTGTTTGCAGGGAGGGAGCTTTGCCTCACATCAGAATCTGGGATCCGGTCCACGAGTGCATGGACCGGGAGCCGTTGCGCACACTGCAATTGGAACGTCTGCGCGAAACTCTTGACCGGGTTTACCATAGCGTTCCCTGTTATCAGAAAAAATTCCATGATGCAGGGTTTCACCCACAGGACCTCAAAAGTCTTGAGGACCTGCAAAAGCTTCCATTTACCGACAAGGAAGACCTGCGCCAGAACTATCCCTACGGCATGTTCGCCGTGCCGTTGCGCGACGTGGTCCGCATCCACAGCAGCAGCGGCACAACCGGCAAACCAACGGTCGTAGGCTACAGCCGCAAGGATCTGGATACCTGGACAGAGCTGGTAGCCCGTTTCATGACGGCTGCGGGCGTTACGGCGGAAGACATTGTTCACATCGCCTTCGGATACGGACTGTTCACCGGGGCCTTCGGACTTCATTACGGTGCAGAACGCATTGGCGCGTCGGTCATCCCCATGTCCAGCGGCAACACCGACAAGCAGCTGATGATTATGCAGGACTACCGCTCGTCAGCCCTTGTCTGTACCCCCAGCTATGCCTTGACAATGGCCGACAGGATGGAAAGGGCAGGGATCAACCGCAAATCCCTTGATTTGCGCGTCGGTCTGTTCGGCGCCGAGCCCTGGAGTGAGGAGATGCGCCGGGAAATCGAGGAGCGGCTCGATATTGTTGCCACTGACAATTATGGCCTTTCTGAGGTGATGGGCCCCGGTGTCGCCGGGGAATGTCTGCACCGTTGCGGCATGCATATTTTTGAGGACCATTTTCTGCCGGAAATCATTGACCCGGAGAGCGGTGAAGTTTTGCCTGAAGGTTCGGTCGGCGAACTTGTTTTGACGAGTCTGACAAAAGAGGCTTTCCCTGTTGTTCGCTATCGAACGCGTGACATCACCCGGCTTGACTATGCCCCCTGCGCCTGTGGACGGACCATGGTGCGGATGCAGAAGACCATGGGGCGCAGCGACGATATGCTGATCATCAAGGGGGTTAACGTCTTCCCGACCCAGATTGAAGAGGTTCTGTTCCAGATGGAGGGATGTGAGCCGCACTACATGCTGGTTGTGGACCGCGTCAACAATGTCGACACCCTTGAAGTTCAGGTGGAAGTCAATGAGCGGATTTTCTTTGATGAAATGAAACAGCAGAAGGCCTTTGTCGAGGCGGTTGAAAAACGCCTGGCCAGCACCCTGGGGGTTGGGGCCAAAGTCAAGCTTGTCGAGCCCGCTTCCATGCCCAGGCACGAAGGGAAGGCCAAACGTGTCATCGACCGGAGAAAGCTTTGATATTACTTACGAGTTGCCCGCCAATCAGGTGGCTTTTTGCCTTGACAACTCCGGGCGGATAACCCATAATCCGCCCCGTTGGTTTTCGGGGCGTAGCGCAGCCTGGTAGCGCACCTGCATGGGGTGCAGGGGGTCGGAGGTTCAAATCCTCTCGCCCCGACCAAAACCAATCCACAAAAGCGAGGCAGGGCCGTTACCGGTCAGCCTCGCTTTTTTTGTTGTCCTGAGATGTGTGGCGGTTCTCAGGCTGGCAGCTGTCCGTTTGACAAGGTGGACCGACAGGAATTTTCAAGGAGGGCGCTATGTTTCTGCATGTTAAGGGGCTTAAGCTGCCTAAAAATGCTTGGACTGAGGCGTTTGTTAGAACAGAAGAAGAAAAAGACCCAAACCTTTGTATGCAGGTTTTGCCGCATTATTTGACGACCTTGGCGGAAGCCCCCTGGCCAGACGATGTCAAGGCCGCGATTGTCAAGGAGTATTCACCCTTCATCGAAGACCCGATGCGCCAGATTGTCGTGGAGCCTGCCGCCATTGCTTTTGGCGGGAAGGAGGTCAAGGGTGAATGGGATTTTAGCGCAGTCGATTGGGACGCGGTAAAAGACTATTACCGCTGGGAGGTTGCGGCCCTGTTCATGCCACCATTCGTTGCTGATGAACGCCAAATGGACAACTTCGAGAAGCGCGGGTACTTTTTCGGGCACAAGGTGGTTTACTATCCCTATGATTGCTAAGCCCCTGTACGGACAAGTGAAGTCTTTTGCTTGGCACCTGGCGCATACAATGTTGCGCTGTCTGCCTGGCTGTTATGCCTGCCTCCGAGGCCTACCGGCACGACGAACCCGACCGGCTTGGGAAAGGGTGTGCTGCACCGCCTCGTATGTGCACCAGGGATGCTTGGCCGCTCGCAGCTCAGCGGCAATCCGTTTGACAATCTCATACCGGGACAGGCCCAGTTGTTCGTATTCGTCATAAGCCTTGACAACGGCCTGAACGTATTGCTCACGGCGTTTTCTGGCTTCCCGTGCAAACGCATCATCAGCAACCCGGCGTGCCTGAGCTCTGGATATCCGGGCATGACGGTCAGCGTCATGGAAGAAGTCAGACAGGGAGGAAAGGAAGTGAACGTAGGATTTGACGAGGGATTCAGGGAGAGTGACGGAGACGCGAACCAGACCGCCGGGCAGAGACTCAACACTCAGGGAGTCATCGAGGGGAGAGATCGGCGCGGTCATGGCATGACCCCGCCGGGATGGACGCTAGAAAATCCAACGTCGCATAAGATATATTATGTAAACTAATGTCTGCAGGCGAACGCCGGTCTGTTTCTAGCCGACGGCTGCGAGTTCAAGCCTTCCCCCCCA
>CAZCUR010000074.1:0-6103 GCA_964501815.1 uncultured Geothermobacter sp.
GGAGGCCACCATGCGTATCGCCCTGTTCGTAATGTTGCTGCTTTGCCCCCTGTCCGTCTGGGCGGTGGATGATGACCTGCCGCCGCTGATCGAGGTGCGCGGTTCGGCGGTGCTGGAGGTGCCGGCTGACCAGGTCGCCTTCAGTGTCGGTGTCAGCACAGAGGCTGCAACCGCCGACCGGGCCATGGACCTGAACAGCCGGGCGATGCGCGCCATCGAACAGGCCCTGCTCGCCCAGGGGCTGAAAAAGGGGAACTACCGTAGCGGACAGCTGCTGCTGCGGCCGCGCTGGAGCAGCCGTCCGGTCGGATCGAGCAACGCCTGGCAGCCGAAACTGGACGGCTACACCGCGCGCAACGAGTTTCTGGTGGAGACGAACCGCCTCGACCGGGTCGGCGAAATCCTGGTGGCGGTGACCCGTGCCGGTGCCAACACTCTCGGCCAGCTGCGCTTCACCGTCGCCCAGCCGGAAAAGTATCGGGCCCAGGTTCTGTCCGAAGCAGTGCACAACGCCCGACAGGAGGCAAAAACCGTCGCCAAAGCCGCCGGGGTCAGGCTGGGACGCCTGTACCGCCTCACCGTTGGCGACGCGGCCCCGACACCGGTCATGGCCGCCGAGGCGATGCCGCGCACCCTGTCGGCGCGCACACCACCGCCGGTGGTGGCGCCGCAGAATCTGGAGATTCGCGCCGAGGTGCGCCTGATGTACGAAATCAAAGAGAAAAAGCGATAGCCGGGAGGGGGAAGAGACCACAAAAGGTGCGCGCAGCGGCGCTATTTCAGGGCCTTTTCGGTCTTGTGGATCATGATGTCCTTGTTGTGCACGCCGGCCTCCAGACCCTCACCAATAGCCTGAACCACGAGGTAGACGCCGGCCACGAACAGCGCCAGGGCGAGCAATTGCCAGAGCAGCTTGCGCCTGAACAGAAAGAGCAGCACCAGCAATCCGCCGCCAGCGGCGACCGGAACCGGCCAGCGCTGGACAAGGGCTATCGTCTGATCGATCAGGGCCTGAACATCCATGGTCTAATCCTCCCCGGTACCGTTCAGGCGCACCAGCAGGCAGGCGAGAAAGCGGCCGTCGATGGCGCGCGCGTCCAGGCAGCAGAACTCCTCTTCCAGCGCAGCGAGACACCAGTCGACAAAGGCCGAGGAGCCCGTCAATTCCGTCTCAAAACGCTCCACCAGCCGCTGGCGCAGCTCCGGATCGACCTTGCCGTCCCGGCTGACCAGCTGATGCAGGTCGGGCAGTTCCAGCGCTGAAACCGGATTCGGTACAAAATCATTGCCGAGCAGCTGATTGGCCAGGGCGGTGAGGAAAAAGGTCGACAGTCCCACCTGGTCGGCCTCGTCGATCCGGCAGCCGGACAGATCCAGCTCTGCGGGCGTCGGCAGGTCAAAGGGGAGCACCTGTTCGAACAGCTGCTGCTGCAGCTCCAGCCGGTCGAGGCAGTCGGCCACCTGACGGATTTCGCTCAGGCGGGCAAAGGGACGGCTGCCGCCGCGGCCGGCCTCGAGAGCACCTTCCCAGACCTCAGGGCGCCGCCGGCACAGAGCTTCGAGCAGGGCCCGGTAGGGGGCGTCGCTATAGGGGGCGATGCGGCTGGCCTGAAGTGTGCGCGCCCGCCGGGCGAGCTGCAACGCCAGGCTGTGACCGTGCCGGAACAGGAATTCGAGGTAACAGCCGTTGAACAGCTGCGACGCCCGCGCAACATCCTGTCCGGCCAGATGCTCGAGCGCCAGATTGAGGGTGGCGTACAGGCGCCGCAGGGTCTCGTCGACCTGGCGCGCATCCCCCGGATCGACCTCGTCGGCCACCATCATCTTGTTGAGCAGGTAGGTCAGCTCCCAGGCGCTCTCCCGGGAGATACCGCCGGCCAGCACTTCGGCCAGCAGCTCCGCCGGCGTCACCCGGGTCAGCAGGTAGCCGGGCGGCTGAATCTCCTCGTTGAAGGCCAGCGGATAGTCCCGGCTCCAGGCGGACGGGTCGGCCCGGTCGGGATCCTGCCAGGCATAAACCGCCTGGGCTTCGACCGGCTCGGGGAAACCGAGATCGAGCAGGCGGCCGGTGCGCCAGCGGTAGACATCCTCCTCCAGCACCGACCCGCCTTCACCGTGCACCGTCGCCATCAGACGCCAGTAGAATTCCGGGTCGCGCTGCCAGATGAGCGACAGGATGTGCCCGACCAGCTTGGCCGTCTCGCTGTCGCGGTATTCGATGCCGTAGCCACCGTCGCGGGCGATCAGCGCCTTGCGCTCCTCTTCGTCCTCGATGTCATCAGGAGTCCAGGTGATGCGGATCCAGCCGGAAACAAGGGCGGCGAGCAGCTCGAATTCCATCTTTAGGACAAAATCGAGCAGGGCCTCGTCCCCGGCCTCGGCCAGGGCCGCCAGCCATTCCAGGGCGCGCTTCGGATCAAGGCGGTCGCGCTGCCAGCAGTCAAGATCGAGGATACCGGTCAGCTGCTCGGTGGTCGCCAGAGCCAAAAGCTCGGTCATGTCCTCGGGACCGAGTTCGCGCGCCAGCAGGTAGACCTCCTGCACCGGCAGACAGGCAACCAGACGGTCGGCGTCGGCGGCATCGAGAATCAGGTCATACTTGCTCTTGCCGCTGGCCTGCCGCACCATCTCAAGGCGCTCGGCGAACGGCAGGGCGTTGTATTCTCTGGATGTCAGTTTCCTGGGCTTTTGCAACAGGGTCAAATGTCCGACCCTGGGGGTCTCACCCTTCGATTGGCTCATACCGGCTCCATAGGTAGGTGTCATTGCGGCGGCGTTCGGTCCGCTGCCCCGGCAATCTAATGCAGCCACAGGCCAAGGTCAACCGCAACTCTGCTATAATGCGAGCAGTCATGAACATCACCGCCCTTATCCTGTTCCGGGTCCTGCTGCCTGCTTTGCTGCTTTCTCTTACCGGCCCGGCCTGCGCCGATGATCTCGACCTGCGCCGGCTGATCCGCGAGGTCGAGGACCAGTACATGGGGGCCAGTTCCGAAGCGGTCATGGAGATGCGGGTCAGCACTGAACACTGGCGGCGCACCACCGTCATGCGCGCCTGGTCCCTGGGACGCGACCACTTCCTGGTGCGCATCCTGAAACCGGCGCGGGAAAAGAATGTCGCCACCCTGAAGATCGGCCGCAATGTCTGGAACTACCTGCCCCGGGTCGACCGCACCATCCGGGTGCCGCCGTCGCTGATGGGAGGATCCTGGATGGGAAGCCACATCACCAACAACGACCTGGTCAAGGCGGCGCACATCGACGAGGACTATGATTTTACCCTGCTGGCCGAGGATGACACCAGCTGGACCATCGAGGGGCTGCCGCGCCCGAACGCCGTGGTCATCTGGGGGCGCATCGTCTACCGGGTGGACAGGGAGCACCGGGTCCCCGTCACCATCGACTATTTCGACGAAGACGGCATCAAAGTGCGCCGCATCACCTTTGACCGGGTCGAGCAGATCCAGGGACGGTTCATCCCCCTGCGCATGCGCGTCACCCCCCTGGACAAACCGGGCGAGGAGACCGTGCTCGACTACCGCAAACTCACCTTCGACATCGACATCGATGCCGGATTTTTCAGCCTGCGCCGGCTGAAGATGCGCTGACATGCTGCTGGCCACCGCCTGGCGCAACCTCTGGCGCAACCGGCGCCGCACCCAGCTGACCCTGTCGGCCATGGTGGTCAGCTCCAGCCTGCTGATGCTTGCCCTGGGCGTCTTCTCGGGCATGATGGACGACATGCTCACCTCGGCGACCCGCCAGTACCACGGTCACATCGTCATCTCCAAAACCGGCTACCAGATGGAGCGCGATCTCTACGCCACCTTTGCGCCCGATCCGGTGCTTGAGCGGCTGAAATCCGATCCTGCCCTGCTCGGGGCCGCGCCGCGTCTGCGCGGATTCGCCCTGGCCTCAGGCGCCCGGGACAGCCGACCGGTGGAACTGCTCGGCATCGACCCGGACGCCGAAGCCGGGGTCACGACCCTGTTGAGCAAGGGCATCAATAATACAACCTTGCCGATGATCAGCGGCCCTCAGGCCCTGATCGGCCGGGGGCTGGCAAGGCGCCTCAACCTCGGGGTCGGTGACGAACTGGTGGTTTTCACCCAGGCGGCCGACGGTTCGCTGGCCAACGACCTGCTTACCGTCGCCGGTATTTTCACCACCGGCGACAGCCGTCAGGACAACGGCCTTGTCCTTTGCCCCCTGCCCTGGCTGCAGCAGTTTCTGGTCCTGCCGGGCCAGGTGCACGAAATCGCCCTTAACATCCGCACCCCGCTGGCCGCGGAACGGGTCGCGGACAGGCTTGCCGCACATCTGCCGGCCGGACTGGAAGCGGTCGACTGGGGCCAGCTGCTGCCGGAGATGCGCGAAGCGATCGCCTCCTTTGACGTCAGCCGCATGATCATCGTCGCCATTCTCTACGCCGCCACCGCCCTGGGCATCCTCAACACCCTGTTCATGTCGGTGCTGGAGCGCACGCGCGAGTTCGGCGTACTGGCCGCCCTCGGCCTGCGCCCGAACCGCATCCGCCTGCTGATCCTTTACGAGGCCGGTCTGCTCGGACTCATCGGTCTCGGGCTCGGCACCGCCCTGGGGCTGGTCCTGACCGGTCTGATGGCGACCTTTGGCATCGACCTGTCGGGCACCCTGACGCCCATCACCTACGGCGGCGGCACCATTCTGCCGCGCCTGCATGCCCGATTGGTTTCTGAAAACATCCTGATTCCGGCGCTGGCGCTGCTCGCTGTGAGCCTGCTGGCCGCCCTGCTGCCGGCCCGCCGGGCCGCGCGGCTCAAACCGGTGGAGGCCCTGCGTCATGACTGACCTGACGAAACTGGCCTGGCGCAACCTCTGGCGCAACCGGCGCCGCACCCTCATCACCCTGGCGGCGGTCGCCCTGAGCGTCATGCTGGTGCAGGCCTTTCACAACCTGTCCTTCGGCGTCTACCGCGAGATGATCAACGCCGGTGTGCGCGCCGGCAGCGGCCATTTGGCCGTCTACCATCGCAACTACCTGCCCGACCAGGATGAAAAGCTGCTGTGGCCGGCCGGCGATCTGCCGCAACGCATCGCCGCCATCCCCGGCGTGGTCGCCGCCCTGCCGCGGCTCTATCTTGCCGGCCTGGCCCAATCGAGCCGGGAAAGTCGTGGCATCGTCCTGACCGGGGTCGACCCGGAGCTGGAGGCCCGGTTCAACCCCTTCTTGCGTCACATGGTCCGTGGCGACCCGGTCGAGGGAGCCCGGGGGCACAGGGTGATCGTCGGGGAGCAGCTGCTGCGCGAACTGAAGCTGCGACCGGGGCAGAAACTGGTAATCACGGTCCAGAGCAGAGACGGGGAACTGCGCAGCGAACTCTTTCGCATCGGCGGTGTGGTCCGCACCCATCTCAGGGAGGTGGACAGGACTCTGGTGATGGCCGAGCGCCATGTCGTCGCCGGCCTGAGCGCCGACCGGGATGCCGTTCACACGCTCTCGATTCTGCTCGCCAACCCGAAGGATGACCGCCGGATCGGACCACGGATTGAAAACCTGATCGCCGGAAGCGACCTGCGCCTGGTGAGCTGGGATGAAGCCATGCCCAATCTGGCCAATGCCATCCGCCTCGATTACGCCAGCCAGAAATTCATCTTTGTCATCATTCTGCTCATCGTCACCATCGGTGTGGTCAACACCCAGCTGATGGCGGTCATGGAACGGATGCGGGAGTTCGGCGTGCTGCTCGCCCTCGGCACCCGCCCGGCCCGGCTGCGCCGACTGATTCTGCTCGAAGGGACCCTGCTCGGAATCCTGGCCGGTCTGACCGGCAGCATCCTCGGCAGCCTGGCCACCCTCTACCTGGCCGAAGTCGGCATCGACCTGCGCGACTTTCTGCCCGAAACCCTCGAATTCGGCGGCGTCGTCTTCGACCCGGTCCTCAAGGCCGGCTGGGATGTCCCCTACATGGCCGGCATCGTCCTGTTCGTCGCCCTGCTGGCGCTGCTGGCCGGGCTCTATCCGGCGCGCAAGGCCGGCAGGATTCAGCCGGTGGCGGCGATGCGGGCGAGGTGAGCAGGAAGAAATCACCACAGTGGATACAGAGTTAAAACCGTCCCCTCC
>CAZCUR010000074.1:6203-12448 GCA_964501815.1 uncultured Geothermobacter sp.
TGTCTGCAAAACCTACCGCACCGGCAACCAGGAGGTGGCCGCGGTGGTCGACTTTTCCGCCGAAATAGCCGCGGGGGAATTCACCGTTCTGGCCGGTCCCTCCGGCAGCGGCAAGACCACTCTGCTCAACCTCATCGGCTGCCTCGACCAGCCGACCACGGGCAACATCGTCATCGACGGGCGCGACGTCAGCCGGGAGCCGACCGCAAAACTGGCCGACTTCCGCCGTGACCATATCGGTTTCGTCTTCCAGAGTTACAACCTGATTCCGGTGCTGACCGCGCTGGAAAATGCCGAGTTCACCCTGATGCTTCAGGGGGTTCCGGCGGCGGAACGCCGGAGGCGGGTCAGCGCCCTGTTCGAGCGGCTCGGCATCGCCGGTCTGGAAGACCGTCGTCCGGATGACCTCTCCGGCGGCCAGCAGCAGCGGGTGGCGGTGGCGCGCGCCATCGCCTCCAACCCTTCCATCGTCCTGGCGGATGAGCCGACCGCCAATCTCGATTCGGCCACCAGTGCCGAACTGCTCGCGCTGATGCGCCAGCTCAACGAAGAGGACGGTGTGACCTTCCTCTTTTCCTCGCACGACCCCCAGGTGATCGAACAGGCGCGCAGGGTCATCACCCTGAAGGACGGCCGCCTGGTCGAAGACCAGCTCCGGTCATGAGGCCGTCAGCCGCTCTGCTGCTGATTCTGCTGGTTCTGCCCTGCACCGCCATGGCGGGCCCTGGCGTCGGCGGCGTGATGCGCGGCCTCTGGCTGCGCCAGGCAGACAGCCGAACCCTGCCGGCTGCCACCCTGGCAAATGGTTCGGTGCGCCTGCAGCTCGAAACGGACCTTGGCGCCGACATCCGTTTTGAAGCGGCCGCCCAGCACAACCGCCTCTACCTGTCGGTGCCGGCACTGCTGCCGGCAGCATCCAGAACCAACCGCCGCCTCAGGCTGGAAAAGAACCACGACGACACCGGGGTAAACCGGGCCACCACCGAGGTCGACCGCCTGCTTTTGCGCTGGCAGGGGCGCGCCAACCGACTGATTCTCGGCCGTCAGGCCATCGGCTTCGGTCGCGTCCTGCTCTTCTCCCCCCTCGATGTCATCGCCCCCTTCGCGCCGGACGCCGTTGATACCGACTACCGTCCGGGTGTCGATGCCCTCCTGGTCAGCCATTATCTCGACCGCGGCGGCGAAATCGGCCTCTACGCCGTCTGGGGGGATGAACCCCGCCACAACAGCCGGCTGGTCAGCTTCGACGGCCGCCTCGGTCCTGTCGACCTGCTGGTTCTGGCCGGCAGCCTGCGGGATCGTCCCATGGCAGGGATCGGACTGGCCGGCGATCTGGGCGGTCTCGGCTGGCACCTGGAGACAACCGGCTACCGCGGGACCCGTATCGGACAACCGGCAGGCGACCTCGACAGACACATCGTCATGGGCGCCTTGGAGCTGATGTACCGCTTCGGTGGCGACCTAACCCTGATGGCAGAATGGCTGCATAACGGCGCCGGACGCCGCAATCCGGCCGAAGCCCCGCGCGTACGGACCTCGGCCTTCTTTTCCGAGGGAATGACCTTCTTCACCGGCCGCGACGAGCTGCTTCTGGCGCCATCCTGGCAGGTTCATCCTCTGGTTGAGGCCAGCCTGCTCACCATTGTCAACCTCGACGATTACTCCTGGCAGCTGCGGCCGCTGGCGGCTGTTTCACTGGCCGACAATGTCGAACTGCAGCTGTTCGCTTCCTTTTTCGGCGGCCGTTCGCCGCACCCCGGCCCGGCCCCCGGTCTGGTCGTGGCTCGCAGTGAATTCGGAGGCCGGGGCGTCAGCGTCGGCAGCTTTTTGTCCTGGACTTTCTCGATGCCCCCGTAAAACCGGGAAAGGTGACAGAACAGGACACCCGTGGTGCCGGAAGACGGCCCTGCGGCATGTCCAACCGCCGCAAAACATCCGGTTCGACCGCCCGGTTGCGGCCAGGGCAGAATGGCTTGAATTTTGCTCATTATTCGGTGATTATCGTGTGGAAATCCGCCTCTGGCCTCACCACCTGTATGGATTCAACAACAACAAGGAGACAAAACATGAGACTGGTTGTTGCCCTGATGCTGCTGGCCGGACTGGCCCTGTGGAGCGCATCCCCCTGTGTCGCCGCCCAGACCCTGACCTCGGTTGCCGCTGAGACCCTGGTCATGGTGGACGGCAACGGTTCGGACCCCGCCTGGGCCAAGGCCCCGGCACTGGTGGTGCGCGACAAGGTCGCCGATGTCGACATCACCCTCAAGTCGGTTCACAAGGACGGGCTGATCTTCTTTCTGGTGAGCTATCCGGACCCCGAAGAAAACAGAACCCACAAGCCCTGGGTCTGGAACAAGGACCTGGAGGTCTACGAACTCGGACCGCAACGCGAAGACACCTTTGTCTTCAAGTGGAATATGGAAGATCATCCGGTCGATCTGTCCAACTTTGCCGACAACAGCTATCGCGCCGATGTCTGGTACTGGAAAGCCTATCGCACCGACCCGGTCGGTTTCGCCGACGACAAGCATCATATCCTGTCGCCGGAACCGGCTCCCAAGGCGACCCGCATCACCAGCCACTCAGGCAAGCCGATGTTCCTGCAACGGCTCGGCGATGCCGGTAAATCGACCACGGCCAAACAGATTCTCACCAGTTACAAGGGAGATCTCCAGCCCCAGTACGTCATTCGCAAGCCCGAAGGCAGCCGCGCCGACGTGCGCGCCAAGGGGACCTGGAAGGACGGCGTCTGGACCATCGAATTCGCGCGCAAACTCGACACCGGCCACGACGACGACATCCAGTTCCGCCAGGGAGGCAACTACCTGTTCGGGGTGTCGGTTTACGGCCTGTACGGCAAGCCGATCGACAAGAGCAAACCGCATCTTTACGGTCAGGGGCGCATTTCCGACCCTCTGACCCTCGAAATCCGCTGACCGCCGACCAGGGGGATTCATGGTCCTGTCCAACCGGTTCATCCGCAACGCGGGCCTCGGTCTGCTCGTCCTTATCATCCTGGTCATGGTCACGTCCGGATCCTGGCAGGCGGGCCACATGGAAGCGAGCCTGCAGAAGCTGGAGGGCGTGCGCACCAGGCTGGAAAAGGCCGACCAGCTGCTGAACGGTTTTCTGGATGTGCGCGGCCAGCTCAGCACCCAGATCATCCAGGAGCAGTACGACCTGAAGGCCCTGGTCACCAGCATCAAGCAGCTGCAGCAACAGACCGCCCAGCTGGAACAGGGACTGGAGGATGCCGCCCTGAAAAAGCAGGTTCAGGACTTCGCCGAACAGATCTCCCAGTTCCGGTCCGCCGCCATCGCCTATCTGCAGGAGCTGCGTCTGGGGACCGGCGGTGAGGGCATCCGCACCTGGGGCACAACCCTGATCGAAGTCGAGCGCGCCGCCCACCAGGCCGGCAATGCCTTCAAACGCAGCCTGCGCCGGAAAATCCGTGAAGAGAATGCCGTCATTCTCGCCAATGCCCAGCGCAACCGCTCCCTGGCCCTGGCCTTCGGCGGGCTGGGAATCACCCTTTCCCTGGTTATCATTCTGCTGCTGCAGGTCAGCCTGTCACGCCCGGTGCGCAGGCTGGTTGCCGCCACCGAAGAACTGGCTGAAGGGGATCTGACCGTCGAAATCCAGGAGTCAGGCCGGGACGAGCTGGGACAGCTGGCCCAGGCCATCGCCAGCATGGCGGGCAAACTGATCGGCATTGTACGCCAGATTCAGCTGACGGTGACCCAGGTGCAACAGGCCAGCGGCCAGCTCGACCGTTACAGCGATGAAGTGCTTCAGGGAAGCGACCGCCAGAAGCAGGAAATCGACCAGGCCGCCGACAAGATTATGGAACTGGAGACCATCGTCATCCAGGTTTCCGGCAACCTGGAGAACCTGTCCCGGTCCCTGGCCGATTCGACCGGCTCCGCCGAACAGATGAGTCACAGCATCAACGAAGTCTCACAGATGGCGGACCAGCTGGCCCAGGCGGTCCATGGCATCTCCTCCTCCATCACCCAGATGAACAGCGCTCTTGGACAGAATCTGGAACTGGTCGAATACCTGGCGGCCTCGGCCACGGAAATGCGCGCCACCGCCGCCTCCATGGCTGACATGAGCGCCGCTGTGGGCGAAAAGGCGGCCGCCTCGGCCCAGCTGACCGAACAGGTCAGCCACCTGGCCCGCGAAGACGGCGCCCGCGCCCTCGACGAAGTTGTGCAGCGCACCGGCAGCAACCGCGAACAGATTTTCCACTACCGGGAGCTGATCCACTCACTGGGGGAAAAATCGGAGGGGATCGGCGAGATTCTGGCGGTCATCCGCTCTGTGGCCGAGCAGACCAACCTGCTTGCGCTCAATGCCGCCATCATTGCCGCCCAGGCGGGCGAACACGGCCGCAGTTTCGCCGTGGTTGCCGATGAAATCCGCAAGCTGAGCGAAACCACGACCGGCCAGATCGACCAGATCGAACAGGTCATCGGCGGCGTCCAGGTCGAACTGGCCACCGCGGTCGAATCGATCGACCAGATCATCGGCGGCGCCGACGCCAGCCTCCAGGCCGTCTCCGGCGCGCGCGAGGTGCTCGACCACATTGTCCGGCGGGCCGACGAGTCGGGGGAGCGGGCCGCCGAAATCGCCGACGCCGCTCGCCGGCAGGCCAGTGGCAGCCGCCAGATCGAGGAAGAGATCGCCCGCAGTGCCGATCAGGTCGAAGAAATCCGTACCATGATCGCCGAACAGAAACGGGGTGGCGATCAGATTGTCGCCGCGACCGAAGACCTGCGTCTGATCGCCGAGAAACTGAAAACCAGCACCCGTGAGCAGGCCGAAGGGAGCCAAACCGTTTCAAAAGGCCTGAACGACATTCTCGCCTTCAGCCGCGACATCGGCCAGGCCATGGAACAGGAGCGCCAGGCATCGCAGGCCATGGTGCAATCGCTCATGCAGATCAGCGGCGTAGCCGAAAACAACCTCAAGGTCATGCGTTCTCTCGGTGACTGTGTCGACCAGATGCGCTCCCTGGCCGACCGCCTGGTGCCGGAAGTGCGCCGGTTCCACCTGCCCCCGGAGTAACCCGTCAGCCTCAAGGCCCAGAGGACGGAACGGACGGGCCGCTGGCCGGTTTTCCTGCCGGCGGCCTCCACAACCCCGCCAAAGGCGCGCCACAGTCGGGGCACCCGCCATCCTTCAAACAACTGTCAGTGGTGCGCATGCGCCGTCGCTCAATCAGCACCTTTCCGCACCCCGGGCAGTCGGTCCGGCTCCCCACCTCATCAACGATATTGCCGGTATAGACGAAGTGCAGCCCGGCCTCCAGACCGATACGCCGGGCTCGCACCAGCGTTGCCGGCGGCGTCGGCGGTGCATCGAGCAGGCGCCAGGTCGGATAAAAGGCGGTCACATGCCAGGGGACCTGGGGCCCAAGCTCATCAACGATAAATCGGGCGATACCGCGCAGCTGCTCCGCGTCGTCATTGATGCCCGGAATGACCAGCGTCGTCACCTCAAGCCAGATGCCGAGACGCCGATAGTCACGCAGGGTCTCCAGCACCCCCTGCAAACGCGCCCCTGTCAGTCTGGCGTGCACATCGGCGCGAAAGGCCTTCAGATCGACATTGGCACCATCAAGCCAGGGCGCTATCTCCTCCAACACCGCCGTTTCGGTGTAGCCATTGGTGACGAACAGGTTGCGCAGTCCCCTTTGCCGCGCCAGGCGCGCGCAATCGAAAGCGTACTCGTAAAAAATGGTCGGTTCGGTATAGGTGTAGGCGATGCTGCGACAGCCGGCGGCAACGGCTCGATTCACCACCTGTTCCGGACTCAGGGGTTCGCCCGCCACCGTGCCGCGCTCGCGCGGCCACTGGGAAATCTGGTGATTCTGACAGTGCAGGCAGCGGAAGTTGCAGCCCACCGTAGCGATGGAATAACTCAGGCTGCCCGGCTCGACATGATAAAAAGGCTTTTTCTCGATGGGATCGATGGCTTCGGCAATAC
Source organism: uncultured Geothermobacter sp. (assembly GCA_964501815.1). GTDB lineage: Bacteria > Desulfobacterota > Desulfuromonadia > Desulfuromonadales > Geothermobacteraceae > Geothermobacter. The sequence continues at coordinate 12,195 of CAZCUR010000074.1, forward strand.
TCCGTCCGTAAACCAGGGTGTAGAGAATTCCGTCCCGGTTGGTGCGCACCCCGCAAAGGCCACTCTCCCCCGCGGCGATGCGGCAGTGAAACCGGCACAGCTGACAACGCACCGCCTTGTCTTCCAGCGGCACCCAGAAACGCGCCTCGTGCATGGTTTCGCTCCTCGGCAGACTTCCCGATTCCAGTATAGCGCACAACGAGGGCAGCGAGAGACAGGCATAAGGCAGCTTGCCCCTTGAACCTTTCCCCTTG
>CAZCUR010000075.1:0-12162 GCA_964501815.1 uncultured Geothermobacter sp.
CCTGGCCGCTCATCGTCCACAGGACGCGCTCGCTTCGCTTCGAGTCTCCGGCACCAGTGCGTACAAAAAAAGCCCGGCTCAAAAGAGCCAGGCTTGTTTTTGCTGGTGCCGAAGGCGAGACTCGAACTCGCACGGCCGGTTGGCCACCACCCCCTCAAGATGGCGTGTCTACCAGTTCCACCACTTCGGCGAGCGACGTATTTATACTGATTCGCTATCGGGCTGTCAACTGCCTCGAATCATTTTTTTTCGGCCGGTTGCGCCGGGGCCGGAGCCGCCTGCTGTGCCGGGGCGGTCTGTTGTGGCGCGACGGTTTCCGGCATGACGCTGGACGCTCCCGGCAGTTTGTGAAAGTAGGCGAGAATCAGGCTGGTCAGCATGAAGATAACCGCGGCTGCGGTGGTCAGTTTGGCGATGAACGACTGACCGCCCGTGGCGCCGAAAACCGTCTGGGAAGCACCGGCGCCAAAGGTGGCTCCCATTTCGGCGCCTTTGCCGCCGCCCTGAAGCAGGACAATGATAATCAGTGCAATACAGACGAGTACGTGCAGAAAGACCAGAAAAGTAACCATGGCTGTCTGTTCGGCTCCTTGTTATCGAAAATCGTGAGGCGCAGCAACATAACACAAAAATCCCGTTCAAAAAAGGGATAACTTTCTCTTTTTCATCCTTCCCGGGAAAAATTCATGATGCGCGCGAAATCATCGATTTTCAGGCTGGCGCCTCCAACCAGAGCGCCGTCAATGTTCTGCTGGGCGATGAGCTGGTCGATATTGCCCGGTTTGACACTGCCACCGTAGAGGATGCGCACCTTTTCGGAAACGGACTTGTCGAACAGGCCGGCAATCAGCCCGCGCACAAAGCTGTGGGCTTCTTCAGCCTGTTCGGCGCTTGCCGTGCGGCCGGTGCCAATGGCCCAGACCGGTTCGTAGGCGATGACGACGTCCGCCATCTGTTCGGGAGTGAGCCCTTTGAGTCCTTCGGCCGTCTGATCCTTGAGCACGTCAAACATGCGACCGGTTTCGCGTTCCTCAAGGGTTTCTCCGATGCAGAGGATGACCTTGAGCCCGGCATCCAGGGCGGCGAGGGTTTTGCGATTGATCAATTCGTTGGATTCACAGAAGAGCTGGCGGCGCTCCGAATGGCCGAGAATGACATAACGGCAGCCGGCGTCAACGAGCATGCCGGGCGCTATTTCGCCGGTAAAAGCACCTTGTATTTCACAGTAGCAGTTCTGGGCCGCCAGGTGGACCCGGCTGTCAGCGGGCAAAATGTCGGCCACCCGGCTCAGTGCGGTAAAGGGCGGGGCGATGATGACCTCACGATCGTCAAGGGTTGCGGCGGCTTCTGCGACGCTTTTTGCCAGGGCCACCGCCTCCTGGATGGTTTTGTGCATTTTCCAGTTGCCGGCGATAATCGGGGTGCGCATGGTCAACCTCCCGTCAGCGATCGGTCAGGGCGGTGACGCCAGGCAGTTCCTTGCCTTCCAGGAACTCCAGTGAGGCACCGCCCCCGGTGGAAATGTGGGTCATCTTGTCCTGCAGGCCGGTTTTGTTGACCGCTGCAACCGAATCGCCGCCACCAATGATGCTCAGGCAGTCGGTCTCGGCCAGGGCGCGGGAGATGGCCAGTGTTCCTTCGGCGAAAGCGTCGAACTCAAAAACGCCCATCGGGCCGTTCCAGACCACGGTTTTGGCCTCTGCAATAACCTGTGCATATCTCTGCCGGGTTTTGGGCCCGATATCAAGGGCCATCAGGTTGTCGTCAACGGCAATTCCCGTGCTGACGACAGGCGCGGCGTCCGCGCTGAAGGTTTCAGCCATCAGGTGGTCTTCCGGCAACAGAATCCGGACGTTTTTTGTTTCGGCGCGCGCCAAAAGTTCGCCGGCGAGTTCAATGCGGTCTTCTTCGACCAAAGATTTTCCGGTCGCAACGCCGCGGGCGCGCAAAAAGGTATAGGCCATGCCGCCGCCGATAAGCAGGGTGTCGACCTTGTTGAGCAGATTTTCGATGACCAGAATCTTGTCACTGACCTTGGCGCCACCGATAACGGCGACGAAGGGGCGTTGGGGTTCCGCCAGCGCCTGGCCCAGATACTGCAGCTCCTTTTGCATCAGGTAACCGGCCACGGCCGGTTTCAGCAGTGCCGGAACCCCTGCGGTGGAAGCGTGGGCCCGGTGGGCGGTGCCGAAGGCATCATTGACGTAGATATCGGCCAAAGCGGCGAGCTGTCGGGCGAAGTCCTCGTGGTTTTTTTCTTCGCCGATATGGAACCGCAGGTTTTCGAGCAGGAGAACGTCGCCGTCTTTCATGGCGGCAACGAGTTTTTCCACTTCGGAGCCTGTACAGTCCGGCGCCATGGTGACCGGACGGCCAAGCAGGCCGGACAGGTGTGGCGCCACCGGAGCCAGACTGTATTTCGGGTTGGCCTCACCCTTGGGGCGGCCGAGATGTGAGGCAAGAATCAGTTTGGCCTTTGAATCGACCAGTTTGCGGATGGTCGGCAGCGCGGCGCGGATGCGGGTGTCGTCGGTAATGGTGCCGTTCTCGTCCAGGGGGACGTTGAAATCGACCCGGCAGAAGACCCGTTTACCGGCCACTTCGATGTCGTCAATGGTCAGCTTGTTGAACACGGATTTACCCTCCTTTGGAAATGGCGAGGGGCAGGTGATGCCTGCCCCTCGGGAATCTGTCGGCGGATATGAACCGGGTTGGTCAGAGCCGGGCGGCGATGTACCCGACCAGGTCGAGAACCCGGTTCGAATAGCCCCACTCATTATCGTACCAGGCCAGCACTTTGACAAGATTCTTGTCCATGACCATGGTCGACGGGGCGTCGAAGGTCGCCGAGACACTGGCTCCCCTGAGATCGACCGAAACCAGCGGCAGCTCGCAATAATCGATGATGCCCTTCATGGGGCCGGCGGCCGCCTCTCTCATCACTGCGTTAACCGTTTCGGCGCTGGTCTCTTTCTCCGTCTCCACCACCAGGTCGATCAGCGAAACATTGGGGGTCGGCACCCGGACGGCCATGCCGGAGAGCTTGCCGTTCAGTTCCGGCAGCACCAGACCGACCGCCTTGGCCGCGCCGGTGGTGGTCGGGATCATCGACAGGGCGGCGGCTCGGGCCCGTCGCAGATCCTTGTGGGGCAGGTCGAGAATGCGCTGGTCGTTGGTGTAGGAATGCACCGTCGTCATCATCCCCCTGCGGATGCCGAAACTGTCGTTGAGGACCTTGGCGACCGGGGCCAGACAGTTGGTGGTGCAGGAAGCGTTGGAGACAACAATATGCCTGGCCGGATCGTAATCCTGGTGGTTGACACCCATGCAGAAGGTGCCGTCGACCTCCTTGCCGGGGGCGCTGATTACCACCCTTGATGCACCGGCCTCAAGGTGCTTTGCCGCGTCGGCCCGTTTGGTGAACCGGCCGGTCGATTCGATGACGATGTCGATGCCCAGTTCTTTCCACGGCAGGGACGCCGGGTCCTTTTCCGAACAGACACGAATCGGACGGCCATCGACCAGGATGGCATCATCTTCCGCCCGAATGTCATGGTCGAACCGGCCGTGGACCGAATCGTACTTCAGCAGGTGGGCAAGCGTTGCGGAGTCGGTCAGGTCATTGATGGCGACGAACTCAAGATCGGGGTTGCCGATCCCGGCTCGCAAAACGTTGCGTCCGATACGTCCGAATCCGTTGATGGCAATCTTTGCCGGCATTTGGTGTCCTCCCACAATGGTGTCGGTTGATGTTTGGTCCTGTTTTCACCGAAAAGCTTTAATGGCTCCAATGTATCCAATCGGGGTGAAATTTCAACCAGTTGGTTGGTAATTAACTCGGTAGGGCCGCCTGGATGGTTTAGCCTCATTCACCACCGGGTCCGCAGGGTCAAAAAAGTCAGGAAAAAACAGGAGAAAAAATACCCGAAAACAGAGAGCATGAGGCTTGCGGTGGCGGGGTATTTCCGGTATAAAGGGCGCGCCTGTCAACCAGTCGAGGAGTGAGTTTTGCGGGTCTGCCTTTTGGCCAGCGGCAGCAAGGGAAATGCCATTTACATTGAAGCCGCGGGAACCCGTCTGCTGGTTGACGCCGGGCTTTCCGCCCGTGAGCTTGCTGCCCGGCTGGACAGTATTGGCGTCGATGGCGAAAATCTTGACGCTCTGCTGGTGACGCACGAACACCAGGATCATTGCCGCGGCCTGGGTCCCATGGCCCGGCGTTATGGTCTGCCGGTTCACATCCACCATCGCACTCTCGACGCGCTGCCCAATCCGGGGCGGCTGGACAACCTGAAGGAATTCGACGCCGGCGCCGTTTTTCAAATCGGTGAACTGCAGGTCGTTACCGTGCCGGTAACCCATGATGCCGCCGATCCGGTCGGTTTCATCATCGAAACGCCCGCGGGAAAGGTTGGCATTGCCACCGACCTGGGTATTGCCACCCGGCTGGTCCGCCAGAGTTACCAAGGCTGCCGGGTTCTGGTGCTGGAAACCAACCATGATCCCGATTTGCTGCGTGACGGTCCATACCCCTGGCCTCTCAAACAGCGCATCCGCAGCCGGCATGGGCACCTGTCCAATGAGGATGGTGCCGAACTGTTGGCCGATTTGCTCTGGGATGGACTTGATGCGGTTTTTCTGGCGCATTTGAGTGAAACGAACAACACCCCCGACCATGCCCGCAGGGCCGTCCAGAACGTTCTGAACGGACAGACAGTCTGTCAGCCCCAGCTGCACATTGGCTGGCAGGACAGGCCGAGTGTCTGTCTGAATCTGCAGGCGTGACCGGCGGCCTGGTTACAAACTTTCCAGAAACACGCAGGAGACAGCCCGACAATGATCCCCCGTTACACCCGACCTGAAATGGCCCGCATCTGGGAGCCCGAGAACCGCTTTCGCATCTGGCTCGAAATCGAAACCCTGGCCTGTGAACAGATGGCCAACCTGGGCATCATCCCTCAGGAAGCCGTCAAGGTGATTCGCGAAAAGGGACATTTCGATATCGAGCGTATCGATGCCATCGAAGCAGAAGTCAAGCACGATGTCATCGCCTTTCTGACCTCCGTCGCCGAGTTTGTCGGTCCCGAGGCGCGGTTTATCCACCAGGGGATGACCTCTTCGGACGTGCTTGACACCTGTCTGTCGGTCCAGCTGGTGCAGGCGGCCGATGAGCTTCTCAACGATCTGGACATGGTCTGTGACTCCATTCGTGAGCGGGCCATGGAACATAAATTCACTGTCTGTATGGGACGGTCTCACGGTATTCACGCCGAGCCGATTACTTTCGGGCTGAAGCTGGCCAGCTGGTATGCCGAGATGGACCGCAACCGGCGCCGGCTCAAGTCGGCCCGCAGAACCATAGCCACCGGTGCGATATCCGGTGCGGTCGGAACCTTCGCCAACATCGATCCGAGTGTCGAGGCCTATGTCTGCGAAAAGCTCGGCCTCGACCCGGAACCGGTTTCCACCCAGGTGATTCCGCGTGACCGGCATGCCGAGTTCTTCTGCACCCTGGCCATTATCGCCTCGTCCATGGAGCGCATCGCCGTTGAAATCCGGCACCTGCAGCGCACCGAGGTACTCGAGGCCGAGGAGTATTTCAGCAAGGGGCAGAAAGGCTCCAGCGCCATGCCGCACAAGCGCAACCCGATTTTGTCCGAAAACCTGACCGGCCAGGCGCGTTATATCCGCAGCCTGTGCATTCCGGCTATGGAAAATGTCGCCCTCTGGCACGAGCGCGACATTTCCCATTCTTCGGTGGAACGCTACATCGCTCCGGATGCCACCGTGGCGCTCGATTTTTCCCTGCGCCGGCTCAACGGCCTGATCAAAAACCTGGTTGTCTACCCGGACAACATGCTCACCAACCTGAACAAGATGCGCGGGCTGGTCTTTTCGCAGAAGATTCTGCTCGACCTGACCCAGGCCGGTATTTCACGCGAACAGGCTTACCGAATGGTGCAGCGCAACGCCATGAAGGTCTGGGAACAGGGCGCCGATTTTCTTGCTGAACTGCTCGCGGACAAAGAGGTCGTCGATGCTCTGGGGGAGGAGAAGATTCGGGAATCTTTTGACCTGAATTACCATCTCAAGCATGTCGACACCATTTTTGACCGGGTCTTCGGCGGCGCTGCAGACAGTTCGGCGGACTGAACCCGAAAGGAGCTTTAGCTATGGCCTGGAGAGTCGTCGTCGGGCTTAAGGACGATGTCAGGGATGCCCGCGGGGAGACGGTGCGCGAGAACCTGAAGCGGTTTCTCGGCATCGAGGTGACCTCGGTACGGACCCTGGATGTCTATACCATTGACGCCGCCCTGAGCGCTGATGAGGTTGAGGCGGCCGCAGCCGGTCCCCTGAGCGATCCGGTGATTCAGGAAACGGCGATCAATCGACCTTTGGCCCGGGATTTCGATGTGCTCATCGAGGTCGGCTTTCGTCCCGGCGTGACCGACAATGTCGGCCGCACCGCCAGGGAGGCCATTCAGTACCTGACCGGTCGGACCTTTGCCGAGGGGGAAGCGGTCTACACGTCAACCCAGTACCTGATCAAGGGGGATGTCGACAAGGAACAGGCTGAAACCATTGCCGCCGATCTGCTGGCCAATGGCCTGATTCAGCGCTGGGATATCTATACCGCCCAAGAGTTCGACCGGGAGCACGGGGTTCCCGTCCATGTGCCCAAAGTCGGCGGACTTGATGCCGAACCGACGGTGCGCACCATTGACCTCGATGTCAGTGACGAGGAGCTGATGCGCATCAGCCGTGAGGGGATGCTGGCTCTCAACCTTGAAGAGATGAAGCGCATCCAGACCTACGCGGCCGACCCCGAGGTGGTGGCTGAACGCCGGAAATACGGGCTTGAGGCCGGTCTGACCGATGTGGAACTCGAGGCCCTGGCCCAGACCTGGAGCGAACACTGCAAGCACAAGATCTTCTCCGCCCGTATCGAATATGAGGACGGGCAGGGGGGGCGGGAGGAGATCGACTCCCTGTTCAAAACCTTTATTGTCGGCGCCACCCGTGAGGTCCGCGCCCGCATGGGCGACAAGGATATCTGCCTGTCGGTTTTCAAGGACAACGCCGGAGTGATTCGCTTCAACGACGACTGGAGTCTTTGTTTCAAGGTCGAAACCCACAATTCCCCCAGTGCCCTCGACCCCTACGGCGGAGCCCTGACCGGCATCGTCGGCGTCAACCGTGACGGCGCCGGAACCGGTCTGGGAGCCAGACTGATTTTCAACACCGACGTCTTCTGCTTCGCTTCGCCTTTCTACGACAAACCGCTGCCGAAACGGCTGCTCCATCCCCGGCGCATCTTTGAAGGGGTGGTCGAAGGGGTCGAGCACGGCGGCAACAAGAGCGGTATTCCCACCATCAACGGCAGTATCGTCTTTGACGATCGTTTTGCCGGCAAACCGCTGGTCTACTGCGGCACCGCCGGCATCATGCCCGCGTCCATCAACGGTCGCCCGAGCCACGAGAAGAAGGCCCAGGTCGGGGACCATATCATCATGACCGGTGGCCGTATCGGCAAGGACGGCATTCACGGCGCCACCTTCTCCTCCGAGGAACTGCACGAGGACTCGCCGGTGACCGCCGTGCAGATCGGTGATCCGATCACCCAGCGCAAGATGTTCGATTTCCTCGCCGTCGCCCGCGAGCGCGGCCTGTACAACTCCATAACCGACAACGGCGCCGGCGGCCTGTCCAGCTCGGTCGGCGAGATGGCCGAGGATACCGGCGGCTTCGAGCTGCACCTCGACCGGGCGCCGCTCAAGTACCCGGGCCTGCAGCCCTGGGAGATCCTGATTTCCGAGGCCCAGGAGCGCATGACCCTGGCTGTGCCGCCCGAAAAGCTGGAGGAGTTTCTGCAGCTGGCCAAAGAGATGGACGTCGAGGCGACCGATCTGGGCGTCTTTACCGACTCGGGATACTTTCATTGCCTCTACAACGGCAAAACCGTGGCCCGGCTGTCGATGGAGTTTCTGCACGACGGCGTGCCGCAGATGGTCATCCCGGCGCGCTGGGAGGAGAAGGGGCATACCGAACCGGATTTCGACGCCCCCGAGGATCTCGGCGGCATGCTCGAGCAGATGCTCGGCCGTCTGAATATCTGCTCCAAGGAGACGGTGGTGCGGCGCTACGATCACGAGGTGCAGGCCGGTACCGTGGTCAAGCCGCTGACCGGCGTGGCCAACGACGGACCGTCCGATGCCGCCGTCTACCGGCCGCTGCTCGATTCCTTCGAGGGCGTGGTCGTCTCCCACGGCATCTGTCCGCGCTACAGCGACATCGATACCTACCACATGATGGCCTGCGCCATTGATGAGGGGCTGCGCAACTACGTCGCGGTCGGCGGCGATATCCGCCATGTCGCCGGTCTGGACAACTTCTGCTGGTGCGACCCGGTCGAAAGCGAGAAGACGCCCGACGGAGCCTACAAGGCCGCCCAGCTGGTGCGTGCCAACAAGGCTCTTTACGACTACTGCGTCGCCTTCGGCGTGCCGCTGATCTCGGGCAAGGACTCGATGAAGAATGACTACCAGATCGGCGACACCAAGATCTCCATCCCGCCGACGGTCCTCTTTTCGGTGATCGGAAAGATTCAGGATGTGCGCAAGGCGGTCACCATGGACGTGAAGAAGCCGGGGCACCTGGTCTACCTGCTCGGCATCACCCGCAACGAACTGGGCGCCTCGGAATACTACGATCACCTCGGCTATCTGGGCGCCAACGTGCCCAGGGTCGACGCCGCCTACGCCTTCGACCTCTACAGCCGTTACCTGCAGGCGGTGGAGGCCGGACTGGTGGCCAGCTGTCATGACCTGTCGGACGGCGGCCTTGGTGTCGCGTTGGCGGAGAAGGCCTTTGCCGGCGGTTTCGGCATCCGCGCCGACCTCGACGCCGTGGCTACCGATGGGAAGCTGCGAGCCGATCTGCTGCTCTTCTCGGAAAGCCAGAGCCGCCTGCTGGTGACCGTGCCGCAGCAGCACCGGCAGAGCTTTGAGAGTCTGTTTGCCGGCACGGACTGCAGCCTGATCGGCGAAGTGGTCGACACGCCGGCTTTGCAGGTGGCTCAAGGCGGAAAGATTCTCATCGACAAGGGCCTGGCCGAGCTCAAGGAAGCCTGGCAGGCGACGCTCAGGGGGCTGTAACATGGCAGGACAGGTCAAGGCAGTCGTGATCGCCGGCAACGGCACCAACTGTGAACGGGAAGTCGCCTTCGCCTGCAAACAGGCCGGCGCCGATGTGGTCGACATCGTCCATATCGCCGAGTTTCTGACCGGCCGGGCGCGTCTGGCCGATTATCATTTCCTCAACCTGGCCGGCGGTTTTCTCGATGGTGACGACCTCGGCAGCGCCAAGGCGGGGGCCAACCGCTTCAGGCACGCTCCGGTCGCAGGCGGCCCGTCCATGGCTGAGCAACTGCGCACCTTTGTTGCTGACGGCAAGCTGATCATGGGGGTCTGCAACGGCTTCCAGCTTATGGTCAAACTGGGGCTGCTGCCCGCCTTTGAGGGCGAACTGATGCAGCAGCGCACGACGCTGACCTTCAACGACTCGGGCCGGTTCGAGGATCGCTGGTGCTACCTGGCAGTCGACCCGGATTCCCCCTGCGTCTACACGCGCGGGCTTGACGGCATCTACCTGCCGGTGCGTCACGGTGAAGGCAAATTCGTCCCCGCGGATGACAGTGTGCTCGCTCGTATTGAGGAAGCGCATCTGGCCTGCCTGCGTTACGCTGACGCCGATTACCGGCCGACCATGAACTATCCGGACAATCCCAACGGCTCGGTCCATGCCATCGCCGGGCTTTGCGATCCGACCGGCCGGCTGTTCGGTCTGATGCCTCATCCGGAAGCCTACATCCACCGGACCCACCATCCGCGCTGGACCCGTGAGGAGCTGCCGGAAGAGGGGATGGGTCTGCTGCTCTACCGCAACGCCATTGACTTTATCCGAAAAAACGTGCTTTGACAGCCGGTTGAAGCCCAGGCTTTAACCTGTTTCGAGAGGTTTGCATGGACGACAGGTTTCATGATGAATGCGGGGTGTTCGGCATCTTCGGTCACCCTGAAGCGGCCAATCTGACCTATCTTGGCCTTTATGCACTTCAGCATCGCGGCCAGGAAAGCTGCGGCATTGTCGCCTCCGACGGCCACAACCTGACTTGTTACAAAAAAATGGGTCTGGTGGCCGACGTTTTTCGTGACCCGGACGTTTTCACCCGGCTGCCCGGGCACAGCGCCATAGGCCACGTGCGCTATTCGACCGCCGGCGGCAGCGACGCCAAGAACATCCAGCCGATCATGGTCGATTACCACCGCGGCAGCATCGCCGTGGCCCACAACGGCAACCTGGTCAACGCCCAGGAGGTGCGTAACGAGCTGGAGCAGGAAGGCAGCATCTTCTCCACCACCGCCGATACCGAGGTGATTGTCCACCGTATCGCCAAGGCCAGGGCGGAAACCCTGGCCGATCGTGTGGTTGAGGCTCTCACCGGGCTCAAGGGAGCTTACTGCCTGGTGTTTCTCACCGAGACCCGCCTGGTGGCGGTGCGAGATCCCAACGGCTTCCGGCCGCTGGTGCTCGGCCGGCTCGACGACGCCTGGGTGGTCGCCTCGGAAACCTGCGCCTTCGACCTGATCGAGGCCGAATTCGTGCGCGAAATCGAGCCGGGCGAGATGATCGTGGTCGACAAGAACGGGCTGACCAGCTACAAGCCGTTCGACAATGTCAACCCGACCCCGTGCATCTTCGAACACATCTACTTCGCCCGCCCCGACAGCACCATCTTCGGCCAGCAGGTCTACGAGGCCCGCAAGGAATTCGGCCGGGTGCTGGCGCGCGAACACGCGGTCGAAGCCGATGTGGTCATTCCCATCCCCGATTCGGGTGTTCCCGCCGCCATCGGTTACGCCGAGGAGTCCGGGTTGCCGTTTCAGCTCGGCCTGATTCGCAATCACTACATCGGCCGGACCTTTATTGAACCGGCCCAGTCGATCCGTCATTTCGGCGTCAAGATCAAGCTCAACCCGGTGCGCGAGGTGATCCAGGGCAAACGGGTCGTGGTGGTCGACGACTCCATCGTGCGCGGCACCACGGCGCGCAAACTGATCAAGATGATCCGTGCCGCAGGCGCGAAGGAGATCCATGTGCGCATCTCCAGCCCGCCGACCTGCTTCCCGTGCTACTACGGTATCGACACGCCGACGCGCAAGGAGCTGATCGCCTCGTCTCACTCCATCGAGGAGATCAACCGCTATATCACCGCCGACACCCTCGGCTATCTCAGTTTCGAAGGGATGCGCAAGGCGGCCGGTGTGCCCAATGGTGAGCCGGGTCACTACTGCGACGCCTGCTTCACCGGCAACTACCCGGTCAAGTTCCCGCGCCTGAAGGGAGACAGCCAACTGGGACTGTTCTAGTCCGGTCTGCAGGCCTGGCTGCCTTGAAGGCTCCTTCTCCCTCGAAGGGGGAAGGCCGGGATGGGGGTGAAGTTCGACCTTTCGCCTCTTTGGTTCATGGGGGGATTGATTTTTCCCGCGGTTTGTGACCCTGTGATGAAAACAATTCCATTTGCAAGGAGAGAGATTCAGGATGACCGAAGCCGAACGCAGTGAACTGATGGCCATTATTCGCGACCTGTCCTACGAGGAGCGGGAAGTCACCCTTGCTTCGGGGCGCAAGAGCAACTTCTACTTTGACGGCAAGCAGACCACCCTGCACGCCAAAGGCGGGCTGCTGGTCGGCAAGGCCTTTTGGGAAAAAGTCAAGGAGTTCGGTCCTGTCGACGGCGTCGGCGGCCTGACCCTGGGCGCCGATCCCATCGCCACTGCCACCTCCATTGCCGCACAGCTCGAAGGGGAACCGGTGCATGCCTTCATCATCCGCAAGGAGCCCAAGGGGCACGGCACCGGCCAGTGGCTCGAAGGGCGCAAGAACCTGCCGCCCGGCTCCAGGGTCGTCATTGTCGAGGATGTCACCACCACCGGCGGCTCGTCGATGAAGGCGGTCGAGCGTGCCCGCGAGGAAGGGCTCGACGTGCTCGGTATCGTCACCCTGGTCGATCGCCAGGAAGGCGCGCAGGAGAACATCACCGCCGCCGGCATGACCCTCAAGGCGGTCTTTACCCGGGAGGAGATTGTCGGGTAGGGGAGG
>CAZCUR010000076.1:0-11602 GCA_964501815.1 uncultured Geothermobacter sp.
AAACCCTTCTGGTTCTTGCGGAACTTTTTGAGCATGTTCCTTCTCCTTTCCTTGGTTGGTTTGTGAATCCCTTGTGAGGATCTGGGTTGCTTTCTGTCCCGTTTCGATTTCATCGGCCAATGCCGGCCGAAAGTTTAGCACCGTTTGGTTGCCCTGCAAGATAGCAAGGTCAATGCCAGGTTTGCAAGGGCTAATTCGAATCTCCAAGGTCTTTTTTTTACTAAGTTTTCTCCGGACCGGGCTCAGGCACGCCGCCCTCTTCTCCGTTTGGGTGACCATCCCTGTCACTGCCATTGCGCTTAATCGTCACCGTCGGTTTCGTCGTCGTCACCGAGGCCGAACTTGGCCAGCCGGTAGCGGATGGAGCGAAAAGAGATACCCAGAAGTTCGGCCGCCTTTTTACGAACACCGCCGGTACGGTCGAGGGCCTTGAGCAGAATATCCTTTTCAATGTCGGCCAGATAGGCTTCCAGATCAAGGCCGTTTTCAGGGATTTCGGTCAAACCGCCCGCCACAGCAGGACCGGTGCGCAGCATCTGTTCCGGCAGGCAGTCACAGCCAACCGGCCCATCACCGGTACCGAGAACGGTACAACGCTCGACCACATTTTCCAGCTCGCGGATATTGCCGGGCCAGGAATAGTCGAGCATACGCCGCATCGCCTCGTCGTCGATTTGCGGCATGGGCCGCCCGGTATATTTTTCAAAAAAGTGATTGATCAAAAGAGGGATATCCTCACGCCGGCGGCGCAGGGGCGGCAGATCGATGCGAATGACATTGAGTCGATAGAACAGGTCCTCGCGAAAACGCCCCTCGCTGACCTCGCTTTCAAGGTCCTTGTTGGTCGCGGCAATGACGCGTACATCGACCGGGATATTCTTGGTACCGCCGACCCGGCGGATCTCGCGATCCTGCAGCACGCGCAAAAGTTTGACCTGCATCATCTGCGGCAACTCACCGATCTCGTCAAGAAAGATGGTTCCCCCGGCGGCCACCTCGAACAGGCCTTCCTTGCGCTGGGTGGCCCCGGTAAAGGAGCCGCGCTCGTGGCCGAACAGTTCGCTTTCCAGCAGGTTTTCGGGGATGGCGCCACAGTTGATGGGCACAAAAGGTTCGTTGGCACGGTCGCCGCTGAAGTGAATGGCGCGCGCGACCATCTCCTTGCCGGTGCCGCTTTCGCCGGTGATCAGCACATTGACCCGACTGGCTGCGACCTTCTCCACCAGGTCGAAAACCTGCTGCATCGCCTTGCTCTTGCCGATCAGGTTGTGGAACGAAAAGCGATCGCTGAGCTGCTGGCGCAGTTTGCGGTTTTCCCGTCTTAAGTCGCGCCGTTCCAGGGCGTTTTTGACAATCAGACGGATTTCGTCGTTCTTGAAAGGTTTGGTGATGTAGTCGTAGGCGCCCAGCTTCATCGCCTCAACCGCCTGTTCGGTGGAGGAAAAGGCGGTAATCATAATCACCACGGTGTCGGGGGCTCGTTCCAGCACGTGCCTGAGCACCCCGAACCCGTCAACGCGCGGCATCTGGATGTCGGTGATGACCAGATCGAAGTCCGACTGGCGCAGACGCTCCACACCCTGGCCGCCGTCCGCGGCCGTTTCGACCTCGTAGCCCTCGCGCGTGAGCATGATGCCCAGAAACTCACGCAGGCTTTCCTCATCGTCAATAATCAGAATGCGATAGGATGGTTCACTCAAAATCTGTTCTCCCGGCCCCGAGCCAACAATAGCGCTGGCCAGCTTAGCCCTATTTCATCGTGATTTCAAGACAGCGTCAGGACCGAAATGCAGACGGAAACAGGCGCCGCCCAGTTCGCCGGTCTCGATGGCGACATGCCCGCCGTGGCCTTCGATGATGCTGTGTACGGTTGCCAACCCCAGACCGGTTCCACCAGTCTTGGTGGTAAAAAAAGGCTCGAAAATCCTCTCACGCTGGTCCGGTGGAATACCGGGTCCGCTGTCTTCGACCAAAAGGTCACCCGTTTCGGGGACCAGGGTTATCCGGATCCGCCCTTCCCCTTCCATGGCCTCGGCGGCATTGATCAAAAGGTCCCACAGAGACTGTCGCACCTGGTCATGGTCGACCAGCATACCAACACCATCCGGAATGCACACGTCCATGCGTACCTTGTCGAACCGGGCATCACCGCCGCATGCCTGGATCACCTCCCCGGCAAGTTTGCCCATGTCGCAATTTTCCAGTTGCGGCTTGCGCGGCCGGGCATAGGCAAGAAACTCGGTTAAAAGGGCACTCAGCCGGTCGGCTTCGCGCACAACGATGCTCATCAGTCTCCGGTCCTCGTCGGTAACGTGGGCCCCTTCCATGAGCAACTGAACCGAACCGCTGATAGAGGCGAGCGGATTGCGGATTTCATGGGCCATGGCCGAGGCCAGACGCCCGACGGCGGCAAGGCGGTCGGCCCGGCGCAAATCCTCTTCCATCTGCTTGATGCGCGTCAGGTCCTGAAAGGAGACCAAAAGGCCGACATCCCTGCCCTGGGGATCCTGAATGGGGGTGGCGGCAAAACCGAGAATCCTGTCTTCTCCCTGGGCGGTGCGAACAACGGCTTCGGCACGCTGCCGTGCGTGCATACCGGCGTCGGAATAAACGTCAAACTCCGGGAAAAGCTGGCGCACATCGCGATTGTAGACCGCCTCCAGGGTGTAGCCGGTTATCTGCTCGGCAGCCCGGTTAAAGGAGCGGATGCGGCCAAGCTGATTGATAATCATCAAGCCGCTGCTGATGTTTTCGAGAATGACGCGATTGAGCGATTCCAGCTCGTCATAGTCGATGCGCTGTTCCAACAACGCCTGCTCACTGCGACGCCAGCGCTCGGCCAGAGCAGCGCACAAAAGCGCGGTCAGCAGAAAACCGGTGACATGGACAAAGACGGCGTAAAAGGCCTCACGCCAGCCTATGGTGTCAGCAGGCGGCACACCGGGAAGGACCGGCAGATGACCGAAATACTGCAGGTCAATCAGGGCACCGTACAGGATGGCGGCCAGGGCGGCCGTCAGCAGAATGCGGCGGCCGTCAAAGAAGACACTGCTGGCAATGATGACAAAGACCAGACTGAAGGAGAAAAGGCTGTCGGTTCCCCCGGTAAAGTAGATGAGAAACAGGCAGAAAATCAGGTCCCAGACGATCTGGGTCAGGGCAAAAAAACGCAGGTTGTCAACCCGGGGCAGACTGACCGCAGAGGCAAGTCCATGCAGGTAGGCAACGGCAATGAGACCGTAAAGATAGTTCAGGGATGATGCGGGGACACCCTCGGCCCGAAACTGGAAGAAGATGGCCCCGCCAAGAAAGATGCTGATGGCCAGCAGCCGAATCAGCAGAAACCAGGAAAGCTGCCTGCGACTCGGTTGAATCGAAGGTTCCGAAGGCGGAACAGCCGTCATGGGAAAACCGGATCAGCCTCCGACCGTACCGGCCAGCTTGAAGATCGGCAGGTACATGGCAATGACCAGACCGCCGACAGTGGTGCCGAGAAAGAGCATCAGAAGCGGCTCCATCATCGAGGTCAGGTTGGCCACGGCGTCATCGACCTCATCGTCGTAAAAGTCGGCGATCTTGTTGAGCATGGTGTCAATGGCGCCCGATTGCTCACCGACGGCAATCATCTGGCAAACCATGGGCGGAAAGACACCCGATTTTTCCAGCGGCTCGGCGATGGTCTTGCCCTCGCTGATACTGGCACGCACCTGGTAGATGGCTTTTTCCACCGTCCTGTTCCCGGCGGTCTTGGCAACGATATCGAGACCGTCAAGGATGGGGACCCCACTGGAAATCATGGTGCCGAGGGTACGGGTGAATTTGGCCACGGCGACCTTGCGGATCAGGATGCCGAAGACCGGGACTTTGAGCAGCCAGTCGTCAATCTTTTCCCGTCCCTTTTTGGTGCCGTAGATTTTTTTGATGGCAAAAATCAGCACAACAATGGCAATGAAAATCACCAGCGCGTAGTCAACGACGAAATTGCTCAGACTGATAACAAACTGGGTTGGCGCCGGCAACTCACCGCCGAAGTCGCGGAACATCTTTTCGAACTGCGGAATGACGAAAATCAGAATGACAGCGACGACGATGGTGGCGATGCCGACCACGGTGGCCGGATAGGTCATGGCGCTTTTGACCTGCTTTTTCAGCTTCATCGCCTTTTCAATGTAGGCGGCCAGACGGTTGAGAATGGTATCGAGGATACCGCCGACTTCACCTGCAGCCACCAGATTGACGTAGAGTTCGTCAAACGCCTTGGGGTGTTTGGCCAAAGCGTCAGCAAAGGTGCTGCCCTGTTCGACGCTCTCCTTGACCTCGGTGAGGATTTTCTTGAAGGTCTTGTTGTCCTGCTGCCGGGAGAGAATGTCGAGGCACTGCACCAGCGGCAGGCCGGCGTCAATCATGGTGGCGAACTGCCGGGTAAAAACGACCAGGTCCTTGGTCGTGACCTTGGGCTCGAACCCGGGGATGTTGATCTCCATATCGAGGCCCTTGCCGCGCTCCTTGATGGAGGACGGCATAATGCCCTGACGGCGCAATGCCGCGATGACCGCGGCCTCGTCCGGAGCTTCCATGGTCCCCTTCTGGACCTTGCCGGTGCGGTTTTTACCCTCCCAGGCGAATTTGGCCATAACTCACCTCATCAGTTTGCGACAGTCGGCCTGGCGCCGGTCCCTGCCTTGATCCCCCGCTTGAGCACGGAGGAAGGATTGGCGATCATCTGCTTGAGTTCTTCCGGATCCGGAGAACGGGTCATCGCCATCTCAAGAGAAATCTTCTTTTCGTGAAACAGCATGAACAGCGACTGGTTCATGGTCTGCATGCCGTACTTTTCCTGGCCCATCTGCATCTGGGAATAGATCTGATGCACCTTGTCATCCCGAATCAGGGCACGAATGGCCATGTTCGGCACCATCACCTCAACCGCCAGGGCCCGCCCCCGGCCGTCGGCACGCGGAATCAGGGTTTGGCTCAGCACGCCCTCAAGCACGAAGGAGAGCTGGGTGCGCACCTGCGTCTGCTGATGGGGCGGGAAGACATCGACGATACGGTTGATGGTCTGCACCGCCGAGTTGGTATGCAAGGTGGCGAAACAGAGATGGCCGGTCTCGGCAATGGTCAGGGCGGCCTCGATGGTCTCCAGGTCGCGCAGCTCGCCCAGCAGGACAATGTCGGGGTCCTGACGCAGGATGTATTTGAGAGCCTTTTTGAAGCTGTGGGTGTCGGCGCCGACCTCGCGCTGATTGACCACACATTTTTTGTGCGGGTGCAGGTACTCGATCGGATCCTCGATGGTAATGATGTGCTCGTGACGGTGTTCGTTGATGTAGTCGATAATGGAGGCCAAGGTGGTCGACTTGCCGCTGCCGGTCGGACCGGTCACCAGCACCAGTCCCCGCGGCCGCTGGGCAATCTGGTTGACCACCGGAGGCAGGCCGAGTTCCTCAAAAGAGAGAAACTTGTAGGGGATCAGACGAAAGGCGCCGGCCAGCGCCCCCCGCTGCATGTAGATATTGCCGCGGAAACGGGCCAGCCCCTTGACACCGAAAGAGAGGTCGAGTTCGTTTTCTTCTTCAAATTTGCGCTTCTGGGCATCAGTCAGGATGCTGTAACAGAGCTGTTTGGTATCCGCCGGCTGCAAAGGCGGCAGTTTCAGCGGCACCATACGGCCGTCAATGCGCAGCTGCGGTGGTGTCCCGGTGGTGATATGCAGGTCGGAACCTCCGGCTTCGACCATGGTCTTGAGCAACTGGTGGATACTGACCTTCTTCTCTTCACTCATCGCAACCTGCTCCAGCGGGAGTCTCCAGGGTTTAATCGTCGGCGACCGTACAGCGCAGGACCTCTTCGAAGGACAAAATCCCCTCCTCCAGCTTGGTCAGGGCCGCCTGGCGCATGGTCTTGACACCGAGACGCATCGACTCACGCTTGATCTCGGCGGTGTTGGCGCCGGCCAGAACCATTTCGCGAATCTCCTCGAACATCGGCATCACCTGATAGATACCGACCCGTCCCTTGTAGCCGGTATTGTTGCAGTGGCTGCATCCCTTGCCCCGGTAGCAGACGATATCGTCGACCTTGTCGGCGGGAAGACCGGCCTGAATCAGCGCCTCCTTGGGGATGTCTTCGGGTTCCTTGCACTGGGGGCAGACCCGCCGGCCGAGACGCTGGGCGGTAATCAGATTGACGGCCGAGGCGACCAGGAAAGGTTCGATGCCCATATTGAGCAGGCGGTTGATGGTGCTGGGAGCGTCGTTGGTATGCAGGGTCGAAAGCACCAGATGTCCGGTCAGCGCTGCCTTGACGCCGATCTCGGCGGTCTCAAAATCGCGGATCTCACCGATCATGATGATATCAGGGTCCTGGCGCAGGAAGGCGCGCAGAGCCGTGGCGAAGTTGAGGCCGATCTCCTCGTGCATCTGCACCTGGTTGATGCCGGCAAAGTTGAACTCGACCGGATCCTCGGCGGTAGAGATATTTTCGGTCGTCTTGTTCAGTTCGGCCAGAGCCGAATAGAGAGAAACGGTCTTGCCACTTCCCGTCGGACCGGTAACCAGGACCATGCCGAACGGCTTGTGGATCTGCTCCTTGAACCACTTGAGGGCCTGCTCCTCGTAACCGAGCTTGGTCATGTCCAGCTGCAGGTTCGACTTGTCGAGCAGCCGCAGGCAGACCTTTTCCCCGAACAGGGTCGGCAGGCAGTTAACCCGGTAGTCCATGTCACGGCCGCCGGGCAGCTTGATCTTGATGCGTCCGTCCTGAGGCAGACGCCGTTCGGCGATATCCATCTCCGCCATAATCTTGATGCGCGAGGTGATGGCGTTTTTCAGCTTCATCGGCGGTTTCATCACCTCATAGAGGACGCCGTCGATACGGTAGCGCACCCGGAAGGTCTTTTCGTACGGCTCAATGTGGATATCGGAAGCGCCACGCTTGATGGCGTCGGTCAGAATCAGGTTGACCAGCTTGACGACCGGGGCGTCCTCACTCGCCTTTTCCAGCTCGGAGACATCAACCTCATCCGAATCATCGACAACCTCGAGGTCGATATCCTCCAGATCGCCCAGCACTTCATCGAAGGAAGCACTCTGATCGTAGTATTTGTCGATGGCCTCCTTGATCGACTGCTCCGGCGCCACCACCACCTCGACGTTGTAGCCGGTCATGAACTTGATGTCGTCGATGGCGAAAATATTGGAAGGGTCGCTCATGGCGACAATGAGTGTGGCACCGGCGCGATTGACCGGAACGATCATGTATTTTTGCGCCACATCAGCCGGTATCAGCTGAATGACGGAGGGATCGATTTCAAATTCATTCAGATTGATGGAGGGAACGCCATACTGGCGGGAAAGAAAGGCGGCGAGTTCCTCTTCCTTGATAAAACCAAGCTTGATCAGACTGGCACCAAGTCGGCCACCGGAGGTTCTCTGCTCTTCGAGAGCCTTGGCCAGCTGGTCATCACTGATCAGATTGTTGCGAACCAGAAGTTCGCCCAGTCTATTACTTGTCATGGTTTGGGAACGGCCCCCCTCACGCGCGGTTAAAATAGCGGATTTGCCCCGGCCATCTTATAGAACCCCTTAAGGCAAGTCAAGGAAGCTCCCTTCTGATTTCAGCCACTTCTGCCAAAAGTCGGCGCTTCATGACGCCGGATGGCGGAGCGCATCCAAACCAGTGGGCATAGGCCAGCTCACCCTGAGCTGCAAGCATGCCCAGACCATCCACGGCCCTGAGCCCGGCCGCGCGTGCCTGCCGGACCAAAGGGGTTTCTTCCGGGCGATAGACCATGTCATAAACCCTGATCCGTTTGGGCATCCCGGCCCAGTCAAGGCCGGGAAGACTCTCCCCCTTCAGCCCCAGAGAAGTGGTATTGACCAGCAGGTCCGCCTGCCGGAGCAGGTCGGTCAGGCCGTGCCATGCGGGAGCTACTGCAATCTGTGTGCCCGCAAAATGGGGCTGAAAGCGTATCCTGAGTTCTTCAGCTCTGGCACGGGTCCGGTTGACCAGGGTCAGGCTCTGTGCTCCGGCCTCAGCCAGGGCGTACAGAGCCGCCCGGCAGGCCCCGCCGGCACCAAGCAGCACGACATGGCGTCCGACGGGCTCGAAATCAAGGTCTTCCCGCAGAGAACGCACGAGCCCGGCACCATCGGTATTAAACCCCAGCAACCGACCCTCACGATTGACAATGGTGTTGACCGCGCCGAT
Organism: uncultured Geothermobacter sp.; assembly: GCA_964501815.1. Taxonomy (GTDB): domain Bacteria; phylum Desulfobacterota; class Desulfuromonadia; order Desulfuromonadales; family Geothermobacteraceae; genus Geothermobacter. Next base: position 8,212 of record CAZCUR010000076.1, read on the forward strand.
ACGGGCGGCGTCCTCGGCCACCTCATCAAGCAGAGGCAAAACCGCCTCTTTGTGTGGAATGGTTACATTGACGCCCAAAAGTCCCAGGGCGCGAATGCCGGCAACCGCCTGGGACAGTTGCCCGGCCGTCACGTGGAAAGGGACATAGACGGCATCGAGCCCGGCCTGGCGCATCGCCTCATTCTGCATCAACGGTGAGAGGGAGTGGGCAACGGGGTCACCGAAAATACCCACGACCCTGGTGCGCCCGGTCAGGCCTGTCATCGACGTCATCCGGGTCATGCTTTAGCGGTCCTTCGAAACAGGCTGTCCGCTGTCGGGACAACCACAATCCAGATATTCGCGGTATTCGATAACCCGCGCGGAAGCGAGAATGGCGCGTGCCCGATCGATATCACGGCGAATCTGGGCCACCAATTCCTCTCCCGAGCCGAACACCATCTCGTCGCGCAAACGGTCGATAAAATAGACCCTCAGTCTCTGGTCATACAGATCTGCATCAAAATCGAGCAGATGAACTTCGAGCGAAATACGTTCCAGCCCGAAAGTCGGGTTGAAGCCGATGTTCATAACGCCGTCCAGCATATGCTCGCCATACCTGACCTTGACCGCATAGACCCCGGGGCGGGGCAGAATCTCCTTGTCAGTCAGAAGGTTGGCCGTGGGGAACCCCAGTTTGCGGCCACGGCTGGCTCCGCGAATGACCCGCCCCTCCAGAGTAAAGTGACGGCCGAGCAGCTCTACAACCCCGCTGACATCGCCGGCCCCAAGCCGCCTTCGGATCAGGGTGGAACTGAAAATCTGGTCACCAAAACGAATGGGCGGCAGCTGTTCCACTTCAAACCCGTACCTGGCCCCGGCTCCACGCAAAAACCGGACATCTCCCCGGCGCCGGCGTCCAAAGGCGTAGTCATGACCAACAATCAGCTTGGCCACCTGAAGCCCCTTCACCAGGATGTCGGCGACAAAGGTTTCCGGTTCCATGGCGGCCAGCTTGAGGTCAAAGGGAAGTTCGACCAGAAGATCGATACAGGAGGCGGCAATCAGACGCCGTTTTTCCTCCCGGGTATTCAACAGACGCGGCGCCTGTTCCGGTGCCAGCACCTTGAGTGGATGAGGGTGAAAGGTTACGACCGCAGACAGCGCCTGAAGCCGGCGCGCCTCACTGACCACCCTGCGGAAAATCTCCCGGTGGCCGAGATGAACACCATCGAAATTGCCGATGGTGACCACCGTCGGCTGACCGGGCTTTTTTGTCAGGTCACGAATGATTTCCATAAACCGTCAGTCGGCAGGAACAAAGTCGATACGGCGGGTTTCCGGGTCAACCCTTTCCACCACAACCCGCACGCGGTCACCCGTCTGGAAAATTCTGTGGCGATTATAGCCGACCAGACGCTGCAAATCCTCATCAAAATAGTAAACGTCATCCTCGATGCGGCTGACGTGAACCATGCCCTCGACAAAAACCTCGTCCAGCTCCACAAACAGGCCGAAGGGGCGGACACCGCTGACAACACCGTTGAACCGTTCGCCGACATGACGCCTCATATATTGGCATTTTTTCAGCAGCACCATATCCCTCTCGGCATCCATGGCGCGACGTTCGCAGGCACTGGCCTGCTGGCAGAGGCTCTCCAGGTCACGCAGGGCCAGGCACGGGTCCAAACCAAGCACCTGACGCAGGGAGCGATGCACCAGCAGATCCGGATAGCGGCGAATCGGTGAAGTAAAGTGACAATAGCGATCCATGGCCAGGCCGAAGTGACCGACATTCTCCGCACTGTAGCGTGCCTGTTTCATGGCGCGCAGCAGGCTCTGGTTGACCAGGCGCGCCAAAGCCGGATCAGCATCCGCCTGCTCAAGCAACGGGGCAAAATCGCCCGGTCTGACACCGTCGGCCGACAGATTGAAGCCGAGGCCGAAATGCGCCAGATAGTGTTGCAACTGCAGCAGTTTATCTTCGGCGGGAGGTTCATGGATGCGCCACGGAAAGGGCCGCCCCTGGGCTTCCAGAAAGCGGGCCACCGCCTGGTTGGCGGCCAGCATAAACTCCTCGATGATGCGATGGGAAAAAAGGCGCTCCGATTTCAGGATCGCCTCCGGCCGTCCGCGCAAATCGAGTACAATATCGGCCTCAGGCAGGTCGAGATCCAGGCTGCCGGCCCGGCGCCGACGCTGCAGCAGCTTGTCCGCAAGGGCCGCCATCAGCGGCAGCTGCTCTGCCGCAGGCAGCTCGAGTCGGGCACCGTCCAGATGCTCCTGCACCCGGGTATAGGTCAGACGCGCCTGACTGCGGATGACCGCCGCATAGACATCCGCGCCTGTTTCGTCGCCGTTCAGGTCGAAGGCCAGCTCGGCGACCAGTACCAGCCGGTCTTCATCCGGGTTCAGACTGCAGATGCCGTTGCTCAGCCTCTCGGGCAGCATCGGAATACATGTTCCGGGAAAATAGACGCTGGTGCCGCGCTCGCGCGCCTCGCGATCAAGAGCACTGCCCGGCCGGACATAGTGGCCGACATCAGCGATGGCGACGCGCAACAGGTATCCTCCGGACGTCTGCTCCAGCTGGACCGCATCATCAAAATCTTTGGCCGTGGCACCGTCGATGGTGACAAAGGGCAGATGCCGCAAATCACGCCTGTCGTGAATATCCCCAGGGTCAACACGGTCGGGGATCGCCGCCGCCTCATCCAGAACATCGGCAGGGAACTGGTGCGGCAGGCCAAAACGAATGGCGCATGACACGACTTCGACCCTGGGGTCATCAGCGTCCCCCAGCACGTCGACAACCCGCCCGACGGCGGGACGACCGCGCTCAGGATAGCCGGTGAGCCCGACCACCACCACCTGCCCCGCCTGCGCCTGCCGGGTCGCGCCCCGGGGCACCTCCACCGGCGCCAGATGGTCATGGCCAAGGGGAACAACCACATGGGTCCTCCGGCCGGGATGAAACACACCGACCACCTGGGTTCGGGCACGCTCCAGCACCCGCTCCAGGCGGCCTTCCCAGCGCCCGCGGCTGTCCTTCCAGGCGAGAACAGCGACCCGGTCGCCATCCATGACACCGTCCAGCTCGCGCGCCGGCAGAAAGACGTCCGCCCCCTCTTCCCCTTCGACCCGCACAAAGCCGTAACCGTCGGCATGGCGTTGCAGGATGCCGATCTTCTTTTTCCGCGGCGCCAGCCGGTACCGGTCCCCCTTGTGACGTTCCAGCAGGCCCCGGTCGGCCATGTCGGCCAAAAGGGTGAGCAGCTTGCGGCGTTCGTGCCGCCGCCCCCCCAGGGCCTGCAGGATGCTTCCGGCCGAATGCAGCCCGGGATTGGCCTCCAGCCAGGACAAAATGGCGCCGACATGAATTGGTGACCGGCTCGTTGGTCGTCTGCGATGT
>CAZCUR010000077.1:0-11374 GCA_964501815.1 uncultured Geothermobacter sp.
GGAAACCGATGCCTGTCCCGGGCCGTCTCCATTTCGTCGGAGACGGCCCTTTTTGCTTTAAGTTTTTCCGCCGGCCGGTCGAAAGGATGGGTAATCCAACTGTCTGGGAGGCTTTATGTCCGCTTCGGCCGGTCAACCCAAACCCGTGGCCGCTCCAACACAGGTTCGATGCAGTTCTGACGTTCTGGCGGATTTTCTGGTCAAACACAGACTGGTATCGAGCAGGCAGCTTCAGTATGCCCGGCGGGTGCAGGGCAAACTGGCGTCGCCGAAGACTCTGCTGCAGGTTCTTTACGACCTGGAATACCTGTCGGAAAAGGATTTGCGCAACGCCTTGCAAAAGGACCGGGTCGGGCTGCGTGTGGGCGATTTGCTGGTGGAACTCGGTTATCTGCGCGCCGAGGACCTGCAGAACGCCCTCGCGCGCCAGAAAGAGCTGCAAGGGCGTAAAAGACTGGGGGAAATTCTGGTCGATGATCACCTGATCGAGGAACACCGCTTCATCGAGGTGCTTGCCTACCAGCTCGGTATCCCTTCCGTTGACCTGGACAGCGAAACCTTTGACCGGGCCCTGTTGTCGCGCGCTCCGGTCAAATTCTACCAGAAGCACAAGTTTGTTCCCGTCCGGCAGGATGAGGACGGGGTGGTTGTTGCCTTTGCCGACCCCTCGGACCAGGACGACCTGAAGGCGGCACGGGAACTGTTCGGCAGCAGTTTCAAGCCGGCCATCGCCTCGGCGCGGGGGATTGCGTCCTGGATTGAACGTTTTGAAAAAGTCCGCAGCGCCGATCGGGTCGCCTGTGACGAACGTACCATCATCGGTCTGATCAACAAACTGCTCGATGAGGCCGTGGCCCAGAAGGCCAGCGATATTCACATCGAGCCGATGAAGGACCGGCTGCGTGTCCGGTTCCGCTGTGACGGGGTGCTGCTGCAGTACCAGACCTACAGCCTCGACATCGCCGCGCCGATGGTCAGCCGCCTGAAGGTGATGGCCAGGGCCGATATCGCCGAAAAAAGGCGGCACCAGGACGGCCGCATCCTGTTCGAGAGCCCGAGTACGGGGCGCACCCTTGATTTGCGTGTTTCCTTTTACGTCACCATTTATGGCGAAAAGGTGGTACTGCGTCTGCTGAATCAAAAGGGCGAGCTGCTCGACCTGAAGGATATCGGCATGGCGCCGAAGATGCTGGAACGCTTCCGTTACGACGCTCTGGATCTGCCCAGCGGCGTCCTGATTGTCACCGGTCCGACCGGCAGCGGCAAGACCACCACCCTGTACGGCTGCGTCAACTATCTCAATGACATGGAGACCAGCATCATCACCGCCGAGGATCCGGTCGAGTACATCGTCGACGGCATTTCCCAGTGCTCCATCAACCCCAAGATCGGTGTCACCTTCGAGGAAACCTTAAGACACATTGTGCGTCAGGACCCCGACGTCATCGTTCTGGGGGAGATTCGCGACCATTTTTCCGCTGAAACGGCCATCCAGGCGGCTCTGACCGGGCACAAGGTGCTGACCACCTTCCATACCGAGGACAGCATCGGCGGCCTGTTGCGGCTGATGAACATGGAGATCGAGGCCTTTCTCATCAGTTCGACCGTGGTTTGTGTGCTGGCCCAGCGGCTGTTGCGCAAGGTCTGCCCCGATTGCGCCGAGCCGCATGTTGTGACGCCGGTGGAATTGCGGCGCATGGGGTACCGTCCGGAGGAACTGGCCGGGGCCGAATTTCTGGCGGGGCGGGGCTGCCCGCGCTGCCGTTTCACCGGCCATCGCGGCCGGGTGGGAATCTTCGAACTGCTGATTCTCAACGAACAGGTCAAGGACGCCATTTTGCAGCGCAAGACCTCCTACGAAATCCGGCGCATCAGTGTGGAGACCAGCGGCCTGGTCACCCTGTTCGAGGATGGACTGGTCAAGGCTGCCAGGGGCCTGGTTTCTCTGCAGGAGGTGATGCGCCATCTGCCGCGGCTCGGCAAGCCGCGCAGCCTGCCGGAACTCAGACGCATGCTGGGAGAGACACAATGAGCGGCGATTCCTTGCTTAACCGGGTGCAGCAGGCGCTGCAGTCCCAGGATTTGCAGCTGCCGGTCTTCAACAAGACCGCCCTGCAGTTGCAGCGCGCCCTGCGACAGGACGATTTCGATATCGATAAGTGTGCCGCCCTGATCAACAGGGACCAGGCACTGGCGAGCGAAGTGCTCAGGGAAGCCAACTCCAGTTTCTACAGCGGCCTGAAGAAGGTGGTGACCATCCGTGACGCCATGGTACGGCTCGGCGCCAGGGAGGTGTTGCGCCTGACCGTTCAGGTGACGCAGAGGGGGCTGTACCGAAGCCGTATCAAAGGGCTGCAGATATTGATGGAAAAGTTGTGGAAGCACGCCCTGGCCACGGCCATGGGCTCCTACTGGCTCGCGCGTCATGCCGGCTATCAGGCGCTGATGCCGGAGGCTTTTCTCGCCGGCCTGATGCACGACATTGGCCAGCTCTTTCTGCTCAAGGTGCTTGAGGATGTTACCCGGGCCGATGCGCGCATCAGGCTTTCCGAGGCGCTGGTGATGGAGGTGCTGGTGACCATGCATGTGGAACAGGGCTACCGGCTGATGCAGCACTGGGGGCTGCCCGAGGAGTACGCGGATGTGGTGCGCTATCACCATCACGATGATCCGCCGGTCGAGTCGGCGCTCATCAGCCTGGTCCAGCTGGCGGACATGACCAGCCGCAAGCTCGGACTGGCCTTGAGGCACCATCCGGAACTGGTCCTGCCGACCACCCCGGCCGCCATGCGCCTGGGCCTGAAGGAGACAGTGCTGGCTCAGCTGGAAATCGCCCTGGAGGACAAGTTTTTTCCGAACGGCCAGCAGACCGCGGTCGGCTAGCCCGGGCTAGGCGTCGCGAAAACGCCTGAGCAGGTCGCGATAGGCGTCGATACGGCGGTCGCGCAGAAAAGGCCAGATACGCCGCACCTGCTCCGAACGTTCCAGGTCGATCTCCACCAGCAGGTCCTTTTCAGCGGTATTCCCCCCCGACAGAATCTCCCCTTGAGGCCCGCAGGCGAAGCTGTGGCCCCAGAAATCGATGCCCGGAGTCTGCCCGGCCGGGTCCGGCTCGTGGCCGACGCGGTTGACCGCGACCAGCGGCAGACCGTTGGCGATGGCGTGGCCGCGCTGGACGGTGATCCAGGCCTGCAGCTGACGGGTCTTTTCCGCCTGATCGTCGCGCGGATCCCAGCCGATGGCGGTGGGGTAAATGAGCAGTTCGGCGCCCGCCAGGGCCATCAGGCGCGCCGCCTCGGGATACCACTGGTCCCAGCAGACCAGCACCCCTAACCGCCCCACCGAGGTAGCGATCGGCTCAAAGCCGAGATCGCCCGGCGTGAAGTGGAATTTCTCGTAGAAGCCCGGATCGTCCGGAATGTGCATCTTGCGATAGCGCCCGGCAATGGAGCCGTCCCGTTCGATGACGACGGCGGTGTTGTGATACAGCCCCGGCGCACGCCGTTCGAACAGGGAGAGGACCACGACAATTCCGGCTTTCTCTGCCAGCGCGCCGAACTGTTCGGTGCTCGGACCGGGAATCGGTTCGGCCAGATCGAAGTTTTCCGTCGCTTCCTGCTGGCAGAAATAGGGGCCGTTATGCAGCTCCGGCAGCACCACCAGCTTCGCGCCGGCCGCGGCGGCGCGTTCGACCGCCTGCAGCGCCTTGTCCCGGGCGGCGGTCGGGTCGGCAGGGCAGCTCTGCTGGATCAGGGCGACCTTGAGTTTCTTCATGGCAGCACTCCTTGGGGCAGTTGCATGGTCAGGCAATGGATCGAGCCGCCCTGGGCGATGAGCGCCCGGGCGTCGATACCGATGATGTCGCGACCGGGATAGGCGCTGCCGATAACCTCCAGAGCGGCGGGATCGACCGCGTCACCGTAGGTCGGCACCAGCACCGCGCCGTTGATGACCAGATAATTGGCGTAGGTAGCCGGCAGCCGCCGGCTGCCATCATAAACCGGTTTCGGCCAGGGCAGGGGCAACAGGCGGTAGGGGCGGCCGTCGGCGGTGCGCAGCCCGGCCAGTTCCTGCTCCATGGCCTGCAGTGCGGCAAAATGACAGTCGTCCGGGTTGTCGCAGCCCTGGTAGACGATGGTGTCGTCGGGGGCGAAGCGCGCCAGGGTGTCGATGTGGGCGTCGGTGTCATCCCCTTCGAGTTCGCCGTGCTCCAGCCACAGGACGCGTTGGAGGCCGAGCTGTTCGGTCAGCTGCGCCGCGATCTGATCCCGGTTCAGGTGGGGATTGCGGTTCGGGCTGAGCAGGCAGCAGCTGGTGGTCAGCAGGGTTCCGGCGCCGTCGCTCTCAAGGCTGCCGCCTTCGAGAACCAGCCCCTGGGTGACCAGCGGCGTTTTGCCGAAGACGCCCTGGGCGTGCAGTCGGCGCGTCACCTGGTTGTCCAGGTCCGCGGCGAACTTCAGGCCCCAGGCGTTGAAGCCGAAATCGAGCAGCACAGGGGTGCCGTCACGCTGGACCGTTATCGGGCCGAAATCACGGCACCAGGTGTCGTTGGTCGGCACCTCGGCAAGAATCACGCGCTTCAGGTCGAGGCCTTCATCCTGCAGCAGTCGGCGCACCGGTTCCGGCTCGGGGGTGGCTATCAGCAGCCTTTCACAGCGGGTGACGGCCCGCGCCAGTTGAAGATAGACGGCGGTGACGGCGTCGAGGGTCTCGGCCCAGTCGGTCTGGCGGTGCGGCCAGGCGATCATGACTCCGTCCTGAGGTTCCCATTCGGCGGGAAGGCGGATTGTACTCATGGATTTTTCCGTTGCTTCTCAAGGTGTCGTGGAGGTGACGGCCCGGGTGATCAGATCATGGACCTTGCGGGCGAAATCGATAAATTGTCGCGCTTCAGGCAGGGAGGGTTTGCCATCGGGTAACAGACCGAGTTCACCGGGATACCGGGATCCAATGTAGAGAGCATCGAGTGTCTGTAACAGGGTCAACTCGAGTGTCTGGTCAAGTTTATGTTCGATGTGACCGTAAAGGGTGACCACATCATGGGTTTTCAGAACCGGGACGTCCAGTTCTTCCATCATGGCCTTGACTTTTCCACGCACTGCTGGGCGTGAAAGGCCGCCATGTGGGTCAGCTGCGGGCTGTCCAGAATTTTCTCGGCAACCTGCAGATCGTCCCTGGCTGCTCGCAGCCATTCTTCAGTGAGTCTTTTCATACAGAATAATCCCCTCACGGCGGATGGTTCTGGCGAACTGACTGTCGAGCTCCAAAAATTTTCGATGCATGGCGCGCGTATGCACGATCAGGTCAATAGGGACCTGTTTTTTCAATTCGGTGACAGCCTCGGCAACGCGCAGGTAAATCCGGTTTTTTTCGGCAAAGTTTTCCGGCAGGCAGTCATCATCGGTGACAACCAGAAGGTCGATGTCGCTCTCTTCTGTGGCCCGCCCTGAAGCATGCGAGCCGAACAGAATGACCTTGTCGACGCCGACCTGCTTTAACCGGTCTATCAGGTGCTGTCTGGTTGCCCTATCCATCCGTCAGGTCCTCCCGGAAAAAGTCTGCCATCGCCAAAAAAAACAGTCAAATGAAGATTCGGGTTATGGTGTTGGCGCCAGCAGGGCCAGGCTCATGTCACCTTCCTCTACGGATGAGGGCACGTGTTGTCAATGATTTGAACGAGGTGAATGATCAAAATGAAAATTCAGCTTTTCCGGCCGCGCCACTTGACCCAGAACACCGTCACCACCAGCGCCGCCAGGATCAGCAGACTGAAGCGGCCGGTCCAGCGCTGGACATTCTGCCAGCTGACTCCGGCAAACCAGCCCAGACCGGGGTAGGCGAGGCCCCAAAGGGCGGCGCTGAGGATGGCATAACCGAGAAAAGCCGCCGGACGCATGCCCGCCCCGCCGGCGACAAAAGGGATAAAGCCGCGAATGGGGCCGAAGAATCTGCCGAAAAAGACGCTCTTGCCGCCGTGTTCGGCAAAGAAGATTTCGGCCTTGCGCACCAGGTCCAGACGTTTTTTCAGCCAGCGGTGCGCCAGCAGGTCCGGGCCGAACCGCGCCCCGAGTACAAAACTGAGAAAATCCCCCCAGAAAGCACCGACGGCGGCTGCGGCAATCAGGATGACAATGGAGCCCTTGCCGTGCAGGGCGAGAAAACCGGCGAAGACGCACAAAGTGCTCCCGGGCAGCAGCAGGCCGATGCCCACCAGCGATTCGCCGAAGGCGATCAGACCGATGAGCAGGTAGTAGGTGACGCCTTCGGGCAGATAGGCAAAGAGCTGTCGCAGGGTCTCTTCCAAACGACCTGTGCCTCCGCTCACTTTGGCAGGGCGGCCAGGCTTTCGGCCACCCGGTCGAAACTTCGACGCAACGGGTCAAACTGCTCGGGCGGCGCCGCCAGCACCAATTCAAACCAATGCTCCCCCAGCGCCGCCAGGTGCACCGCCAGGGTCAGATGGGCTGTATGGCCGACAAGGTCGATACGCCCCGGGGTCCGGTCGTCGACGCCGGTGACAACAAAAGCCGGCCACTGTCGCTTGACCAGCTGCAGGGCGGCCTCGGCGTTTTGGGGGTAAGGCCGGGCCAGCCGGGTCAATTCCAGCAGGCTGCCCGTATGCCCTCCGTCGGATGTTTTGATCATCCAGCGGACTGCGTAGGTCCCGGCGCCGCCCGGAGGGACGGCGACAAAGCGCCGGGGCCATTGCGCGGCGATGGTCACACTGCAGCCGAGATTGGCATCGACGTAAAGTTTTTTCGGCCCGGCCTCCACCGGCCTGGTTCGGGTCCCCGCACAGGCACAAAGGAGCAGGCACCCAAGCCCCAGAATCGCGGGAAGGAGGGGCAGGCGGTGCCGGTTCACTCGTCCCAGTAGATACAGGCCGCCGGGCAGGCGTCCATGGCCTGCTCGATCTTTTCCTCCGGCGCCCCGGTCGGATTGTAGACCTCCGATTTGTGGTCGTGGTGGTCGTGGTCGTGGCTGTGCCCGTCCTCTTCACCCTCCATCCGGAAGACCTCCGGGCAGATCTGGGTACAGACTTCACAACCGATACAGCATTCCTGATCGACAACAGGGGTACGTGGCATGGGTGATGCTCCTGGCAGATACGTTGGTGTGGTTGTCATATTTTGCAGCATCTTAGCATGCGGCCAGGACCTTGCAAATGGCCCGCAGGATGTCTGGTTCTGTTAGGGTTGCGGATTATGGGGAAGAAATTGTGTGTGCGGACCGGCAATCTTTGCTAGATTGTTTTCATTTGTCGGTGCAATTCATTATTGGACGGAGACTGGGAGAGAGGTTGTTGCGGACGACCGCGCCGCAACCAAATTGTTCCGTTGCATGAACCAAGGGTGAAAACCAGGGCCGAGACATACCAGGTGCGTTCGTTCGGGATTCGCAGGGAAGTTCTGTTTCTGCTTTGTCTGACGGTCCTGCCGGCGGTTCTTCTCGCCTGGGTTCTGGTCGTCGATACGGTCGAGCGGGTGTTGCTGGAGCAAAAGGAAGCCCAGGTAACGGACTATGCCAGAACCGCCGCGAAGCTGGCCGGGAAAATCGCTGTTCCGGATGGAGAGCTGCGCAGTGCGGAACCTTTGCTCCAGGACAGGATCGCGCCCCTGCTGGGACACTGGGATGGCCTGGTCGGATGGCGGCTTGTCTCCGTTGAAGGGTTAAGGGTGGCCGGTTCGGGCCTTGTCGAGCTGATCCATGAGGCGGGGACGGCCGGAAACGAGCCGGTCAGCAGGAAATCCTACCTGTCCTGGCGTGCACTGCCAGCCACAGACGGCCCTTCGGTTTTCCATATTGCGGTTCCTGTCACCTCGGGGCCCTACCGTGGCGGCTGGTTGCAGCTCGATTTTTCCCTCGATTCGGTCCGCTCCATGGTCATCGGGCTGAGCGGCGTTGTTTTGCTGGTGGCCGTGCTCTATGGGGTGGCTGGGATCGCCGTGATTTCCCTGTTGCTGGAGCGCAGAATTGTCAGGCCCCTGCGTACTTTGGAGCGGGCGTTTGCCACCTTTGTCCCCGAACAGCAGTCTTCTGTGCCGGTGGCGGTCGATGGGCCCCGGGAGCTGGTTCGGCTGGCGAACAGGTACAACGCCATGATGGCGGCTCTTGCCGAGTCCCGGGAGCGTATGGAACAGGCTCGGGCGGCCATGGCGCGCTCCGAGCGCATGGCCTCGGTGGGGCACCTGGCGGCAGGGATGGCTCATGAGATCGGCAACCCGCTTGGGGCCATCTCCGGGTATCTGGAGCTGTTGGCCGCGGAATTGCACGACCGGCGGGAGCTGACGGAGGTGGTCGGTTTCGCCCGGGGCGAGGTGGAGCGTATCGACCGGTTGTTGCGCGACCTGCTGGAATTCGCCCGTCCTGAACGGGGCGAGCAATCCTGTGATGCCGTGGCGGTCGTCCGCCAGTCCCTGGAGCTGCTTGAGCATCAGGGCGCCTTCAGGAAGATCGCCGTTCGGACGGAGCTCCCGGATGGTGGTGTGACGGTCGGTTGTTCCTCCTCCCGGTTGCAGCAGGTTCTCGTCAATCTGCTGCTCAACGCCCGGGATGCCTGTGGAGATGCCGGAGAGATTCGTATCCACCTTGGCAAGATGGATGGCCTGGCGCACATCGAGGTCCAGGATACCGGTAAAGGCATTGCCGCCGAGAACCTGGACAGGGTGTTTGATCCCTTTTTCACCACCAAGCAGCCCGGTCAGGGGTGGGGACTGGGTTTGAGCATCTGTCACCGCATCGTCGAAGATTGCGGCGGCCGGATCTCCATCGACAGTGAACCGGGACAAGGCAGCGTCTTTACCGTCCTGTTGCCTTTGCAGACAGGGGAGGTTGGCTGATGCGGGTTCTCGTTATCGACGACGATCAGGGCATGCGCACCATGCTGCGTATGGTGCTTGCCAGGGCCGGTTATGAGGTCGCCGAGGCCGATTCGGCCGCCGCTGGTCTTGATACCCTGCGGAGCGAACCGGTCCCTCTGGTCTTGTGTGACATTCGCATGCCCGATATGGACGGCATGGCTTTTCTCGACGCGCTGCGAACGGAACAGCTGGAAACGACCGTCATCATGATGAGTGCCTACGGTAGCGTCGAAACCGCCATTGAATGTTTGAAAAAGGGCGCCTACGACTACATTTCCAAGCCCTTCAAAACGGATGAAGTGGTGCTGACCCTGCGCAAGGCCGAGGAAAGACTCAATCTGCTGCGGGAGAATGCCAGTCTCAAGGCGCGCCTGAATCTGCCGGGCGAGCGGGAGATCGTCTATTGCAGCCAGGCGATGGGCGAGCTGATGGCGTTGGTCGATCGCGTTGCCCGAAGCGACAGTCCGGCACTTGTTCTCGGAGAAACCGGCACCGGCAAGGAACTGATCGCCCGGGCCCTGCATCAGCGCGGACCACGCGCGAACAGACCTTTTGTTGCCGTGAACTGCAGCGCTCTGGCGCCGAATCTTCTCGAGAGTGAACTGTTCGGCCATGTTCGGGGTGCCTTTACCGGCGCCGACCGTGCCGGAGAAGGGCTGTTTCGTGCCGCGGACGGAGGCACCCTGTTTCTCGATGAAATCGGCGAATTGCCTCTGGAACTGCAGCCGAAACTCCTCAGAGTCCTTCAGGAAAAAGAGGTGCGCCCGGTCGGGGCCACGAAATTCCACCGGGTGGATGTGCGCGTGATTGCCGCCACCGGTGCCGACCTGAGCCGGGCCGTGGCAGAGGGACGCTTCCGGCAGGACCTCTACTACCGGCTGGCGGTTGTCGAATTGAAGCTTCCGCCGTTGCGGCAACGCATTGAGGATGTGCCGCTTCTGGCGGACCATTTTCTAAAGGTGCATGCCGCCCGCGAAGGTCGTCCGGCACCGCGGCTGGCGCCGGATGCCGCCGAACTGCTCTGCAGCTACGATTGGCCGGGCAATGTGCGCGAGCTGGAAAATTTCATGGCCAAAACCCTTATTTTCTGTCGTGCCGATGTTTTGCAGCGTGCTGATTTGCCCTGGGAAATCCGGCGCAGGCCACGGGACGAAAGCGAAGATTTTTCGCTTAAAAAGGCCATCATCCGGCTCGAAAAGGAGTATATTGCCAAGGCCCTGCGCGCTACCGGTGGCAACCGCACCAAGGCCGCCGAGCTTCTGGAGATCAGCCTGAGAGCCCTGATGTACAAGATCAAGGATTATGGGCTGACCGACGCAGATCCGGAAAAGAATGCATAGGTGTGTGTGCAAAGTTTGCATGCACGGTGAAGTGCTGTGGCGTACGGGATGTCTAACTGGTTGATGTTACGGGTTGGTTTGGGCGTGTCAGAATTGGCGCGAAGTTTGCCAGAGGATGAGATGGCGGCAAAGGCAGTCAGCCGTCCGATACGAGGTGAGTGCATGAACAAAGCCAAAAACCACACATCCGGTTTTCTGCCGAACCAGGCAGGGTTCACCCTGGTGGAGCTGTTGGTCGCCATGGTGATTTTTCTGATCGTCTCACTGGGGGCGTTGCCATTGATGATTACCAACATGCATGTCAATCAGCGCAACGCCATGCGCAACGAGGCGATCCGGGTTGCCGACCGCTGGATCGAGTGGCTGCACAGTCAAAACTGGCGTCCCAACAGTACCGCGGCCATGAACGTGCCCGATGTCGGGACCACCGTCGATACCTTCGATCCCCGCTTCACTTACGCGATTGATTGTACCCAGGTTGTGGCCGACCGGCGTTTCGACTGCCAGGTCACCGTCAACTGGAACTACAAAGGACAGGCTTACAGCTATGCCGTCGATACCATCGTCATCGAATAGGCCCGCAAAGGTTCCGGCCTCCGGTCAGGCCGGTTTCAGCATGATCGAGGTGCTGATAACCCTTGGCATCATGGCCGTTCTGGCTGCCTTCATGTTTCCCGCCTTCTGGGATTTTCAGCGTCAGGGGCTGAGTGAGATCAGCAAAAACGACACCTATGACCGGGCCGAGCGCATCAAGGCCTTTGTCGCCGACGAAATCAAGATGGCCGGCTACATGGTCGGCCGCAACTTCACCACGCCTCTGACCATCGGCGCCAACACCTACCAGACTTCCATCGCCGTCAGCAACAGTGACAACGACAACGATGAGATCACCATCATCAAGGGAGAGCCGGCCTTTCCGCCGCTGTTCTTCAACAGCTACAACAGTACGGCGGCACCGCCGACCGTTAAGGTGTGTACGGCCAATGCACCTTTTAAAAAAACTGGTGGTGGTTCTCTCAGTGACGATGAGATAAGAAGTCGTATTGGTCTGAAAGCCGGCACTGTCTACGACCTAGTGAGCTTTGGCAACCAGAAACGGGTTTATCGGCTGTTCAATGACGCCAACTATGGGGTCGCTATCGGCGGAACCTTTGGCGCCAAGTCCAATCCGGA
>CAZCUR010000078.1:0-11182 GCA_964501815.1 uncultured Geothermobacter sp.
GTGCAGCAGGCCGGGCGGGGTCAGTTGACCGGCTGCACGATTTTGCTCTGAACCGGCGGTACGAGCACGATCTGGATGCGGCGGTTCTGTTCGCGCCCTTCGGGGGTGTCGTTGTCGGCCACGGGACGGTAGGGGCCGTAGCCGACGATGGCGAGGCGCTCGCCGGGAATGCCGGCCTTGTCCTGGAGAAAGTGGACGACGCTGGCGGCACGGGCGCTGGAAAGCTCCCAGTTGCTCGGGAAGCGGTCGCGCAGGCGGCTGCTGATGGGGACGCTGTCGGTGTGCCCTTCGACCATGATGTCCTTGTCCTGCACGTTGCGCAGGATCTCTCCGACCCGGGCGAGCACCTTCAGGCCGCCGGGTTTGATCTCGGCGCTGCCGGAATCGAACAGGATGCGCTCGACCATGTTGACGGTCAGACGTCCCTGCAGTTCGGAGATGGTAATCTCGCCGCGCTTGATCTCCTCTTCCAGTTTGCCCACCAGCGCGTCATAGGTGTTTTTCATTTTGGCGATGCGCGCCTCGCGGGCGATGCGTTCCCGCTCCAGCTGGGCTTCGAGGTCGCGTTTGGCCGCTTCGAGTTCTTCGATGTTGCGGCGCATTTCGGCCATTGCCTGGCCGGCTTCGGCACTGCGGTCGGACAGGACCTGCTCAAGGCGGATCATGTCCTGGCGCGCGCGTTCGAGATCCTGTTCGCAGGCGGTCAGGCGCTGGCCGGTGGCTTCGTTGTCGGCCTGCAGCCGGGCGTGCTTGTCGCGCAGCTGCTCGAACTGGGTGCTCAAATCCTGATAGCGCTGCTGCAGGCTGTTGTAGTCGTTTTGCAGGCCGTTGTAGGCGGCAACCTGCTGTTCGTAGGTCGATTTGCTCACGCAGCCGGACAGCAGTGTGAGCGCCAGGGTGATAAGGAAAAATGTCCGGGCCATGACGGACCTCCTGTCTGTAGGGTTCGGGTGGGTTATTCTGGCTGCAAGCGCTGGAGATGTAAAGGGAAAAGCCGTTTGGCTTTTCCCTTGTCGGGGGTGCGGCCGTGTGCTATAAAAAAGTGTTTTCAAAGGCTTAGCCCCGATTGCGGGCGCGGCCGCCGGAGGTTTCAGCGGGCAGCTTTGCCGGAGAGAAGTCTATGCACGAGATTCGCCGCCTGGTGCAGCAGGCACTGCATGAAGATATCGGTCTGGGGGATATCACCACCCAGGCCACCATTGAACCGGGGACCCAGGCGCGCGCCGAACTGGTCGCCAAGGAAGATTTCGTTCTGGCGGGCATCGATGTCGCGCGCGAGGTGTTCGTTCAGCTTGACCCCCGGGTCGCCTTTGAAGCCCTGAAACAGGACGGCCAGAAGGTGGCGCGGGGTGATGTGCTCGCCTGGATCAAGGGAGAAGCCGCGGTGCTGCTGCAGGGGGAGCGCGTTGCCCTGAACCTGCTGCAGCGCATGTGCGGGGTCGCGACCCTGACGCGGCGTTTTGTCGACGCCGTGGCCGGGACCCGGGCCAAGATCGTCGACACGCGCAAAACCACTCCGGGGCTGCGGGCGGTGGAAAAATACGCCGTGCGCGTGGGCGGCGGCTGCAACCACCGCACGGCGCTGTACGACGGTGTTCTGATCAAGGAGAATCACATCGCCGCGGCCGGAGGGATCGCCGCCGCGATTGAACGGGCGCGCGCCCGGGTGCCGCATCTGATGAAGATTGAGATTGAAACCACCAATCTGGATGAGGTGCGTCAGGCCCTGGAGGCGGGCGCCGACTGCATTCTGCTGGACAATATGAGCCTGGAACAGCTGCGCGAGGCCGTCGCTTTGGTGGACGGCCGGGCTCTGCTCGAGGCCTCCGGCGGGGTGAATCTTGAAACGGTTGCCGATATCGCCGCGACCGGTGTCGACCTGATTTCGGTCGGTGCCCTGACCCATTCATACCGGGCGGTCGATATTTCCATGCTGTTTCAATAGACGGGATAGGGGCGCCGCCCCGATTCCCTTCTGTGTTACAGGGAGTCCTGTTTGCCGACCAGCGAGGTCCGTCAACATCTGTTGCGTCTGTTGCGCGACGCCGGAAACGGGCATGTTTCCGGTGCGGCCATCAGTCGCGCGCTCGGCATGAGCCGGGCGGCCGTCTGGAAACAGATGGAGGCTTTGCGTGCCCTGGGCTATCAGATCGAAGCGGTTCCCAACCGTGGCTACCGGCTGGTGAGTGAACCCGACCGGCTGGGCGAGGAGCAGGTTCGTTCCCGCCTTTTCGGCCGGACCGTCGGCAAGCGGGTCGTCTGTTTTGACCAGACCGATTCCACCAATATTCAGGCCCTGCATCAGGTCGAGGAGGGGGCCGAGGAAGGGACCGTCCTGATCGCCGACGCCCAGCAGGCGGGCAAGGGGCGGCTCGGCCGCGGCTGGATCTCTCCCCCCGGCGTCAATCTCTATACCTCCATTATTCTCCGTCCCGACATACCGCCCTGGCGGGCGCCCCAGCTGACCTTTGTCGCCGCCGTGGCCCTGGTGCGGGCTATCGAGGAGGTCTGCGGTTTGAGCGCCCGCGTCAAGTGGCCCAATGATGTTCTGGTGGGCGGCGCCAAGGTCGCCGGGGTCCTCAGCGAGCTGCTCGCCGATATGGATCGGGTGCGGGCGGTGGTGATCGGTATCGGGCTCAATATCAACATGAAGGCGGACCAGCTGCCGGCCAATCTGCGTTATCCGGCCACGTCGCTGGCGCTGGCGGCGGGGCGCGACTGGTCGCGGCTGGAGGTCGCCTGCGCCCTGTATCGCCATCTGGACGACCTTTACCGCGTTTATCTCGACCAGGGCTTTGATCCGGTGCGTCTGGCCTGGGAATCGAGCTGCGACCTGGTCGGTCGCCAGGTCCAGGTGACCTCGGGGGACGAGGTTTTTCTCGGGCGCTTTGCCGGAGTGGATGCGGACGGTGCGCTGCTGCTGGCCGGCGGCGGCGTGGAAAAGCGGATTCTGGCCGGGGATATACGCCCCGTAGACTGACAGGAAAGTTCAGGTTTTATGCTTCTGGTTATCGATGTCGGCAACAGCAACACCGTTTTTGGTGTTTACCGCGAAGATACGTTGCTGCACCACTGGCGCCTGAGTACCGACAAGGCGCGCACCACCGACGAGTACGCCATGCTGCTGCACGAACTGTTCAGCATGGCCGGACTGCATTTTTCCGATGTGAGCGACATCATCATCTCCAGCGTTGTGCCGCCGATGATGCGGGTGCTGGAGGGGCTCAGCCACAGCTATTTCCGGCTCAAACCTTATGTGGTCGGCCCGGGTATCAAGACCGGCATGCCGATTCTCTACGATAACCCGCGCGAGGTGGGGGCCGATCGCATTGTCAATGCCGTGGCCGCCTACGAGCGGAAAAAATGCAGTCTGATCGTGGTCGATTTCGGCACCGCCACCACCTTTGACTGTATCAGTGCCCGGGGGGAATACCTGGGCGGAGCCATCGCCCCCGGGCTGCTCATCAGTACAGAGGCCCTGTTCGAGAAGGCCAGCAAGCTTCCGCGCGTCGATGTCGCCCGGCCGCCGCAGGTGGTGGCGAAAAATACCGTGCACAGCATGCAGTCGGGGCTGTTCCATGGGTATTGCGGCCTGGTGGACGGCATCGTGCGGCGCATGAAACAGGAGATGACCGACCAGCCCGCGGTGGTGGCGACCGGCGGGCTGGCGCAACTGATTTCCGACGGGTCCGAAACCATTGACGAGGTGCTGCCCGACCTGACTCTGGAAGGGCTGCTGATTATCTATCGGCGCAACCGCGGCTGATTTTGACAGTCCGGATAGCGGGTGTTAGGATTCAGCCTTAATGAGTGCTAATTCGACCTGAAGCGAGCGGATCATGCGATCCGATCAATCTCTGTCCCCGCCGTGCGGGCGGGATGAAAGGAGCGGTCATGGGAAAGTACGACACCTCGAAGATTCGTAACCTGGGCATTGTAGGACAGGGGGACGCCGGCAAGACCTCGCTGACCGAAGCCATGCTGTTCAATACCGGCATGACCGACCGCCTCGGCAAGGTCGATGACGGCTCCTCCAACATGGATTTCGAACCGGAAGAAGTCAAACGCCGCATCACCATCAGCAGCAGCCTGCACCATTGCGAATGGCAGGGGCATGGCCTGCACCTGGTCGACACCCCCGGTTACACCAACTTTTTGCACGATACCCGCAACTGTCTGCGCATCCTCGGCGGCGCGGTGCTGGTCGTTTCGGCCGTGGACGGGGTCAAGGCCCAGACCAACCGCCTGTGGAAATGGATGGATGAATTCGAGGTGCCGCGCATCGCCTTCATCAACAAACTTGACCGCGAGCGCGCCGACTATCTCAAGTCGCTGGACGATATGGAAAAATCCCTGGGAACACGCCCGGTGCCGGTGAATATGCCCATTGGTTCGGAGGAGAACTTCAAGGGCATCATCGACCTGGTGCACATGAAGGCGCGTGTGTTCCAGTTTGACGAAAAAGGGACCTACAGCGAGGAAGAGATCCCTGCCGAGTACCGCGAGGAAGCCGAGCGCCTGCGTTTCATGCTGGTCGAGGCGGCGGCCGAGGCCGATGATGAACTGATGGAAAAATACCTCGAAACCGAGGAACTGACCGAAGAGGAAATCTATCGCGGTCTGCGCGAAGGGACCCTGACAGGTGTGTTTACTCCGGTTTTGTGCGGCAGCGCCACCGCCAACATCGGCGTGCGTCAGCTGCTCGACTACATCGTCGCCTGCCTGCCTTCGCCGCTCGACAAGGGCACCCAGATCGGCACCAATCCCAAAACGGGCGAAGAAGTCAAGCGCGAGCCTGACCCGTCCGAACCCTTTTCCGCCATGGTCTTCAAGACCATCAGCGACCCCTACGCCGGCAAGCTCACCCTGTTCCGCATCTATTCGGGCAAAATCAAGCCCGATATGAACGTCTACAATCCCAACCGCGACTGCACCGAGCGCCTGGCCACCTTGTTTGAAATGGAAGGCAAGAAGCAGCAGCCGGTCACCGAAGCCGAGGCCGGCGACATCATCGCCGTGGCCAAGCTCAAGGAGACCATGACCGGGGACACCCTGTGTGATCCGGCCAATCCGGTGATGTTTGAGAGCCCGCTGGAACTCAAGCCGGTGATCTCCTTTGCCCTGGAGGCCAAGAGCAAGGGGGACGAGGACAAGATCATGAGTTCGCTCAAGCGGCTCATGGAAGAGGATCCGACCCTGCAGGTGCAGCGCGACGAGGAAACCAAGGAGATGATTCTCTCGGGCATGGGCCAGGTCCATGTCGAGGTCGCGTGCGAAAAACTCAAGCGCAAGTTTGGCGTTGACGTCGTCCTCAAGGAGCCCAAGGTCCCCTACCGCGAAACCATCAAGAAGACGGTGGAGCAGGCCTACCGGCACAAGAAACAGTCGGGCGGCAAGGGGCAGTTCGCTGATGTCACCATCCGCATGGAGCCGCTGCCGCGCGGTGAAGGATATGAGTTTGTCGACAAGATTGTCGGCGGGGTTATCCCGCGGCAGTTCATTCCGGCGGTGGACAAGGGGATTCAGGAGGCGATGCGCAAGGGACCGCTGGCCGGCTACCCGGTGCAGGATTTCCGCATCACCCTGTTCGACGGCGGCCACCACAGCGTCGACTCTTCGGAAATGGCCTTCAAGATTGCCGGCTCGATGGCGTTCAAGAAGGCGATGGAGGCGGCCAACCCGGTTCTGCTCGAGCCCATTATGGAGATGGAAATCACCGTGCCGGACGATTGTGTCGGTGATGTCATCGGGGATATGAACAGCCGCCGCGGCAAGGTGCTCGGTGTCGATCCGCAGGGGAGCAACCAGGTGGTCAAGGTGCATGTACCGATGGCTGAAGTGCTCAAGTATGCTCCCGAGCTGCGTTCCATGACCTCGGACCGCGGCCTGTTCACCATGGAATTTTCCCATTACGAAGAGGTGCCGTCACATTTGATGGCCAAGATTGTCGACGCGGCCAAAAAGGCCGAGCAGTAAGGGACATCCGGCAGCGCCCGAAACCTTTCGGGCGCTGCTTTTTCAATTTGATTGCGTCTTGCGCGAGCTGATACGGAAGGGATGACCAACATGGACAAGCGTGATGATGACCTGTTTGCCTTTGAGGAGGAGCAAACGTCGCCGGCCTCTGATGAAACCGAGGATGTCCTGACCATCGACAGTCTGGATGTCGACGGGGAGGATGCCGAGGCCGATCCGTTCGACCTGGTCGAGGAAGAACCTCAGTCCACCGATCAGTCGGAAGACTCCGTTGACGCGCTGGAAGAAGAGGCCCCGGCTACGGTGTCCGCAGCGGACCTGCCGGAGGAGGACGACACCCCCGGATGGGCCAGGGTGGCCGAAATGACCACGGCTCCGGCTGAAGAAGAGTCCCTTCCTTTTGATGAGCCCCAAACAGATCCGGAGCCGCAGGAGGAGGCGGCGGACGAGACGGCCACGGGCGGTCGCTCGCGACGGTTTCTCCTGTTGATTCTCCTGCTGGTCCTTGTGGCGGCTGCGGCGGCTTTTCTGGTCATGCCGCAATCCCGGGATGAACCGGCTTCCGGCCAGGTGAGCCACCGGATGCCGATTCAGCCGCCGCCGGCTCCGGCGGCACAGGATCAGGCCGTCACGACCGAAAAGGTCATGCCCCGGGAGGTGGCGTCCGCTGTTTCAGCCCCCGTGACGCAACCCGCGCCGAAGGCGGACGCTGCGGTTGCCAGGGTTGAGAAACCTGCTGCGGCCTCAGCCCCGAAGACCGGAGAGAAACCGGAACCGGACCAGGCTGCGGCACCAGGCGCGCCGGCCGGAAAGGCGGAACAGGAACCGGCGGCATCGGACGCAGAAAAGACGAAGACGGCTTCTACGCGCGCGCCCGCGGCGGTCGGCCAGGCCACGACAGCCGGGAAGGCGGGTGAAAAGGCCCCGGCCCCGGCCACAAAACAGGAAGCAAAGCTTTCCGGCGGCTATCTGGTACGGGCCGGCTCCTTTATTCTGCCGGGCAATCTGAAGCAGGCCCTCGACAAGATTCGGACCCTGGGCTTTGAGCCGACGGTCGATGAAGTCTCGGTGACCCGGCCCATGATTCGCCTGCGCTACGGCATCTTTGACAAGGAGAGTGTTCCGGCCGTTCTGGCCAAACTGAAAAAGACGGTACCGAGCGCCTTTGCCGTTTATGCCGACGGCAAAGGTGAGGTTTTTGCCGGGTCCTTCGTCAGTCTCGACAAGGCCCGGCGCTATGCCGACATCCTTTGGGAAAAGCATCAGCTTCGTCTTGAGGAGGTCAAGGTCGAGGTTGCCGTGCCCCTGCGACGGGTCAGTGTCGGGCCCTTTGCCGACGGACAACAGGCCCGGGACGCGGCGAAGAAACTCAAGGCGGCCGGACTGGAAGGTGCCATTGTCAAAAAAGACACCTGAAAGATGAGCGAATCAAGGCAGACGCGCAAAATCAAACTTAAGGTTCCGCCCGCCGTGGCCCGGGTGGTGGCGCCGTCCGCGCCACGCGAGGTAAAGCTGTCCGCCGCCAAAGGCGCTGTTCCCCTCAAGGGGACGGACCTGGTTTTGGCCCTGTTTCTTCTGGCGTATGGCAAGGACGAGGAACTGAAGCGGCTGGCGCGCGCCACAATGACGGAGCTGCCCGGCAATATTCTCGAGCCGGTGGTGGCCCGGGACGATGTGCATCCGCAGCTGCTTGATTTCATCGCCCGGTTTCGACTGAATGACCTGGCGCTGATGGAACGGGTGCTGATTCATCCGAACATCGGCGATGAGACCCTGCTCTACGTCGCCCGCCGGGGGAGCAATACGGTGGTCTCTCTCATTGCCAACAACAGCGAGCGGCTGATCGGCTGTCCGGACCTGGTTGACGCCATCTTTGCCAATCCCGATGTCGACAAGGCGGTCAAATACCGCCTCGGCTGGGTCGACCCGGAGGAACAGAAGGCCAGGCAGAGCCAGCTTCCGGCGAGCGAGCCCGCCGACGACGATGAGGCCGCCGAGGAGGGGGAGATCGAGGAGCTGGAGGAGGAACACAAGTCCAAATACCAGCTCATGCTCACCTTCGGTGTCTCTGATAAAATCAAAATGGCCCTGACCGGCGACAAGGAATGGCGCAGCCTGCTGGTCAAGGATCCCAACAAGCTGGTCTGCTCGGCGGTGCTGAAAAATCCGCGCATCACCGAAGGGGAGGTGCTGGCCATCGCCCGCAATCGCAGCGCCAACGACGAGCTGATTCGTCTGATTACGCTCAATCGCGAGTGGGTCAAAAATTACGAGATTCGCAAGGCGCTGGTCATGCATCCGCGCACGCCGCTTCCCAAGGCTCTGCGCTACATGGCGTCTTTGACCGAAAAGGAACTCAAGGAACTGTCCAAAAGCCGCAACGTGTCCCAGGTAATTGTCAACAACGCACGGCGGATGCTGATGCAAATGGAAAAGAGGCGCTGACATGACCCAACAGCAGATGGCGTTTCGTATCGGGGTGCTGACCCTTTCGGACAAAGGCTCGCGCGGCGAACGGGTCGATGAGAGCGGCCCCTTGCTGGTCGGCATGTGTGCCGGACTGGGCCGGGTGGAAAAGACGGCCGTGATTCCCGATGACCGGAAAACCATTGTCGCCACCCTGAAAGCCTGGGCCGATGAGGATGGTCTCGATCTGATTCTCACCACCGGGGGCACCGGCCTGACTCCGCGGGACGTCACCCCGGAAGCGACTCTTGCTGTGGTCGAGCGCCTGGTGCCCGGCATGGCCGAGGCCATGCGCATGGCCAGTCTGCAAAAAACGCCCCATGCCATGCTTTCCCGGGGGGTGGCGGGAATACGCGGTGCGACCCTGATCGTCAACCTGCCCGGCAGTCCGAAAGCGGCGCGGGAAAATTTCGAGGTGCTGCTGCCGGCCTTGCCGCACGCCCTTGGCAAACTCAAGGGGGACCCGAGCGACTGCGCGACGGCCTGAATTTCGGGGGGATGCGGATGAGCAAACCGAACAAGAAAGTTCTTCTGGTCGATGATGTGGAACTCTTCGTCGAACTGGAGAAGACCTTTTTCCACCGTTCCAACGTCACCCTGCTGGTCGCGCGCAATGGCAAAGAAGCGCTGGACCTTGCCCGCCGGGAGCGCCCTGACCTGATATTCATGGACCTTTTTATGCCCGAGATGGACGGTGATGTCGCCTGCGCACGCATCAAGGACGATCCCGATCTGGCCCACATTCCGGTGGTCATGGTGACCCACGGAGGCCGGGAGGCCGACCTGCAGCGCTGCCGGGACTCCGGGTGTGATGATGTTCTGCTCAAGCCGGTCAACCGCCACAAGTTTGTGGCCGCGGCCCGGCGTTTCATCGGGCTGGAAGACCGCATGGCTCCGCGCGTCGAGGCGCGGATCCAGGTGCGTTACGCCGCAGACGGTCAGGAACTGACCGACTACAGTCTCAATATGAGTACCGGCGGCCTGTTTCTGGAAACCGAGGCCCCCCTGCCGGTGGAAACAGAGCTGCAGCTTGTTTTTCCTCTTCCCGACCGCGCCGAACCGGTGCGGACCCGGGCCCGTGTCGCCTGGGTCAACGAACCGGACAACCGTATCAAGCCCGGCCTGCCGCCAGGCATGGGCCTGCAGTTTCTCGATCTGTCCCTCGATGACCTTCAGGATGTCCGCGCCTTTGTGCGGGACCATCTCGACCGCCGCCTGCCGTCCTAGGCCGCAAACTTTCTTCGCTGTTTTTCATTTTTTTGACCCAAGTCAATTGCACCCTTCTAAGCCTCTGTTAATTTTGTTTCTGCATGCTCCGGTTGAGCCTGTATTTTCATGTTGCAGGCAGTATCCGGACAACCATCAACCACGAACAGGGAGGAAAGAGGATGAAGAAGGGATTGTGCCTGACGCTGGTTTTGGCGGCATCGCTGTTCCTTGCCGGTACGGTCGCGGCCAAACAGCAGGCGAGGATTTCCAAACAGACCGCTGAGTGTCTTGACTGTCACCAAAGCGGTACCGCAGGCATTGTCAGCCAGTGGGAAGACAGTGCGCACTGGAACGCCGGGGTCGGCTGTTACGAGTGCCACAAGGCCGACAAGAAGGACGTTGACGCCATGGAGCACAACGGCTTCACCATCGCCGTTATTGTCTCTCCGCGCGACTGTGGCACCTGCCATCCCAAAGAAACCGCCGAGCAGGAGGCCAGTCATCACGCCAAGGCCGGTGACATCCTGAACACCAAGGATGGATTGCTCGGCCAGACCATCGGCGGCGAACCGGCGGTGGCGGTCGGCTGCCGGCAGTGCCACGGCAGTCTCGTCAAGGTGACCAAAAACGGCCAGCTCGACCCGGCCACCTGGCCCAATACCGGTATCGGACGCGTGAATCCCGACGGTTCCAAGGGGACCTGCTCGGCCTGCCATACCCGGCATCGTTTCAGCAAGGAACAGGCCCGTCAGCCTGAGACCTGCGGCAAGTGCCACCTTGGTCCCGACCATCCGCAGAAAGAAGTCTACGAGGAGTCGAAACACGGCATTCTCTACCGCGCCTTCAAGGATGAGCTGAACATGGACCGTCCCAAGTGGGTTGCCGGTGAGGACTACTACGATGCGCCCACCTGCGCCACCTGCCACATGAGCGCCACCCCGAATCAGGACGTCACCCATGATGTCGGTACCCGTCTGTCCTGGAATCTGCGCGCCCCCATTTCCAAGCGCACCAAGGACTGGGAAAAGAAACAGGCCGACATGAAGGATGTCTGCTCCGCCTGTCACGGCTCCCCCTTCGTCGAAGGTTTCTACAAGCAGCTGGACGAGTTCGTCGGCCTGTACAATGACAAGTTCGCCATTCCGGCCAAGGAAATCCGCGAGCTGCTCATGAACGAAGGCGTCATCAGCAAGGGGAACTTCGACGACAAGATCGACTGGATCTACTGGGAGCTCTGGCATCATGAAGGCCGCCGCGCCCGCCACGGCGCTTCCATGAGCGGACCGGACTACGCCTGGTGGCATGGTATCTACGATGTCGCCAAGGCGTTCTACACCCACCTGCTGCCCGAGGCGAAAGAGGCCTGCGAAAAAGCCGGCAAGCCCGAGGTGTACGAAAAGATAATCGCCAAATACATCAACGGCCGGCCCGAGCACGAGTGGTACACCAAGGGGTTCGACCCCAAGCGGGTTGAGCAGATCAAGAAGTACTACAAGGATCGCTACAACCAGGACGTCAAGTAGGCAGAGGA
>CAZCUR010000079.1:0-10732 GCA_964501815.1 uncultured Geothermobacter sp.
CAGGCCTACGGGACCGCCTGCCGCGAAATGGACGGCACCTGGAAAATCGTCAACTAGGGCAGGTTTCGAGACGTCACCACCCGGATGGCACACCGGGCGGGATGTCCGAGGGCAGGAATCCCGCCCGGTCTCAGCGCCGAAAGGTCCCCTTCAGGCAGGTGTAGTTGTGTTCGGCGGTGGGGTAGGCCCGGCAGATGTCGGGCTTGACCTCGTGGATACCGCAGATCGACCGGCCGTCTTCAAGCACTTCGAGAAACGGGCAACATTCCAGGCGCTGCCCGGTGTCCGGATCGAACCAGAGCATGCCCAGTTCGTGCACGTGGGCGAGGATGTCGCTGCGCCCCAATGACCGCCAGCGCTGCAGGTCGCGTTCTGAGGCCTGCAGATGCCAGCTGAAGCGCCGGCAGCAATCGCCGCAGGCCAGACACCCTTCCTCGATTCCCTCGGGCCGCTCTCTGAGGCGGCTTATGATATCCCTGATCCATCCCATAGGTTGTTCTCATTTTCTGTAGAATATTCTTCAGCCGGGCGGCGGTTTTGAAGAATATCCTTCACGTTAACCCTTTCAGGTTGTTCGGTCTCTGGTCGAAATAGTCGAAATTTCAGCTGGTTACAACTTTTTGGGCCGGTTGGCACGACTCTGGTCATGATCAGCTCCGATGATCGCATGGGAGCTGTCATGACCCGAACACGTTTTGCCGACAACCTGTCCCGCCGCCTGAACCTGCTGCCCGGGGAGCTGCCGCTGCTGCTGGCGGCCGCCGGCGCGCTCTTTTTCATCGGCAGCGGCAACGTCCTGTTCAACAATGTTGCCGAGACGACCTTCCTGAAGCGCTTCGGCGTACACTACCTGCCGGCGATGATCCTGGTCAATGCCCTGGCCACCGTGGGGGTGATGGCCCTGGTCGGCCGCTGGCTTTCTCGGTCGAGCGGCCAGGCGGTGCTGGTGCGGGTGCTGGTCCTTTGCGCGCTGGCCGCCGCCGGTGTGCGCCTGCTGGTGCCACTGGATCTCTGGCTGCTCTATCCGGTCATCTACCTGTTCAAGGCGCTGTTCGAGCTGCTTCTGACCTTTCTGTTCTGGAATCTTGCCAACCAGATTTTCACGACGCGCCAGTCCAAGCGCTTCTTCCCGCTCATGGTGCCGGCCGGCATCCTCGGCGGCCTGACCGGCGGTTATGCGACGCCGCTGCTGGCCCGTCTGGTCAGTGTTGACGGCCTGCTTTGGGTCTACGCGGGCAGCGTGCTGGTTGCGGCCCTGCTGGTTCGGCGCACCGCCCGACTGGCCCAGGGGCACCAGGCAGAACCGGAGTTTTGCCAACTGGAGAGCAAGAGCGGCTTTTTTGGCAGTCTGAAGCGTGCCTGGCCGGTCCTCAAGGCCTCCTCGCTGGTGCGCGGCCTGGTCCTCTTGACGCTGATACCGAACATGATCGTGCCGATCCTGAACTACCAGGTCAGCTTCGCCATTGACATGAGCCACGGCAGCGAGGCGTCCATGGTGGCCTTTTTCGGCTTCTATCGGGGCGCCCAGTTCACCCTGGCGCTGCTGGTCAGCCTGTTCGCCAGCCGCATCTATCGTCGTTTCGGGGTGGCGGGCGGCCTGCTTGTGCACCCGGTCAACTACCTGCTGATCTTCGTCGCCTTCGCCATGCAGTTCGACCTGGTGACCGCGGTCTATGCCGGTATCAGCAGCGGGGTGATCCGGCGGGCGATCCAGACGCCGGCCCGGGCCGCGCTGGTCGGCCTGTTTCCCAATCAGCAGCGGGTGCTGCTGATGCCGCTGCTGCGCGGCGTGGTGGTACGCCTCGGGGTGCTGGTCGGTGCCGTCTTCGTCATCGTCTGCCAGTCCGGCTATTTTGCCGCCTGCCGCTTTCCCCTGCACCCGCAGAACCTGGCTCCCTTCGGCTTTTTGTTCGCCCTGGTCTGGCTCTGGGTCGGGTTGCGCATGAAGCGCCACTACCCGGAACTGGTGCTGGAGACCCTGGGTTGGAACGGGACCCAGCGCGGCCGGCTGCGCCTGGCTTCGGCCGAGGCTGCCAGGCTGCGGACCGAGGTTACCCGCGGCCGAACCAGGCTGTCCCAGGCCCAGACGCTGCTCAGGCATTTTCACACAGATGAGGCCCGGGAGCTGGCCGCTCTGCTGCGACAACAGGCCCATGAAGCCGGTATGGACGTCCTGGGCCGGCTGGAAGAGTCCGATCCGTCCGGGCGCATCCGGACCATCCGCCAGACCATCGTGCATGGCGACAGTCGCCACCGGGCCAATGCCATTGAGGCGCTGGAGCAGCTCGCGCCCCACGGAGTTGCCACCGGCCTGGTGCAGTGCCTGGATGGCCAGATTCAAGGCGGATGGCACCACAGGCACGACCACCTGTTGGATGAGTTGTGCGCCGATGGCGACCCCGAGATTGCCCGCCTGGCGGCGCGGTTGCAGGTGGAGGAGAAACGGGCCGCCAACTTGTGAGACTGTCGAATAGTCTACAACTGCTGTTGACTATTCTGCAGAAACAGCCGGCGTCAATCTGGAATAAGTTCGGGGTTCTCACAAAAAACCTGAAATAACAGGATGTTAACTTTGTCGATGAAGTTGGCACAAAGCCTGTAGAGAGAAGGGCAACACCCAAAGGAAAGGACGTCGTATCTCCATGAGCCGGAAACCCTTTGTTGTCACCCTGAGTCTGTTGCTGGTGCTGGCCTGGCTGGTTTTTCCACGCGGCATCGATCCGGCGGCCGTCAGGAGGAGGGCCTGCGCATGATCCTGGTCTTTTTCGTCACCCTGGCCTTCCTGGTCTGGATGATCGGTCGCGAGCTCGACCGTCGGGCCCAGGTTTTGGAAGCGCGTATCGCCTGTGGCGGCTGTGGCACCGAACTGAAGGCCGACTGGCTGCTCTGTCCGGCCTGCGGCAGCCTGGCGTTGCGCTCCTGTGAAGGTTGCGGGCGGGTGCATGCCCGTGAGGATGATTTCTGCCCCTGGTGCGGCCGGGCGGCGGTGGAGAGGGCGGCATGAACCTGCGATCACTCTTCAGTCGTCAGGCGCTCTGGCTCGGCTACTGGCTGCTGGCCGGCGGCATCGGTGTGGTCGCCTACAATACCTGGTCACTCTGCTGCGGCGCCTGCTCGGTGGAGAACCTGCTGAGCTTCAACGGCCCGGTGATTCTTTTGCTGGCGGCCAACCTTGCGGCACTGCTGGCCCTCGCTATACTGAAGAGGCTTAACAGGTTGAAATTCCAAACCGAAATCTGTTCCTGCGGTTGGGAACTGCAGCCGGGCTGGTCGTTCTGCCCGCGCTGTGGAAAGGAAAGAAAATGAAAGGACTTCTGATTATTTCTCTGCTTCTGCTGCCGGTCGCCGCTTGGGCCTCCGGAACCGGTCATCACCACGACCATACCCATCATCACGACGGCGGCCACATGGCCGCCATGCAGGCGGTCAAGGAGAAGATTCCGGCCGACTACCGGGTCATGGACCGCTCTCCGGTGACGCCGACGCAGACCTCCCTGGCTTCGGGGGCCGAGCTGTTCCGGCAAAACTGCGCCGTCTGCCACGGCGAGCAGGGACGCGGGGACGGCCCGGCGGCACAGGGAATGGCAACCCGGCCGGCCAACTTTCGCGACGCCCACCACAGCAATTTCTACGGTCCGGGCGAAAGGTACTGGATTATCGGCAACGGTCTGGACAGCGGTATGCCGGCCTTCAAGGAATCCCTTACGCCGCGGCAGCGCTGGGACCTGGTCAATCACATTCTCAAACTGACGCGTGAGGACGCCGATGCGCTCTTTGATTAATCTTCTGCTGCTTCTCTGCCTGCTGCTGCCCGGTGCGGCCTTCGGGGCCGACAGCCTCGACGCTCTGGTTCTCGAGGCGCTGCGCAACAACCCCAGTCTGGCCGCCATGGAGGCGCGCTGGCAGGTCAGCAGCCACCGGGAAGTTCCCGCCGGGACCCTGCCCGATCCGGTCGTGTCGCTGGGCCTGATGAATCTGCCGACCGATTCTTTGGCCCTGGACGATACGCCGATGAGCGGCATCGACCTGAAGCTGGCACAGAAATTCCCATTTCCGGGCAAGCTCGGCAGCAAGCGGGACATGGCCGCGTACCAGACCCTGTGGAACCGCCATACCTGGGAGGATGCCCGTTACCAGGTTGCCGGCCAGGTGCGGCAGGCCTGGTACCGACTCTATTTCGTCGATCGGGCCATCGAGGTGACGCGTAAGAATATCGCCGTTCTGGATGATTTCACCCGCCTGGCCGAAACCCGCTACAGTGTCGGCAAGGGGCTGCAGCAGGACGTGCTCAAGGCCCAGGTGGAGCGCAGCAGGCTGAGCGACAAGCTGGTCTCTCTGACCCAGCAGCGTCGCACTCTGCAGGCGAAACTGAACAGCCTGATCGGCGCCGACGGCAGCAGGAACATCACACCGCCGCAAAACCTCGAACCGGCCCCCTTCGATCATCCCCTGGACGAGCTGCGCCGGCTGGCACGGGAGCGTCGTCCCCAGGTGGCCGGCTACCGGGCGCTGATGGACCGTTTCAAGGCACAGCGCAAACTGGCGAAACTCGATTATCGCCCCGATTTCACCCTCTGGGCCGGCTACCGTATCCGGGAGGAGGTCAAGGGGGACCCGGTCAAGGGGCAGGACTTTGTCAGCGGCGGTGTCAGCCTCAATCTGCCCATCTGGCGAGAAAAACGGGGCGAGCAGGTCGCCGAGGCCGATTCCGCCGTGCGCATGGTGCGCTTCCAGCTGGAACAGTTCCTCAACCAGGTCGACTTTCGCCTGGACGATGCCTACGGCCAGATGGAGAAGAACCGTGATCTGGTCAGCCTGTACCGGGACGGTATCCTCCCGCAGGCCGAGCAGGCCTACCGGGCGGCGCTCGCCGCCTACCAGGTCGGCAAGGTCGAGGTGCTGACGCCGCTCGATGCGCTGATGAAGCTCTATCGCTACCAGATCGATTACCACCGCAGCGTCAGCGACTACCTGGCAAGCCTGGCCCGGCTGGAAGCCGAAACAGCCCTGGGCCCGGGCGTCGTCAGCAAACAGGATAACTGATCCGTCAACCACTCACTCTGGCAAGGATTGACCGAACCATGAAACGATTTTTTCGCCTTCACAGTCCATTCCGCTTCGCCACCTCTCTGGCCGTTGTTGCGGCTGTGACGACCCTGGGCGGCGGCCTGATGCTGGTGCAGTACTGTGCCGAGCGCATGCAGCTGCCTCTGTTCGAGGTTGTCGGCCAGGCCCATGCCGGCGATACCAAGTACA
The DNA here is from genome assembly GCA_964501815.1 of uncultured Geothermobacter sp. Lineage (GTDB taxonomy): Bacteria > Desulfobacterota > Desulfuromonadia > Desulfuromonadales > Geothermobacteraceae > Geothermobacter. The sequence continues at coordinate 5,257 of CAZCUR010000079.1, forward strand.
CCTGCGGCATGCATCCGATGGTCATCGTCGACGAGCCGGGACAATGTCCGATTTGCGGCATGGACCTGATTCCCCTCAAGCAGGGAACGGCCGGTGGCGCTACAGGTGCGAAGAAGGAGCGCAAGATCAAGTACTGGGTCGCCCCCATGGATCCGACCTACATCCGCAACGAGCCGGGCAAATCCCCCATGGGTATGGACCTGGTGCCGGTCTACGAGGACGAGGCGACCGGCGGCTCGATCATCAGCATCGACCCGGTCACCATCCAGAACATGGGGGTGCGTACCGCAAAGGTGGAGCGACGCCACATGCACCGGACAGTGCGTACGGTCGGCCTGGTGACCTACCAGGAGCCGCGCCAGTACTCGGTCAACAGCAAGATCGACGGCTGGATCGAAAGGCTCTATGTCGCCGAAAACGGCCAGAGGGTGAGAAAGGGGCAGGCTTTGCTGGAAATCTACAGCCCTGATCTGGTCAGCGCCCAGGAGGAATTTCTGCTGGCCCTGGAAAACCGGGATCGTCTGGCTGATTCTCCCTTCCCGGAGATTGCCGAAGGGGCGAAACGTCTGCTTGAAGCCTCACGTCGCCGCTTGAAACTCTGGGATATCAGTGATGCCCAGATCGCCCGTTTGGAAAAGACCCGAAAGGTCCAGCGCACCCTGACCCTGCAGGCGCCCTATGACGGCATTGTCACCATGAAAATGGCGCGTGAGGGGATGTACGTGAAAAGGGGGATGGAACTTTTGATGGTGTCCGACATCTCCAAGGTCTGGGTGAACGCCGACATCTACGAGTACGAACTGCCATGGGTCAAGGTCGGCCAGCAGGCGGATATCATTCTGCCCTTTGTGGACGGCAAGACGGTCACAGGCAAGGTCGGCTTTCTCTACCCCTACGTCGAGCCGAAGACTCGGACGGTCAAGGCGCGCATCGACCTGGACAATACCGATTTCGAACTGAGGCCGGATATGTACGTCAATGTGCGCATCCATACCCACCCGGTCGATTCGGCTCTGGCGGTGCCGGCCGAGGCGGTGATTCACAGCGGTGAGAAGACCCTTGTCTTTGTCGCCCTTGAAGGGGGCAAGTTCGAGCCGCGCCGGGTGAAAACCGGGGTGCAGGATGACGACGGCTATCTGGAGATCCGGCAGGGCCTGCTCGACGGGGACGTTGTGGTGACCAGCGCCCAGTTCATGCTCGATTCCGAAAGCCAGCTGCGCGAGGCGATCGCCAAGATGCTCGAGCCGAAGCGCGCCGAGCCGAAAAAAACGCAGGACGCCGCCGGCGCCGATGACCTGTTCGGCGACGACGCGCCGCAGGACAAAAAGGCGACCGACGCGGAGGATCTGTTCAAGTGAGAATGGCGGCGATGGGCTTTTGCCAAAAGGGACCCTTCTGGCTCCTGACTTCTGACTTCTGACTTCTGGTGTCTTATGCTCGAAAAAATCATCGACTGGTCAATCAAGAACAAGTTCATGGTCGTGCTGCTGACCTTCTTTATGATTGTCGGCGGCGTCTATACCATGCTCAATACGCCCATCGACGCCATTCCGGACCTTTCGGACGTGCAGGTGATCGTCTTCACCGAGTACCCGGGGCAGGCCCCGCAGGTGGTCGAGGACCAGGTCACCTATCCGCTCACCACCCAGATGTTGGCGGTGCCGGGGGCCAAGACGGTGCGCGGCTACTCCTTCTTCGGTCTTTCCTTCGTCTACATCATTTTCGAGGATGGCACCGACCTCTACTGGGCGCGTTCGCGGGTGCTGGAATACCTGAACTACGCCGCCGGCCGCCTGCCCAAGGGGGTGACCCCGGCTCTGGGGCCGGATGCCACCGGGGTCGGCTGGGTGTACGAGTACGTGCTCGAAAGTGACAAGCATGACCTGCAGCAGCTGCGCTCGATCCAGGACTGGTATCTGCGCTATGAGCTGACCAGCGTCGAGGGGGTTTCTGAAGTCGCTTCCATCGGCGGTTATGTCAAGCAGTATCAGGTCGAGGTCGATCCTGACCGGCTGCTCGCCTACCACATCACCATTCCGCAGATCAAGCGCGCCATCCAGCGCTCCAACAACGATGTCGGCGGCCGGCTGGTGGAGATGGGCGAAACCGAGTTCATGGTGCGTGGTCTCGGCTACCTGCAGTCGAAGGAGGATATCGAGCAGGTGGTGGTCGGCACCGACATGCGTGGTACGCCGATCCGGGTGCGCGATCTGGCCCAGGTGGTCATCGGCCCGGAACTGCGGCGCGGCGTGGCGGAACTCGACGGCAACGGCGAGGTGGTCGGCGGGGTCATCGTCATGCGTTTCGGCGACAATGCCCTGAAGACCATCGAAAATGTCAAAAAGAAACTGGAACAGCTCAAGCAGGGCCTGCCGGACGGGGTGCGTATCAAGACGGTTTACGACCGCTCCGGCCTGATCGAACGGGCGGTCGACACCCTGAAGGAGAAGCTGATCGAGGAGAGCATCGTTGTCGCCCTGGTGACCGCCCTGTTCCTGGCGCACCTGAGCAGTTCGCTGGTGGCGATCTTCACCCTGCCGGTGGCGATCCTGATGGCCTTCATCATCATGTACTGGCAGGGTATCAATGCCAATATCATGAGCCTGGGCGGCATCGCCATCGCCATCGGCGCCATGATCGACGCCGCCATCATCATGATCGAGAACGCTCACAAGCATCTCGAACACGACCGCGGCAAGAAGGATCACTGGACGATTATCGCCGATGCCTCCAAGGAGGTCGGACCGGCGCTTTTCTATTCCCTGCTGGTGATCACCGTCAGTTTCTTTCCGGTCTTTGCCCTGGGTGAACAGTCCGGGCGCCTGTTCAAGCCGCTGGCCTATACCAAGACCTATGCCATGGCCGGTGCGGCGCTTCTGGCTATTACCGTCGTGCCGGTGCTGATGGGCTGGTTCATTCGCGGCAAGATTCCGGATGAGCACAAAAACCCGCTCAACCGCCTGCTCATCAACCTCTACCACCCGGTGGTCGACTTCGTTCTCAAGTGGCGCTGGCCGGTGCTGATCGTCGCCACCCTGATCACCGTCAGCAGCATCATTCCACTCAAGAAAATGGGCTCGGAGTTCATGCCGCCCCTGTATGAGGGGGATCTGCTCTACATGCCGACCACCCTGCCGGGCATTTCGGTGACCAAGGCCAAAGAGCTGCTGCAGCAGACCGACCGCATCATCCGGCAGTTCCCCGAGGTTCATCATGTCTTCGGCAAGGTCGGTCGTGCCGAAACCGCCACCGACCCGGCGCCGCTGTCGATGCTTGAGACCACCATCATGCTCAAGCCGGAGGAAGAATGGCGCAAGGTGCCGCGTGAGCGCTTCTACTCCGGCTGGCCCGACTCGCTGGAATGGTTGAAAAAGCCGCTGCGCCTGGTCTGGCCGGAAAAAACGACCATTACAGTGGAAGAGCTCAAGACCGAGCTGAACAACGCCATCAAGTTCCCGGGCCTGACCAACGCCTGGACCATGCCGATCAAGACCCGTATCGACATGCTCTCCACCGGCATCAAGACGCCGGTCGGCATCAAGATCATGGGGGATGACCTGGAGAAACTCTCGGCCATCGGCGAACAGATCGAGGCGATCGTGCGCGACATCCCCGGCACCCTGAGCGCCTTTTCCGAGCGCGTGGTCGGCGGCAACTACCTCGACTACGACATCGACCGGGCCGCGGTGGCGCGTTACGGCCTGACGGTGGGCGACGTGCAGGACATTATCAAGAGCGCCATCGGCGGCATGAACGTCACCCAGACGGTCGAGGGGCTGGAGCGCTATCCGGTCAATATCCGCTACCAACGTGACTACCGTGGCGATCTGCAGGCACTGGAGCGGGTGCTGATCCCGATCCCCGGCGGCAAGCATATCCCCATCTCCCAGGTGGCCAGCATCCATGTGCGCAAGGGACCGCCCGGTATCAAGAGTGAAAACGCGCGCCAGACCGCCTGGATCTACGTCGACCTGAAGGATATCGACGTCGGCACCTATGTCGCCAACGCCCAGAAAATCATCGCCGAAAAGGTCAAGCTGCCGCCCGGCTACAACATCATCTGGAGCGGCCAGTACGAATACATGCAGGCGGCGGCCGCCAAGCTGAAGGTGGTGATTCCGCTGACGCTGCTGATCATCTTCGTGATCATCTACATGAACACCAAAAGCCTGGTGAAGACCGCCATCATCTTCGTCGCTCTGCCGCTGTCGCTGGTCGGCTGCTTCTGGTACCTCTATCTGCTGGGGTACAATATGTCCGTGGCGGTCTGGGTCGGGGTCATCGCCCTGGCGGGGATTTCCGCCGAAACCGGGGTGGTGATGCTCCTCTACCTCGATCTGGCCTTTGACCTCTGGCGCCAACAGGGGCGGATGCTCTGCCTTGGCGACCTGGTGCAGGCGATCCACCACGGCGCGGTCAAGCGTATCCGGCCGAAGATCATGACCATCTGCGTCATCATCGCCGGTCTGGTGCCGATCATGTGGAGCCACGGCGCCGGCGCCGACGTCATGAAGCGCATCGCCGCGCCGATGATCGGCGGCGTGATTACCTCGGGTCTGATGGAGCTGCTGGTCTTCCCGGTGATCTACTTCATGTGGCGCGGGCTGAAGTTGAAGCACGAATTTGAACCGACCAGCAACGCACCGATTGTCGAACACTGATACGATAAACGAATCCCGGTGGACCACATGCCGGGCCAACCCACAACTGGAGGAAAAAAATGAAACGACTGGCAACCACCCTTTTCGCCCTGATGCTGACATCCGTTCTCGCCCTGTCGGGTGCGGCCTTCGCCGCCAGCCATGGCCATGACATGGACCACAAGATGGGCGACGACCACGGCAAGATGGAGATGCACCATGACGGGCACGACCATTCCGGTCACGACCACGGCGGCATGCAGATGATGGGCGGCATGCTGATGCTCGGCAATGACAGCGAGGATGGCGTCAAGGCCATGGCCCACGCCAAGGTCTACGACGAGGCGGCGCGCGCTTCCATGGCCAAAATGGGCATGAACGCCACCCACCACTTCATGGTGATGTTCACCGATGAGGCAACCGGCAAGCCGGTGACCGAAGGCAAGGTGGCAATCAAGGTGAAGTCCAAAGACGGCGACTGGAGCAAGCCGGTGATGCTGATGCCGATGAAGATGGACATGGGCGCCGGCTTTGGTGGAGATATCAACCTGGAGCCGGGCGAATACAAAATCAAGGTCGGCACCAAACTGGCCGATGGCAAGAAGCGCCAGTTTGAATTCGAATTCAAGGTCGAATAAGGGGCCTGAAAACAAAGGAACGAAAAAGGCCCGGAGCCGGATTGCTCCGGGCTTTTTGCTCTCAGGGGAAGTCGCCGATTTTCCCTGAAATGAGGGCACACGAGGAAAGGAGACACCCATGAGCTACCATCTCAGTCGCAGGCTCAAATCGAGCATGGAGGATGCGGAAGAACGGGTGAAGGAGAAACTGGCCGAAGA
>CAZCUR010000080.1:0-10713 GCA_964501815.1 uncultured Geothermobacter sp.
CAAATGGCCAAGAACCTTGCCTGAGCCCTCTCCACGGGATAAGATTGGCCCATCTTCACACCTAACCAGGATTTTTGCATGACCACCATCACCATCATCGGCGGCGGTGTCTCCGGCCTGTCCGCCGCTTGCGAACTCGAACGTCAGGCCGGGTTGGCCGGCCTCGACGTCTCTGTGACCCTGCTGGAAAAGGAAAATCGCCTCGGCGGCAAGATCTGGAGCATCAAGGAAGAGGGGTTTTTGTGCGAATGGGGGCCGAACGGCTTTCTCGACAACAAACCGATGACCCTTCAGCTGTGCGGCCGGATCGACCTGGCTCACCGGCTGCTGCGCTCGAATGACAATGCCCGCAAACGCTTTATCTACTGTGACGGGCAGCTGCATCGCCTGCCGGAATCGGGCCCGGCCTTTCTGAAATCAAAGCTGATCAGCTGGCCCGGCAAACTGCGCCTGGCCGGCGAGTTTTTGGTCCCTCCCCGCCGCGAAGACAGCGACGAAACCCTGGCCGATTTCGCCCGTCGGCGCCTCGGCCGGGAAGCCCTGGACAAGCTGATCGCGCCGATGGTTTCCGGCATTTTTGCCGGCGACCCCGAACGCATGAGTCTTAAGGCCTGTTTTCCGCGCATCGCCGAATTGGAGCGGGAATACGGCGGACTGCTCAAGGCCATGATCAAACTGGCCATAAAGAAACGCCGGGAACGCAAGGCAGGCAGACAGGTCGCCAGTGCCGCCGGGCCAGGAGGCGTTCTCACCTCCTTTGCCGGTGGCATCCAGGAGCTGACCGACCAGCTGGGAACGGTATTCAAGGGACAGCTGCGCCTTGGGGCGGCGGTCACCGCCATCCGTAAAAAAGACGGCGGCTGGCAGCTTGACCTTGCCGATGGCAGCTGCCTGGAAAGCGAAGTGGTTTTGAGCTGCGCCCCTTCGTGGGCCCTGCAGGAGATGACGCGGGAGCTGGAAGTCGGTCTGGACGACCTGCTCGACCAGATCCCCTACTCGCCCATGAATGTGGTCTGCTTCGGCTACCAGCAGGACAAGATTCCCCTGGACCTGAATGGTTTCGGCTATCTCATCCCGCGCATTGAAAGGCGCAGCATTCTCGGCACCCTGTGGGATTCGAGCATCTTTGCCCATCGCGCACCGGAAGGGATGGCGCTGCTGCGTTCCATGATGGGGGGGGCGACCTATCCGCAGGCCATCGACCTGTCAGACCAGGACGTTGTCCAGGCGGTGCGCACCGACCTGAGGCAGATCATGGGCATCACAGCCGAACCCGACTTCGTCCGGGTTTTTCGCCACCAGCGCGCCATTCCGATGTACCTGCCCGGCCACAAGGACCGGATCACCGAACTGGAACGGCGGCTTGACCGGCTGCCGGGACTCTTTGTCAGCGGCAACGCCTTTTTCGGAGTCGGCCTGAACGACTGTGTCGACGCCTCCAACAAGGTGGCGGCACGCATCATCGACTGGTTGCAGACCCGCTAGCAGGAACCGCCCTTCTGTTCTTTCGACCGTCCTGACGGTTCCTGCCCGGGGTTCATTCTGGGAGGGACGATCATGGCTGAGGACAGTTTCCGCAAACGTGTCGAAGAACTTCTCAATCTCGCCGACGTGCGCATCGACGGCGACAGGCCCTGGGACATCCAGGTTCACAACCCGCACTTCTTCCGCCGTGTCCTGGCCCAGGGCTCACTGGGGCTGGGAGAATCCTACATGGACGGCTGGTGGGATTGCGGTGCCATCGATCAGCTGATCTGCCGCCTGCTGCGCGCGCATCTGGATGAAAAAGTCACCTCACCTGCCGCGGTTCTGGACGCCGTCAAGGCCCGGCTGCTCAATCGCCAGTCCCGCCGCAGAGCCTTCGAGGTCGGCGAACGCCACTACAACATCGGCAATGACCTGTACCGGCGCATGCTTGATTCGCGCATGATCTATTCCTGCGGCTACTGGCAGGGAGCCGAAACCCTGGAACAGGCCCAGGAAAACAAGCTCGATCTCTGCTGCCGCAAACTGCAGCTGCACAAGGGAATGCGTGTGCTCGATATCGGTTGCGGCTGGGGCGGTACGGCCCGGTTCATGGCCGAACGTTACGGAGTCGAGGTCGTCGGCGTGACCGTGTCAACGGCACAGGCCGAGCTGGCCCAGGACATCTGCGCCGGTCTGCCGATTGACATTCGGGTGTGTGACTATCGCGAGGTGCAGGGGCGTTTCGACCGCGTTGTTTCCATCGGCATGTTCGAGCATGTCGGGTACAAGAATTACCGCACCTACTTTCGCAAGGTCCGCGACCTGCTCGTCGATGACGGACTGTTTCTGCTGCACACCATTGGCGGCAACGAAACAACGGTGAAAACCGATCCCTGGATCGAACGCTATATCTTCCCCAACGGCATGCTCCCGTCGGTTCGGCAGATCGCCGAAGCCACGGAGGGGCTCTTTGTTCTGGAAGACTGGCACAACTTCGGGCCGGATTACGACAGGACCCTGATGGCCTGGCACGCCAACATCGAGTCGGCCTGGGAGGATCTCAGGGCCTACGACGAGCGGTTCCGGCGCATGTGGCGCTATTATCTTCTTTCTTGCGCGGGGTCTTTCCGGGCACGCTCGAACCAGCTGTGGCAGATTTTGTTCAGCCGCGCAGGCATAGAGGGCGAGCTCCGCGTGCCGCGCTGATCAGCGCCGCTTGCGCCGAAAAACATCGGTTTTCAGACTGGAGACACGGTCGAGGAAGAGCAGGCCGTCCAGATGGTCGAGTTCGTGCTGGATCGCCACCGCCTCAAAACCTCGGGCACGAATGACTCTCGCCTGGCCATCCGCATCGAGAAACTGGACCAGAATCTTTTCGGCGCGCGTCACGTTACCGGTATAGTCGGGCACACTCATGCACCCCTCGCGCATGACCTTCGCCCCCTCGCTCTCGAGAATTTCGGGATTGACCATCACCAGGCAGCCGTGGTTGTCGTCACGTCCCTGTTTGCTATGCGAGACATCGACCACCACCACCCGCAGATCGGAACCGATCTGGGGTGCAGCCACCCCCACGGAATGGCCGGCGTCATACATGGTATCGAGCAGGTCGGTGATCAACTGCTGCAGGGTCTCATCAAACCGTTCAACCGGATGGCACACCTGCTTCAGTCTTGGATCGGGGTAAACCAGAACTTCGCGAACCGCCACGCCTACAGCTCCACGGGGTTGATACTGCGCACCGATATATCGACTCCGAGTTCCTTGCGTACCGGTTCAAGGATCTTTTCCAGCTGGTCGATATCAAGCGATTCCGGCAAAGTCGCCTCAAGCATCATGACATAGACCGGCCGCTGCTCACTGCCGATCAGTTTGGTGTTCAGGTCGGTGATATTGATATGGCGTTCGCCCAGCTCCTTTGCCACCCGGTAAACGATTCCCGGTTTGTCCGAACCGTAGACCGAAATCAGACAGAGGTCGCCTTCCAGTGCAGGGCGTTTTTCCCCGCCCGGCCTGAGGGTGCGCACAAAAACGGAAAGATTGTCCTGTTCCAGAGGAGCAAAACGGGCTTGAACCAGCTCACCGTCAGCCAGTTCGGGGTGGGAAATGATCAATTGCATGGCAAACTGCCCACCGAGGATACTGCAACTCGAATCGGCGATGTTGCAGCCCATATGGTAGAGAATCTCGGTGACACGAGAGACGATACCGGGTCGATCCCGTCCAATGATGGTCAGTGCGAAATAAGGCATGGCCCTCCTCCCTGCGTTTAACTGGTCACCCAGGCGATTGTCCAACCTTGCGGCCTGAAACGAAAACCGGCTGGTTCACGGTGTGAAATGTGCGACCGGCGCGGCGAATGTCCGTCAGGCTCCTGCAGTTCCTTTTTCTAGCATGTTGCCCGCGGGAATGCCAGAGTCGCCGTAAAGGGGACGGCAAAAGGGCGGTCGACCAACAACAAATCAGGGAGATTTGACGGTTGAGGCGGTCACAATTGTGGCCGCGGAGCAGGCGGGAATACTGATCCCCATGCGGCCTTCAACCTGTACGGTTGCAGACCACTCAATGCGGGTCGGACTGGCGGGGGCTTTCCAGCTGAAAACGTAAAGACGCCCGGATTCATAATTTTCCGCCCCCAGGGGAGCCTCAAATTCGTACAGGGTACCGGTCCGCACATCCTCACCGCGCAACAGCAAAGTCCCCTTCGCCTTGCGACCACTCAGGTTGCGCAGGCGGACACACAGGTCTACCCGCTGGTCGACACTGATATGCATGGGCACACTCAGTTCCAGCACCGGTGCGCTCTTGCTGGCAACAAAGGGATCGCCCTGATCCAGGGTTTTGCTGCCACGACCGATCAATGTCCCGGCGAGGGCGCCCTTGAGATAATCCTGCAGGTTGTTTTCGTTTGCCATACAGCGCAAGCCTCCCGCTTCGCCCTGCGTTTTTGCAGTAAACGGGCCAAAACGGAAAAAAAATGCGGCCAGCGCAAATAGCAGAAGCAGAGGGCAAACAGGCGTGAAGAGCCCGGAGGGCGATTCCGGATTGCGTGATTTGACTCAGCCCTCGCAGTTAAATGCCGACAGTGCTCTGGTTCAGCCCCAGAACCGATCGACAACCAGAACCACAAGGACCAGCCCCATGACCATATTGACCCGGGCAAACAGGGGCCGCAGTTCACCGCGTCTCATCTGTCGCACCAGAGAAAAAATCAGCCAGCTGCCAAGGACCGGCATGGCAAGCCGGGCAGACTGACCGACGCCGGGCCCGGTACCGAGAAAGACCAGAACGCTGCCAACTGCCAGGATCCAGCAGGCCACAACCAGATGCAGCCGGGTTCGGTCAAGTTGCTCGGCGAGCACCGGCAGGCCGGCCTGGCGATAGTCGTCCCGGTATTTGAGCATCAGCAGCAGGAAATGGGGGACCTGCCAGACCGCCAGCAGCAGCGCGAACAGCAAAACACCGCCATCAAGCAGGGACCGGCCACAGGCCGCCCAACCGACCAGAGGCGGCAGGGCTCCGCTGACAGCACCCGGGAACAGGGCCAGGGGGGTGCGGCTTTTCAAGGGAGTGTAGACCAGATTGTACAGGACAAGTGCCGTCACACCGAGAACCAGCGCAACGGGGCGATGGCCCAAAAGCCCTCCCCCGGCTGCAAGCAGCAGCAGCGCCAAAACAAGTGCCGCCTTGACCGACAGCCGTCCGGTAGCCAGCGGACGATTGCGGGTTCGACTCATAAGGGCGTCGATGTGGCGCTCCTGAGCCTGATTGATCAGGGTCCCGGCGAAACTGAACAGGCCAACGGCGAGGCTTGCCCGCACGATATCCGTCCAGGTGCCGGACCGTGCCAGCAATGCGCCCGTCAGGGCCGAGGCACAGACCATGAGCAGCAGCCGAGGTCGGGCCAGAAGGGTCCATTCGGCAGCCGTCAGGTTTCGGAATTGACCAGGCATTGCTGACAAACCCGGATTACTTCAGGCTCTCAAGCCATTCGAGAATCGCCTTAACCTGCTCTTCCTTCAATTGCGGATAGGGCGGCATCATGGCCGGATAGCCTTTGGCGACGTCAGCTCCCGGATTCTGCAACGCACGTCGGATGTAAGCGGCGTCGGCGACCGCCGACGTACCACCTTCGAGGGGGCGTTGACTGCCGTAGAGCCCTTTGAAGCTGGGACCAACCTTGCGACTGCCGTCGACGGAATGGCAGCCCAGACAACCCAGCTGCCGGGCCAGGGCCTGCCCCTGTTCAACCCGGGACACCTTCTTCGGGCCAGCCCCTTCCGGTTGTGCCTTGCCGATACGCGACAGGTAGTCGATGATGGCTTTCAGCTGCTCGGCGGAAAGACGCTCGGCATAGGACGGCATAACCGGAGGATAGCCTTTGACCACCTGACTCCCCGGCTCGAGAATGGACCGTCTGAGATAGGCGGCATTGCTGGTCAGGGTCTTTTCCGCACCGTTTTCCAGCACGGTCACCTGACGGCCACCAATGCCCTTGAAACTGGGCCCCACCGATTTCGAACCGTCGAGACTGTGACAACCCAGACACCCGAACTGCGAGATCAGCTCACGCCCCTGCTCGGTCTGTCCCGCCGTTTCCATTCCTGAAAGCCACTCCTCGAACTCGCTGACCGGCACCGCCTCGACCGTCGTTTTCATGTCGGCATGGCCGATGCCGCAGTATTCGGCACAGAAAATATCGTAAGACCCCGGTTCCTTGGCAACAAACCAGACGTAGTTCTCCATTCCCGGAACCGTGTCGCGCTTGATGCGGAAGGCGGGAACGAAAAAGGAGTGCAGCACGTCGGCGGACAACAGCCTGACCTTGACCGGCTTGCCGACCGGGACGTAGAGCCGGTCGCTGTGCTTGCCGTTAGCATACTCAAAGTCCCAGGACCACATGCGGGCCGTCGCCGTCACCTCCATGGCGTTCTCGGGGACGTTGCGCAGCGCCAGGTAGCCGGCCCAGCCGAAATAGAACATGGCCAGCACGATGATGGTCGGCACCACAATCCAGATGACCTCCAGTAGCATGTTGCCCTCGACCTGAGATTGGGGCTCCGGACAACGCGAGCGCCGGTAACGGAAGACAAACCAGATCATGGTTGCCGTGATGCCGAACAGCATCAGGGCGGAAATGCCGAGAATAAACCAGAAGACCGGATCAACAGCTTCCTGGGTGGTCAGCAGTGCGGGATTCACGGGTCAATCACCTCGCATCGAAAAAGGGCCGCGAAAGGCGTTCACTGTCACAGCGGCTGGCGGTAGAGGGTGTCGAAAAAGGTAAAACCGATAAAAACCGCCAGGGTCACCAGGGCAATCATCAGAAAAATGCGAAAAAGCCGGTTCTCATATTTCATGTGCATGAAAAAGGAGATGACCAGCGCCGACTTGCTGCAGGCAATCCCCAATGCAACCCAGATATTGAGCGCACCAAGATCAATCCTTGAGGCAGCCACCGTTATGATGGTGAGCGTAAGAAGCGCCAGCCAGACCGCCACCAGTGTCGAATTGGGGATGATATGTCCTTTATCCTCATGGGTACTCATGTCGAACTCCCTCGCGAAGATCGTCGTCACAGGATGAGATAAAAGAGCGGAAAGAGAAAAATCCAGATCAGGTCGACCAGATGCCAGTAAAGTCCGGCATTCTCCAGAGTGACATAGTCATCCGGGTTGACCTTGCCCTTGCGCATCAGCAGCATCACCCAGGTCATGACCCCGGCGCCGACGAGAACGTGGATCCCGTGCAGGCCGGTCATCAGATAGTAGAGGTTGAAAAAGACCTGCTCCCCGCCGGGCATCTCCCTGAGATGTTCACTTTTCGGATAGATGCCGTGATGAATCTTGGCGCTCCATTCGAAGTACTTGTTGACCAGGAACCAGAGGGCGAAAAAGAGAGTGGCGCCGACCAGCCGCAGACTGGCCTTGACCCGACCCTGCTGCAGGGCGGTGATGGCCATGGCGACCGTCAGGCTGCTGGTCAGCAGCACCAGCGTGTTGCCGCCGCCGAACCAGACATTGAGCTGGTCCCCGCCGAGCTTGAAGCCCTCGGGATAGCGTTGCAGGTAGATGGCGTAGAGGATGAACAAACCGCCGAACAGCAGCACTTCGGTAAACAGGAACAACCACATTCCCAGCTTGGCGCCGGTGTAGTCCTTGTGATGTTCGGCGTGTGCCGTTTGCGTGGTTTCGCTCATAAAATCCCCGCCTTTTTGTACTCATAGGGGCCGTGGGTCACGACCGGTTCCGACTCGAAATTCTCCAGGGGCGGCGGCGACGGCGTCTGCCATTCAAGAGTGGCGCCGCCCCAGGGGTTGCTGCCAACCGGCTCCCCCCGGAACAATCCGCGAAACAGATTGACAAAGGTAATCACCAGCCCGACGGCCAGAATCCACGATCCGATGGTCGCCATCTGGTTCCAGAAGGTGAACTTGGGCAGATAGTCATAGTAGCGCCGCGGCATCCCCTCCATGCCGACAATCATCATCGACATGTAGAGCACCAGAAAACCAAAGGTCATCAACGCCCAGCCCCAGACCGCCGCCTTCTTGTTGTACATGCGGCCATAGAACTTGGGCAGCCAGTAGTGCATGGCGGCGAAGAAGGCAAAACCGGTGCCACCGAACATGACGAAATGGAAGTGACCGACGACGAAATAGGTGTCATGCACATGGACATCCGTCGCGGCCGAGCCGAGCACCAGGCCGGTCAGGCCGCCGATGGAAAAGAGAACGATAAAGCTGAGGGCGAACAGCAGCGGCGGGTCGAGCTGGATCGACCCCTTGTAGAGGGTCGCCACCCAGTTGAAAACCTTGATGGCTGAAGGGATCGCCACCAGGAAAGTGAGCAGCGAAAAGACCATGACGGCGATATCGGACATGCCGCTGGTCACCATGTGGTGCGCCCAGACCACCGAGCCGGCCCCGGCGATGGCCAGCGAGGAGATGGCGATGGCCTTGTAGCCGAAAACCGGCTTGCGCGCAAAAACCGGGATAATGTCGGTAATGACGCCCATTCCGGGCAGGATCATGATGTAGACCGCCGGGTGGGAATAGATCCAGAACAGGTGCTGGTACATGATCGGGTCTCCGCCCCGGGTCGGGTCAAAGACGCCCGAGCCAACCACCCGCTCGGCAAAAATGAGCAGCACGGTGATGCCCAGCACCGGCGTGGCCAGCACCTGCACCCAGGCGGTGGCGTACAGAGCCCAGGTGAACAGGGGCAGACGCCACCAGGTCATGCCGGGCGCCCGCAGGCGGTGAATGGTCACCAGAAAGTTCAGACCGGTGAGGATGCCGGAAAAACCGATGATGAAAACCGCCAGGGTCGCCAGCGACACATTGGTGGTCGTGCGCACCGAAAACGGGACATAGAAGGTCCAGCCGGTATCGGGCGCACCGCCTCCGGTAAACAGACTGGTCAGCGCCATGACGGCACCGATCATGTAAAGCCACCAGGAAAGCAGGTTCAGGCGTGGAAAGGCGACATCCTCGGCACCGATCTGGATCGGCATCACCAGGTTGCCGAAGGCCGCCGGAATGCCCGGGATGATGAACAGGAAGATCATCACCACCCCGTGCAGGGTGAAAAGACTGTTGTACTGCTGGGGGGTGAAGTAGTCGGCGCCCGGCTGAAACAGTTCCAGACGCAGGGCCAGGCCCAGCAGCACCCCGACGCAGAAGAAAGCCAGGGTCGAATAGAAATAGAGCAGGCCGATGCGCTTGTGATCAGTGGAAAAGATCCAGGCGCCGATGCCCTGGCGGCCGCCGGGAGCCTCCCAGAAACCGCGGGATACGGAAGTCGATGCTGTCTGATTCATGGTCTCCTCAGGTTCGCCGGTGCCGGCGGCGGCCGCCAAACACCAGTACCAGGAACAGCCCCAGGGCACTGACAAAGACGACCACACCGGTCACGCGCAGAATATTGAAGACATAGCCCCGCTGCTCGGGGTCGTAGCTGTAACAGAGACTGGCCAGCCGGGTGATGGTACTGCCGAGCCGCCCTTCCGAGGCCTCCATCAGGGCCAGCGACAGGTCGGTGGGCAGAAAGCGCGTCCCCTCCAGGTAGCGGGCGATGCGGCCGCCCGGCGCCAGAGCGACGACCGCCACCGGATGAACAAATTCGCTGCCGTCCCGATAGAAACGGTAACCAATGGCCCCGGTCAAACGCCTGATACTGTCCGGCGACGCGGTGAGAAAGACCCAGTTTTCCATGGGAAAACCGTCACGCACCGCGGCCCGGTAGATTTTCTTGCTGTTGCGCGCCAGTTCCGGCCCTTCTTCCGGATCGAAGCTGAAGGAGAGCACCCGCACCTTGCTGCGGACATCGTCCGGCAGTTTCGGCAGGATCTGGGCCAGATTGGCCTGCAAAACGTTGCAGACATTGGCGCAGCGGTAGTAGACCGGCGCCAGCAGAACCGGCCGGTCGAAGTAGTCCCCCAGCCGCCGGGACCGGCCCAGCTCATCCGTCACGGCAATATCCGCCGGGATCCGATCGCCCAAATGCTCCTCAAGCCCGACCGGCGGCGGCGACGCCGGGGCGGTCTGTGAACCGAGCAGGGGGCCAGCCGGCCAAAGCAGCAGCCACACCAGCAAACAGGTCAGAACATTCATAACAATCCCAAGCATAACCGGCACTTGACAAAGCGCAAGGGTTGAAAACCACAACGGCAAAATCCTACCCAATCGGTCAGGTAAATTCAAGACCAATTTAGTCATATTTTTTTCTTGCAATCGCCGCCCAAGCCGTTTATTCATGGACAGGAACTCATCTGCAGGAACAGATGACAAGACCACTTCAAGGAGGACATCACTCATGAGTCAGGAACGCTCTCTTTTCTGCCAGGTCAACAAGGCCAAAGATCCCGCCAACATGACCGACCTGGAAAAGAAACACACCCCGGTCATCACCGTCCCGGCCGAAATCAGGGCCGGTGAAACCGTTGAAGTCACCGTCGAGGTCGGCAAACTGCTGGCCCACCCCAATGAACCCGGTCACTTCATCGAGTGGATCGACCTGTATGCCAACTGGGTCTTTCTCGCCCGCCTCGACCTGAGTGCGGTCACCACCCAGCCGGTAATGAAAATTCCGGTCACCATCCCGCACGGCATCGACACCCTGACCATCCGCGCCTTTGAGCGTTGCAATCTGCACGGCGTCTGGGAAGGGACAGTCGACGTCAAGGTCGTCTCCTGACATCAGCTGTTACCGGGAACCGGCCGTCTTGGGCCGGTTCCCGGTTGCT
>CAZCUR010000081.1:0-10624 GCA_964501815.1 uncultured Geothermobacter sp.
TCACGAACACCTCGCCATGCTGGAAGGGGCTCATGGTGCCCGGATCGACGTTGATATAGGGATCCATTTTCTGCATGGACACGCGCAGGCCGCGCGCTTCCATCAGGGCGCCGATGGCCGCCGCCGAAAGCCCCTTGCCCAGAGAACTGACCACCCCACCAGTGATAAAAATAAATTTGGTCTTCATGCAGGCTCCTTGACGTGACGCAATCTTGCAGGGCCGTCCCCCTGTCCGGCCCGAAACCAATCTGTTTTTTTCTCCTGCAGCAACGCCAGGCCTCCGGCTTCGGAAAGGGCTCAAGCCAGCTGCCGGCGCACCTTTTCCAGATCTTCGGGGGTATCGACCCCGATGCTGTAATCCTCAACCTCGGCGACGGCGATGCTGTAGCCGTGTTCGAGAACGCGCAACTGTTCAAGCGACTCGACCTGTTCCAGCGGTGTGCGTTCCAGACGCGGGATGTCCAGCAAAAAGGGTCGGCGATAGACGTACAATCCTATATGCCGCCTGGCACCACAGGCGGTCAAAGCCCTTTCCAGGTCATCGCCGTCGTCCCGCGGCCAGGGGATCGGGGCGCGTGAAAAATAGAGCGCCCGTCCCTGCCGGTCACACACCACTTTGACAACGTTGGGATCGAGGAACTCCTCCTTGCGGGTCAGCGGAGCGCAAAGGGTCGCCATCACCGCTTCCCGATCGTCTCTCAGGGCCGTAATGGCCGTCTCGATATGCCCGGGGTCAATCAACGGCTCATCCCCCTGGACATTGACGATCAAATCAGCCTCCAGCGTCTCGGCCACCTCGGCCAGACGGTCCGTTCCGGTCGGATGATCGGGGCGGGTCATGACGGCACGGCCGCCGAATTCATCGACCCGGGCGGCAATGCGTTCATCGTCGGTGGCCACCAGAACCTGTGCGGCCGAAGCGACCTGCTGACAGCGTTCCACGACCCATTGAATCATCGGCTTTCCCTGCAAATCGGCCAGTGGTTTGCCGGGAAACCGGGTCGAGGCATAGCGTGCCGGTATGAGAATCACTGTCTTCATGATCAGGCCCCCTTCCCTGCCGCAACGGACGGCGGGCAAACAGCGGCGTACTCTAAAGGAGCCCCCGCCATACTGTCAACCGCCATCGGCAAAACGAAATCCGATCTCGGACAGCTGGTGTTCCGTCATGATCAGCAGAACGAAACGTTTGCCGGGCACGCCCGGTTTGCGCAGCAGGTCAACGGAAAATTCCGCATGAATACGCCGGTTCGCCGAGCCGTCCGTATCGCCGGGCACACCATCCGACGCCGGTGGAATGCCATCTACCAGGCGAAAGGTTTGCACAACCTGCTCACCGGTATCGGCAACGCCGTTGCCGTTATCGTCCAGCCACTGCTCGATGTAGACGGTCTCTCCCGGTACATCGAGAGGTCCCAGCTGCAACACCAGGGGACGGCTGGTGCCGGCATCAATCACCCGGCGGTCCAGACGGGCGGCAAAGCGCCGCAACTGCAGGCCCTCGTCTTCGGAAGGTGACGGCGTCCCCGAACGGGCAACGACAAAACGCCGCTCGGCCCTGCCGACATTGCCGGCCTCATCGACCGCCTCGACCCGAACACGATGTTCGCCCGGGGCCAGAGGGTCAAGGGAATCGCCGCTTCCCTTGTCGACCGGCCGGTCATCAACAAAGACACGCACCCGCCCGCGATCGGCCCGGAACCGCAGGGTCGGAGTCGGGTCAAAGGTAACACCGGAGGCCGGCTCGGTGAGAATCACTTTCGGGGCGGTGCTGTCGACGACAAAGCGGACTTCGGCCGTTGCCAGGTTGCCTGCGGCATCGACGGCTTCAAGCCGCAGACGATGTTCGCCGTCTTTCAGGCCGACAAGGGGCTCCCCCGGTTCGACTTCGACCGGCAGCCCGTCAAGCAAAAGACGCCCCCGCCCGTCAACCACACGATAATCAAGAACCGGATTGGGACCGGTTCGGTCGCCCTCGGCAGGAGTCTCAATAGCAACCTCCGGCGGCCTGGTATCGACGACAAAGCGCCGTTCGGCGCGGCTGCGATTGCCAGCGGCATCGACCGCTTCGACAACCAGGGTGTGGTCACCCTCCGCCAGGGGGCCCAGCTCCTGCGGCACACCCTGGAGAGCTTCGCCATCCAGAATCACGCGCACCGTGCCTTCGTCGGCTTCAACCTTCAGCGCGGGTCGCGCTTCGGCCACAGTTCCCGCCGGGGGTTCAACAATGTGAACTTTCGGAGGGATGGCATCGACCTGAAAGCGGATTTCCTTACGGGCCTCATTGCCAAGGGCATCCCGTGCGGTCACCACGGCAAGATTCTCGCCATCCTGCAGACTGTTCAGAACAACTTTCCAGGTTGTCCCATCCGGATAGACGACCTCGCCCACATCGGCCTGCGGGATGACAACGACATCAATAAAGCTCCCGGGTTCGCGGCTGCCGGTTAACGTCAGTCCTGCGGGACCCACCACCTGGGGTATCGCATCGACATGAAAAACCGGAGGAGACGCGTCCACAACAAAGGAATGTTCCAGAGTTTGCACATTACCGGCGGCGTCGACAGCTTCCAGTTTCAGGGTATGCGGTCCGTCTGCAAGCCGGGGCAAGCGCTGGCCGCTGACAACCGGGACCTTTTGGCCGTCCAGATAGACCCGGACGTTGGCGGCGTCGGTCTGCCAGACAACCGTGGGGCTTGCCTCCCTCACCCGATCAGCAGGTGCCGTCAGCTGAACGGTGGGCGCCTGCAGGTCCAGAATGAAGCGCACCAGATGCCGCGTCTCGTTGCCGGCCGCGTCGCGGGCACGCAGCACCAGGCGATGTTCCCCCTCCTTCAGTTCGGGCAATCGTCCACCATTGGCGACATCGACGCTCCGGCCGTCCAGCTCGATCTCAACATCGGCGAGCTCACCGCCCCACTCGACCACGGGCGGCCGGTTATAGGCGCGGCCCTCGACCGGTGAGGCGACCACCAGATCGGGTCCCTGACGGTCAAGCACAAAGGTCACCTTTTCGGTGATCACTTCCCCCCACCCGGTTGGCAGCCGAACCTCGATGCTGTGTTCTCCGTCAGCAAGGTCACGCAGTGCCTCAGGAGGGTCGGTGGCCTGGACGCCGTCGATCAAAACCTCGGCATTTCCGGGGACGGCGGTATAGGCCAGAGTCGGAATCCGGGAAAGGACGGCCCCGTCCCGGGGGGCAAGGATGGTGACCCGAGGCATCTCCTCGACGCGCACTACGGACAATCCGGTGCGGCTCTCGTTGCCAAAGACATCCCGGGCGACAAGCTGATAGGTATGGGTGCCGGGAACAAGGCCCGTCAGGCGCGCCTGCCACACGCCCTGGTCATTGGCTTCGGTCCTGGCGACCTCACGCCCCTCAGAGTCCAGCAGGCGTACCAGGACACCGGGCTCGGTCTGACCTTTCAGGGTGGTTTCCGGTTGAAGCGTCGGCAGGGGGTTCCGCTCCAGTTTGACAGACGGAGGCGTGGCATCAACTTCGAAAAGAACATGTCGGACAGACGTTCCCGAACCAGATGTCAGTTCAAACAACAGCTCGTGCCGGCCGTCGGCGAGCGGCCCCAGCCGGTCGCCGGGACCGGCTTTGACCGGCTTGCCGTCCAGCAGAATACGGGCACGGGCATGGCGCAGATGAAACTGCAGCATCGGCGTCGGCCCGGTCCGCCCGCCGGGGCGGGGGCTGAGCAGTTCCAGAACCGGTTCCAGACCCTGTGCCTCCTCCGACTCCTTCTCCCCCCGGTTGGTCTTGTGGCCAGCGGAAGCCGACGCAGGCAGGGCACCGGCCTGGGCTGGAACCGCAGCCGCTGCCCCGGTCTTGGCCCCGGCTGGACCCGGCCGGGCGGACACGGCGGGCTTGTGCGCCTTGAGCTTTTGGCCCGCAGGCGCCAAAACAGCGCCGCCTGTAACCGTCGTTTCAGCCGCGGCCGGCAAACCGGCAGGCCGCTCCCCGGCACGGTAGAAGCGCAGAATATCGAGCTGGTCCAGCAGCGCCTGGTCCCGCAGTTCGGCCAGGGCATTCCCCGCGCCGACAAAGAGAAAGGCCGGCACGCCACGCCGGGCGACAAATCGTCCGGCGCCGTCACATGCCAGCGACCTGCGGATATACCCCGCCACCGGGATGAAAGCCCCGCGTCCTTCGGATTTCAGGTAGGCCTCGCTGAAAACGGCGAAATCGACCTCGCGAAAGCGGTTGAGCCAAAGATGCAGATTTTTTTCCGACTTGAAAGTGCGGACCCGGATCGGCTGGCCGAGCCGCTTTGAAAGGTAGGCAGCCAAAGCCTCGGCCTGGCTCCGGGTTTGCAGGAGGTCACATTGACCGGGGACAAAGCCCAGGACCAGATCGGCGGCAGAAACCGTTGCGGCGCCAACGCCATGCAGCGCCAGAAAGACAGAAAGGCCCAGGGCAAACTGAAGAAGCAGCCGGAAACCTCTCCGCACCACAGGCATGAACGGGGACCCCTTTTCAAGCGGTTTGCAGCGACGTGACCTGTCAAGACGCCCTACCTTACACCGCGGCAAGGGCCAGTTCAAGACTCTGTCAGGGCAAAAAACGATTCAGCTCAGCCGGCGAATAAAGATTTCCCGGGCCAAATCGACATCGACGGCAAACTCCGAATAACCGACCTTGAACACGTAGCTGGGGAAGGTGCGACTGAGGACGATCTCATTGCCCGGCAGCACTCCCATGCTCATCAGTTTTTGCATCTTCTTCTCGTTGCCGGTCGACAGGTAGGCGATTTCCCCCTTTTCTCCAGGTTTGAGCTCGGTCAGGGCCACCACACCGGTTGCTCCTTCCCGGCGCGCTTCTTCGCAGCAGGCTCCGGGTGGAATCGGCTTGCCGTGCGGGCAGGTGGTCGGATGATTCAGCAGGGTGCAGAGTTTGGTATCGACGCCGCGGTGCAGCAGGTGTTCGAATTCACAGGCGCGGGCGTCACCGTCCTCCCCTTTGAGATCGAGCACGTCCATCATCAGCCGCTCAGCCAGCCGGTGCCGGCGCACGGTCATGCGCGCCTCATCCCGGCCTTCAGGACGCAGGTAGACGCGCTCACCCTTGATTTCGACCCAGGCCAGCCGCTGAAGTTCCAGCAGGGCTTCATCATCAGGCAGCACGTTGAGGCGGTCGAAGTGCGCGGCATTATCCCCCTCTTCTTCCGTGGCAATCCAGAGCGCCTCAAGGATTTCTTCTGCTTTTTCCGATACGTTCATTCTTTCTTCTCCTTGCGGCCGAACAACCGCTCGAACAGAGGTGACGGCAGGGGATTTTCATAACCGCAATAGGGACAATGCACCTTTCGGCAACCACCGCCGCAGCGCCCGCAACTGACCTCGGGAGTCTTCTCGGGAATCTCGCGATGACAGAAACCGCAGATCATGACAGCAGTCCCACAGCGAGCAGCAGGCGGTTGAGGCTGAAGCCGGCTCCGAAAGCCAGCAGGGTGACGACAAGAAAAATACCGAGCGACGCCTTCCAGCCCCTTTCCTTCTTCATGATCAGGAATTGGGCGACGCAGGGCACAAACAGGGTCAGCGTCACCGCCGCAACAGTCAGCTGCACCGGCGAAAGCAGACCGCCGGTCTGCAGGTCATAGAGACCGGCGGCACCGAAATCACGCCGGAAGAAACCGAAGATAAAGGCTGCGGCCGCCTCACCCGGCAGGCCGAGCAGTTCCATCACCGGCTGCAGGGCCCGGACCAGAGCATCGAGGGCCCCGGTCAGCTTGCCGATCACCAGCAGCACCGAAGCGATGATGAACAAGGGAAAGATCTCGAGAAAATACCACTGCATCCGCGTCAGGGTCTTGACGATGACGTTGCGCGGCTGAGGCAGGCGCAGCGGCGGGATTTCCATATAGAACATCGGCCGTTCTCCAGGCATCAGGCGGGCCGAAAGAAAACCGATAAACAGGAACAGCCCCACCATGGTTCCGCCCCAGACAAGCAAAGCTCCGGGCACGGCGGAGAGCAGGCCGAGAATAACGCCAAGCTGGGCACTGCAGGGGATGGCCAGGGCCAGCAGCAGGGTCGCGATGAAACGCTCGCGCCGGGTCTCCAGGGTCCGGGTGACAATGGTCGCCATGGTATCGCAGCCAAATCCGAGCACGATGGGGATGACCGCCCGGCCGTTGAGACCGATCTGCTTGAACACCCGGTCGACCAGCATCGCCAGCCGTGGAAAGTAGCCCGAATCCTCGATCAGGGAAAAGGCGATGAAAAAGGTACCGACGATCGGCAGCACGATGGCGACGGCGTAACGCACGCCCAGAGTGAAGATGCCGTATTCGCCGGCAAAAAGTTCAAACAGCCAGTTCCAGGGCAGCCAGTTGCGGCACAGGTCAATGAACCAGGGATTGATATACCTTTCGAACAGGCCGGCTTCGAGAAAGTCGACAATGGTTCCCGCCCCGAAGTTACCGACGAAATGATACAGACCGAAATAGAGCACCAGCAGCAGGATCGGAATACCGGTCCAGGGATTCATGGTCAGGTCGGACAGGCGGCCGGACCAATCGATCCCCATGCGCTCTTCCTGCCGGATCACGCCTTCGAGCACCCCCTTGCAAACCCGTTTGCGCTCCAGACTGATCCGCAGGTGCAGATCGACGCGGCGGTCGAAGGCAATGCTGTTGATCGCCTCCTCCACTGCCCTGAAATGGTCCCCTTCACGCCGGCGCACCATTGCGGTCAGCTCTTCATCCCGCTGCATGAGCAAGAGGGCGATCGCGCGCGCCTCGATACCGTAGTCGGCGCGCAGGCAGGATGTGACACGGGCAATATCCCGCTCCAGGTCGGCGGCGTATTCGAAGACGGCACGCTGGTTGGGATCGAAGCCGACGATGGCGGCCCGAATCTCTTTCAGACCGCGCCGGCGCCGCACCGCCGCACCGACAACGGGGATGCCCAGCTTTTCCTCGAGCAGATGCAGGTCAAAACGCAGGCCAAGACGCTCGGCTTCGTCCAGGATGTTGACCACGAGAATCACCGGCAGCCCCGCTTCAATCAGCTGCAGGGTCATGGGAAGCATGCGCTCGATGTTGCGGGCGTCGACCACGTGCAGGACCAGGTCCGGAGGTTCATTCAGCAGCATATCCCGGGCGACCCGCTCCTCCTCGGTGATGGGCAGCAGACTGTACATTCCGGGCGTATCGAGCACCTCATAGCGCACCCCGTGAATCTCACAGCTGCCGCGAAACACTTCGACGCTGGTTCCGGGGTAGTTGGAAACCGTGGTGTAGGCACCGGTGAGGGCATTGAACAACACACTCTTGCCGACATTGGGATTGCCCACCAGATAGATCTTCTTCTGCGCCTGATCCGTACTGACAGGTGTTTCAACCGCACACTTCATCTCGTTGTCCCTTCACCACATTTATCGAAAACCCGCCGGGCGGGTTATGTTCTTTTTTTTGAAAAACGTTTTCAATGGTCGGGCAAAAAAAATTCACCCGGATTCGCGGCAGTTCCGGCACACCCCATAGAGTTCATGCCGATGGCTGGTCATGGTGAAACCGTAGCGTTTGGCAATGCGTTTTTGCAGCTCTTCGATATCTCCGTCCTCAAATTCGCTGACGGAGCCGCAGCGCAGACAGACCAGGTGGTCATGATGCCCTCTGCCGGCGACCCATTCATAGCGCACCTGCCCGTCGCCGAAGTGCCTCTCCTCGGCCAAACCGCATTCGGTGAACAGCTTGAGGGTGCGATGGACCGTCGCGTAGCCGATACCGGGATGCTTTTCCCTTATTTTCAGATACAGATCTTCGGTCGACGCATGAGCCCCGCCGTTTCGGAAGACATCAAAAATAACATCGCGCTGCCGGGTCGCCTTCAGACCTCTTTCCGCCAGATAAGCGCGAAATTTTTCCCGGTCGGGATCCATGGCTCGCCTCCCAATAATGAAAACGGATATCAATTTAAAAATGTCGAGCAATCCTGTCAACAAAAAAACCAGCGCGCTGTTATCGGAATCAAATGGATGTTTCATGCCACTTGACCCGACCGGGCCCTATCGCCTATGTTTGCTCCGGTTTCGCCTCACCCCCCACATATCTGACAAATTGGAGCTGCAGAGAATCATGGCTGTACATCTCGTCGATCATCCCCTGGTCCGGCACAAAATCGGACTGATGCGCGAAAAGGACATTTCCACCAAAAATTTCCGTGAACTGGCGTCAGAGGTCGCCCGCCTTCTGACCTACGAGGCCACCAAGGATCTCGAGACCGAAGGGCATACCATCGAAAGCTGGTCCGGCCCGGTGCGCATTGAACAGATCAAGGGCAAAAAAATCACCGTGGTCCCCATCCTGCGGGCCGGCCTGGGCATGATGAACGGCGTGCTCGACCTGATCCCGAGCGCCCGGGTCAGTGTCGTCGGCCTGTACCGCAACGAGGAAACCCTCGAACCGGTCACCTACTACCAGAAGTTCACCAGCCGCATGGAAGACCGCACCGCCCTGGTCCTCGACCCCATGCTCGCCACCGGCGGCAGTGTGGTCGCCTGCATCAACATGCTCAAAGAGGCCGGCTGCAGCAGCATCAAGGGCCTGTTCCTTGTCGCCGCGCCGGAAGGAATTCGGGCTCTGGAGACCAGTCATCCCGATGTCGACATCTACACCGCCGCCATTGACGAGCGTCTCAACGAGAACGGCTACATCCTTCCCGGCCTCGGTGATGCCGGGGACAAGATTTTCGGAACCAAGTGATTGTGTGCCGGGCCCAGGGCCCGGCCTTTTCATATTGACCTGCCATCCTTTATCCCCAGCAAGGAAGGAAACGAGAGATGCAAAACGACCTGTCCGCAAGTGAGTATCGCTTTCGTCTCAGAGACTGCCTGCTCGGCGCCCAAATGCTGTTTGTCGCCTTCGGCGCCCTGGTGCTGGTGCCGCTGCTGACCGGCCTCGATCCCAATGTCGCCCTTTTTACCGCCGGCGCCGGCACCCTGTTGTTTCAGATCATCACCAAAGGCAAGGTCCCGGTTTTTTTGGCCTCCAGCTTCGCTTTCATTGCGCCGATCATCTACGGCGTCAAACAGTGGGGCATCCCGGGAACCCTGTGCGGGCTGGTGGCGGCCGGACTGGTCTATGTGGTTATCAGTCTTCTGATCAAGGTGTTTGGTTCCGACATCCTGCACCGGATTCTGCCCCCGGTGGTGACCGGACCGGTCATCATGGTCATCGGCCTGGTGCTGGCGCCGGTGGCGGTGCACATGGCTTCGGGACGCACAGGTGACGGCGCCGCCTGGCTGGTTCCGCAGCCGACCGCTTTCATCATCGCCGGGGTGGCCCTGGTGACGACGGTACTGGTCTCTCTGCTTGGCCGCGGCATGTTCAAACTGATTCCGATTTTGTGCGGCATCGGCGCCGGCTACGCCGCCTCGCTGATACTGGACGCCTCCGGTGTGTCGGCCTCGATTCAGGCAGGGTTCGACCCCGGAGAACTGAAGAACTGGACCGCGCCGACGCTGATTTCCTTTCAGAAGGTGCTCGACGCCCCCTGGCTGGCCGCTCCCAATTTCACCCTGCCCGAGTGGAACCTGGAGGCGGTGCTGTTCATCGTACCGGTCGCCATCGCCCCCGCCATTGAGCACTTTGGTGATGTTCTCGCCATCGGCGGTATCACCGGCCGGGACTATGTCGACGATCCCGGCATTCACCGCACCATGATGGGGGACGGCCTGGCTACCAGTCTGGCCGCCATGCTCGGCGGGCCGCCCAACACCACCTATTCCGAGGTCTCCGGCGCCGTCGCCCTGACCCGCTCCTTCAACCCGGCCATCATGACCTGGGCCGCCATCACCGCAGTCGTTCTCGCCTTCATCGGCAAACTCGGCGCCTTTCTGTCGACCATTCCGGTTCCGGTCATGGGCGGCATCATGGTGCTGCTGTTCGGCGCCATAGCCGTCATCGGCATCAACACCCTGGTCAAGGCAGGTACCGACCTGATGCAGCCGCGCAACCTGACCATCGCTGCCGTCATTCTGGTTTTCGGCATCGGGGGCATGTCCTTTGATTTGGTCGTGGTCAAACTGGGCGGTATCGGTCTCGCCGGCGTCGTCGGCGTGCTGCTCAACGCCATTCTGCCGAAGGGAAGGGACGCATAACGCTTCTGTCGCCAGACCGGCTTGACCGCAACAGGGTCAGGCCGGTCTGGCCCTCCCCCCTACCATCCCCCCCTCGGTTGACCTTCCCTTATTCCATGCGATACTGATAAACACCCTTTTTCCAGCACCTTGCAGGAGAAGTGTAATGGACGTCCGCCGAATTCCCGCTCCGGGACACTGTTGGCGAGAAAGTCGCCAGTTCGGCAATTCATCTGATTCCAGGAGAACCCTCCATGATCATGATCGGCGTCGATACCGGCGGCACCTTTACCGATTTCATCTGGCACGACGGCCGAAGCTGGCGCGAATACAAGCTGCTGTCGACCCCGGCCAACCCCGCCGAGGCGGTCCTCGCCGGCCTGCGACACATTGCCGGGGACGAAGCCATCGACCTGGTGCACGGCTCCACCGTCGCCACCAACGCCATTTTGGAGAAAAAAGGCGCCCTGACCGCTCTGGTGACCAACCGGGGCTTCGAGGATGTCATCGAGATCGGCCGCCAGCAGCGCC
>CAZCUR010000082.1:0-10601 GCA_964501815.1 uncultured Geothermobacter sp.
CCACATTGGCAAAAGCCCTTCCGTGCAAACGGGAGGGCTTTTCCATTTTCAGACCAAACAAAGGGGGATTCGAAGCGGAGCGAGCGCGTCCCCCTTTCCCCTCTTTCTTGCAGTTTGCCCCCGCTTTTGCCACAATGCTTTCGTTTTTGCCGTCCCGGGGACGGTCATTCCAATCGGGGAGACACACCATGAAATATGGCAAGAAAGAAGGCCTGCTCTATTTCGGCATTCCATCCGGCAGCCTCAATGAACAGGTCCTGCGCCTGCTCGACAAGGCCGGCCGGCCGCTCAAACCGGGGCGCAAGTACGAACTGACCAGTCCCTGCGACCCCGAGGTCGTCTTCCGCATCCTCGACCGCAAGGAGATGCCCCAGAAAATCCGCGACGGCATCGTCGACTGCGGCATCACCGGCAAGGACTACGTTTATGAAGCGGGTATGGAAGAGGAGCTCGAGGTGCTCGGCAACTTCATTTTCTCCAAGCACACCAATCAGCCCTCGCGACTGGTGCTCGCATCCCGCCCGGAACTGGGCATTGAAAAACCCGAAGACTGCGTCGGCAAGGTCATCGCCACCGAACTGCCCAACCTGACCCGCCGGCGCATGCAGGAGCTGTTCGGCATCGAAGATATCCGCATCCTCAAAAGTGAAGGCAAAACCGAGGCCAAGGTCAACATGGGCGAGTGCGACGCCTTCACCGACATCACCGAAACCGGGGCGACCCTGCGCGCCAACGGCAACATCATCGTCGCTGAACTGTTCACCTCCAATCCGCAGCTGCTGGCGAACCGTGAGGCGCTCAAAGACACCGGCAAGCGCGAGAAGATGGAGGATTTGCGCATCTGTATCGACGCCGTGCTCAAGGCCGAGAAGGAACCGGTCTACATGGTGTTCATGGACGTACCGGCCAGCGCCCTCGAACAGGTGGAAAAGATGCTGCCGTCGGTGGTTTCACCCACCGTCAGTCCGGTGGTGGATGACGCCTGGCGCTCGGTGGCGGCGGTCATCCGCGAGACGGAACTGAATATCCTGGCCCCGAAGCTGCTGCGCCTCGGCGTGGACGGTATCGTCCCCATCCCCGCCCCCAAGGTCTTCACCCGCGACATGGTCAACCCCAAAGGACTCTGAGACTGGAGCTTGAATGATGGACAAGAAACAACTGGAAGAAGGCGCTGAACTGCAGATCGATTTCGACAAGCGCGGCGGGCTGGTCCCGGCCGTGGTTCAGGACGTTGCCGACGGCCGCGTGCTGATGCTCGCCTACGTCAACCGCGAAGCGCTGCAGACCACTTTCGACAAGGGAATGGCGACCTTCTGGTCGACCTCGCGCAACGAACTCTGGACCAAGGGGGAAACCTCCGGCGATTTTCTCAAAATCGTCGAGATTCTGGTCGACTGCGACCAGGACGCCCTGGTCTACCGGGTCGAACCCCAGGGAGGCGGCGCCTGCCACACCAAAGATGCGCAGACCGGCAAAACCCGCCCGACCTGTTTCTACCGTCGGGTCGATCTGGCCAACCGCAGTCTGGAACACATCTGAATGGCACACGGCCGGGCCCGGAGCGCTTTCGCCCGGGCCCGGCCTGAATCCTCCCTGTCCCTTCTCAGACCGCCGGGTCGATCAAGGCCCGCGCATCCTCGATGGCAAAGGTCACCACCGCGTGCACGTTGTCAGCAGCCCGGTCGCCCGCCATCTGTCGCACCATGCCCACCATCTGCTCAAAAACCGGACCCTCAAAGGCGGTCGCCACCGCTTTCAGGTAGACCCGCGCCCCCTGCCAGTCGTAGGGGCTTTCAGCCGGCTGAAAGAAGAGGAAAGCAGCATGCGGATTTTTCTGCAGGTTGGCAAAGGAGCGGTTGTTGCCGATGGCCATCAGAACCGTCTCCTCGTCAGCCATGTACAGGGCGCTGAACACTGCGTTGTTGACCTTTCCTGCGCCGTCCGAAGTCGCCAGCGTCCCCATGCGCGCCGGGTTGTTGAATGCCTGCATCAGTTCTTTTCTGTCCATCATGGACCTCCTGTGGTGTGGAACATTTCCGAGCCTTCGTTACCGGGAGATGGCTGTCAGCGCCCTGGCTGCCCAAGCCCCCGCCAACATACCAACCGGTAGGTTTGTTGTTGGCATAAAAAAATTCATGCCGTGCCTGATGGCACCGCCTGGAGTCCGTCGAGAAACCAGCCCAGGGCCCGCGCACAGTTATCCAGCTTTTCCGCCGATGCCAGGGACTTGGCCAGTCCGCGCGCCCCGGCCAGGGCCGCGACATAGAAGTCGGCGGCAATGGCGGCGTCCATGTCGGAACGCACCGATCCGGCCTGCTGCCCCCGCTTCAGCGCCTCGGCCACGCCGGCCAGCCAACGCTGGTAAATCTTCGCCACCCGCAGACGGAAATCCTCGTCGAGGGTCGCCATTTCCTGGGCCAGGTTGTTCAGCGGACAGCCCTGAACGCGCTCGGTGTCATCAAGCTGGGCGATGGCCTCGAGCATGGTCAGCTTCAGCGTTGCCAGCGGATTGTCACTGTCAGCAAGCGGCTGCAGCCAGAGCAGCTCGATGGCCTGCTCAATGCTGTCAAGCAGCGCCAGCCCCAAGGCTTTCTTGTTGGGGAAGTGGTGATAGAGCGCGCCCTTGGTCAGGCCGGTGTCAGCAAGGATGTCCGAGAGGCTGGCCGCCTTGAAGCCCTTGCGGTAGATAACGGCAAAAGCGGCCTCGATCAGACGCGCACGGGTTTTGTCCGGCTGTTTCATACCGCGCAGCATGTTGCAGTCCCCTGTCCCTGTCAAGACGTCCGATGCAAGCAATTCAGGCAAACAGAAGTGCCCATCCCCAGGCGAGCGGCAACAGCAGCAGCGCCAACAGGCCGAGGCCGCGGTTGACCACGGGCCGCCGCCAGACATCGTAACCCAGTCTGCCGGCCAGGCCGCCCACCGGCAACCCCGCCAGCAGGCCGAACAGGTGCGCACCCAGATCGGTTCGTTCGCCGGCGGCACCGATCATGGCGAGCAGTCCGGCGGCACCGGCCAATGGCAGAGCCCAACGGCGCCAAAGCACCCGACGGTAGCGCACCAGGTTGAACGCAGCCAGAATGCCCAAAGCGGCAAAAACAGCCGTTGAGGCCCCGACGGCCGAATGTTGCGGCACCTGCAGCCAGGCGTTCAGGCCATTGCCGACCGCCGCGGCCAGCAGGGTCAGCAGCCAGGCGGAACCGCTGCCGAGCTCCCGCGCCAGCCTGCCGATAATCAGGACTCCGGCTACGACATTGCCGCCCAGGTGCAGACCGCCGCTGTGCAGGGTTAGCGCCGTCAGGGTGCGCCACCATTGACCCTGCAGAATGGCTCCGGCCCGGGCGCTGCCGATTTCGAACCAGTGGAGGCCCGGCGTCAGGGCGCGCACCTGCGGCAATGCCAGCAGCAGGTCAAAGAGGCACAAAAGGGCAAAAGCCGCCAGGGTTGGAATCTGGTTCTCCAGCAGCGGTTGTCTCGCCGGCAACGGCGGCGGCCAGTTGCGGTTTTCCGCCCGGTACTGCTCCAGCTCCAGGCGCGCCTTTTCGACCAGTTTTTCGGGGACATGCAGCAACCAACCACCGGGGGAAGGCTCTCGGCGGCTGGGAATACCTGCCGCCCCCAGAACCAGCTCGACACTGTGAACCGAGGTTGCATCAAAAGGTATGGATCGACCGCCCTCGTCAACCGGGTTGACCGGCTGCCAGCCATTGTTATCCGAAGCATCCATCAGCAATGGGACTCACAGACGCGCAGGTTGCGCAAGACAAGCCGGCTGGTAGACTGAACGGGAAAGGTGAGTGCAAGGAGGTTCCCGCCATGATGATACGCGTGCGCTACCCCGACGGCGAAACCCGCATGGTACGGCCGCCGCTGCTCGACCATCTGATTCAAACCCGCAAGATCGTTGCATTCAAGCGCCAGGACGGCTGGGTTCGCATCGGCGTCGACCCGGTCCGCACCCGCCGGGTTGACTACCACGGCCCCGAAAGGCGCCAGGCCACTCTGCTCTGAGCGCAAAAAACCGGTTGCCGTCATTTTTTCTTCCAGCCCTTGTCCTTCTTGCCCTTGCGGTGTTCCTCCCTGTAACCCCAGGGCGTCTCGGTATCCAGCTCCAGGGTAACGCTCTCCCCCAACCGCGCGCGCAGTGAAACAGGCAGATCGGCGGCCATGGTCCAGTTGCCGCTGGCTGTCGAGATAGAACCGGCCCCCCTGGCCAGTGTCGAAAGAGACCCTGGCCAGGGGGGACGTATCCTGGTGTGTGGCACGCCATCCCCTGGCTTTGGCGTGCCGAGGCGGGCCGGGGTCTGCAACAACAGCCCCCCCCCGCACCGACCTGGCCGAAACCAGGCACCCGGGCAGCAACGGCACAACCAGTCAAAGGGCCGGCACCAGCCGGCCCATCCCGTCCTCCAGACTCCGCCGGAGCGGCCAGGTGATTACCAGTTTTCCCCCAGCAGTTCGAAATGCGCCTGCGGATGCAGGCAGGCCTGGCAGATCTCGGGGGCCTCGGTGCCGGTGTGCAGGTAACCGCAGTTGCGGCAGCGCCAGACCACTTCGGTCTCACGCCTGAACACCCGGCCCGACTCCAGGTTGGCCAGCAAATCAAGGTAGCGCTTTTCGTGCTGCTTTTCCGCCACCGAAATGGCCCGCCAGGCGGCGGCGATGGCGGGGAACCCCTCGCGCTCGGCCACCTCGGCGAAGCCGGGGTAGAGCAGGGTGTGCTCCTCGTGCTCACCGGCCGCGGCCGCTTTCAGGTTTTCGGCAGTGGTGCCGATCTTGCCGGCCGGATAGGTGGCGGTGATCTCCAGGTCGCCCCCTTCGAGGAATTTGAAGAAGCGTTTGGCGTGCTCCTTTTCCTGATTGGCGGTCTCCTCGAAGATATCGGCGATCTGAACGTAGCCCTCCTTCTTCGCCACCGCGGCAAAGTAGGTATAACGGTTGCGGGCCTGGCTTTCTCCGGCGAAGGACTTGAGCAGATTCTTTTCGGTTTCGGTTCCCTTGACGCTCATCACATCACTCCTTTTGGGCAACAACGGGTTGATTAAACGGGACAGAGCCTTGCAGCACAGGGGAAGGATAACATTCCAAAACAGGGATGCAAGAACGCCGCCTGGGCTATCTTGCCGGCGGCAGGGCGCAGGCGGGAGGAATGAACTGGCGACACTGCAGGCGCAGCGTTTCCAGAAGTTCCGATTTGCCCTCGGGGCTCAGGCCGAGCAGGTCGACATCCTTTTCCAGGCTGCCGGGTTCGGCATAGCAGCCGAGATAGCCGTTGAAACGCGCCGCCAGGGAGGAGGCGAGCAGGGCCTGCTCATCCGGGTAGAGACGCTTCAAGGCGTACCACAGACTGTCAACCCGGCGCAGGTAGTATTTCTGGTGATAATCTTCCGCCGGGGTGAAGGTGCCGGCCGGTTCAATGGCGGTCTGGGCCTGTTTCCCGGTGCTGCGCTGCCATGCGTCGCGGAAGGCTTCCGCCTCTCGGCGCTGCCCCTCGTTGACCGTGAAGATGACGTTGCGGTACTGGCGCAGATAGGGTTTGGCCTCCGGGTTGTGGCTCTGCCAGAAAACGGCGAGCAGCTGTCTGTAGCTCAGCCGGCGCGGATCAAACCGCACCTCGACCGTCTCGGTGTGGTCGCCGATGTTGTGATAATCGGGGGCTTGCGTCTGTCCGCCGGCATAGCCGACCCGCGTGGAGACAACCCCGGGAAGACTCCCGAACCGGGAGTCGAGGCCCCAGAATCAGCCCCCGGCGAACAGCGCCCGCTCCACCGGGCCGTCATATGCGGCCGGCGGTTGCGGGGTCGGACCGTCCGCACGAGCCGTCAGCCCGCCGGGGCGGACTGCCAGCAGCCAGGCCCCCAGCCCCCAGCCTGCCAACAGCAGCAGGGACAAAAGGACACGCCGCAAAGCAGCCTTGTTCGGGATGGAGAACATCATGTCTCCACTCTAGCACATCCACCCTGTGGTAGACTTGGGCGTCATGAAACATCTGCCGCTCCTCGTCATCTCCGCACTGATGCTGCTGGCATCGGCCTGTGACCGGCCACACCTGTCTCCCCTGCCGGCCGACGCGGTCATTCTCGCCTTCGGCGACAGCATCACCTTCGGCACCGGCGCACCGAAAGGACAGGACTATCCGGCCGTGCTCGCCCGGCTCATCGGCCGCACGGTCGTCAACGGCGGTGTCCCGGGCGAAACAACGGCACAGGGCAAAGAGCGCCTGCCCAAGCTTCTTGAAGAGATAAAGCCGCATCTGGTGCTGCTCGAGGAGGGAGGCAACGATTTTCTGCGCCGCGTCGACCGGAACACCACCCGCAGGAATCTGCAGGCGATGATCGCCAGCTGCCGGGACGTCGGCGTTCCGGTGGTGCTGATCGCCGTGCCGCGGCCCGGCCTGCTCCTGTCCGACGCCGATCTCTACCAGGAGCTGGCCGAAAGCAACCGTCTGCAGCTGATCGACCACGAACTGGCCGACATCCTTGCGGATCGCGACCTCAAAAGCGACACCATCCATCCCAATGCCGCCGGCTACCGGCGCCTGGCCGAAACGGTCGCCAAATTCCTCCAACACAATGGTGCTCTTTAAACTTCTCCTGCCGCACCGGTTCTGCTAACCTCCCCCACCATGAACCGTAACGATCCAAAACCCGCCCCCCTGGTGGAAATCTTTTCCGACGGCGCCTGCAGCGGCAATCCCGGCCCCGGCGGCTGGGGTACCCTGCTGCGCTGCAACGGTACGGAGAAGGAACTCTCCGGTTATGAACCGGAGACCACCAACAACCGCATGGAACTGACCGCCGCCATCGAAGGCCTCAGGGCGCTGAAGCGCCCCTGCCGGGTGCGGCTGACCACCGACTCGGAATACCTGAAAAAGGGCATGACCGAATGGCTCGAAGGCTGGATCCGGCGCGGCTGGAAGAACAGCCAGAAAAAACCGGTCGCCAACCGCGATCTCTGGGAAGAGCTGGTGCGTCTGGCCGAACGGCACGAAGTCGAATGGCACTGGGTGCGCGGCCACGCCGGGCACCCGGAAAACGAGCGCTGCGACCAGCTGGCGCGCGAGGCCATCGAACGGGGGCGTGGCAGGGGATAGCCGGCAGTCGTCACCTGTTGCGCAACGCTACGAATGTGCTATGCTTTGGCCCGATGCGGCCCCGTCGGATTGGCGGCGGGGTTTTTCAATGACCATTATTAAGACCGGACCAGTCAGGAATTCATGCCAGTGACACCTGCTGCTCAGGGCGCCAACTTTCCGCCTGCACACGACCTGACCGCCCTGGCGATCTACGCTATGGCGGCAACAGCCATGATCGGCCTGCTCATGGGGCTGTCGTGGCTGCTCGGCCGCAAGACACGCGGCGGCCTCAAGGAGGACCCCTACGAGTCGGGCGTCGCCCCGTCCGGGCAGGCCCGTCTGCGCGAGCCGGTCCCCTTCTACCTGGTCGCCATCTTCTTCATCGTCTTCGACGTCGAAGCCATCTTCATCGTCTCCTGGGCGGTCGCCTGGGACCGGCTCGGCTGGGCCGGCTACCTGCAGATCACCTTCTTTATCGTCATTTTGCTGCTGGGGCTGATCTGGCTCTGGAAGATGGGCGGCCTCGACTGGGGGCCACGCGCCTGGTATGAGCAGCGCAGGGGGCGGGACGGCCGATGAGTGAAGAAAAACTGCAAATACCGGACAATGTCCTGCTCACCACCCTGGACGACGCCATCAACTGGGCGCGCAGCAACTCAGTCTGGCCGATGTTCTTCGGCCTGTCCTGCTGTTTTGTCGAGATGACCACCAGCCTGACGCCCCGCTTCGATTTGGCGCGCTTTGGTGCCGAGGTGCTGCGCGGCACGCCGCGCGAGGCCGACCTGATGGTCATCTCCGGCACCCCCTTCAAGAAGATGGGCCCGTCCATTCTGCGCCTGTACGAACAGATGGCCAATCCCAAGTGGGTCATCGCCATGGGCAGCTGCGCCAACTCGGGCGGCATGTACGACGTCTACAGTGTCATCCAGGGGGTCAACCAGATTCTCCCGGTCGACGTCTACGTCCCCGGCTGCCCGCCCCGCCCCGAAGCCTTCATGCAGGGGCTGATGCTGCTGCAGGAGAAGATTCGCAACAACGAACGCCCGGCCCGGCGCGTCCTCGGGCTGGCCGGCGGCAGCGAGGGGACCGAGGGCCCGGTACTGGTCGACGGCGTCACGAAAAGCCGCGACCCGCGCGGTCCCGGCTACGGCAATGCCGCCATTCGCGGCAGTCAGCTGCAGCATCCCCACTTCCGCGACAGCCGCGCCGACCACATGTGGACGCCGCCCCTGCCCCAGATCGCCTTCCCGGCGTCCGTCCACAACCTGCGCCGCGCCCTGAAGGAGCGTTTCGGCGACGCGGTGACCGAAGAAGACGGCCGGGACATGCCGACCCTGGTGGTCGCCCCGGATCACTTTGTCGAGCTGATGCGCTTTCTCAAGCAGGACGCGCCGGTGCGCTATCGCCGCCTCGAGGACCTCACCGCCGTCGATGAAAGCGACCGCCGCCAGGCCCCAAGCCACCGCTTCACCCTGACCGCGCATCTGCTCAGCTTTGACGAGCCGGGCTACCTGCGGGTCAAGACACCGCTGGAAGGAGGCTGGCCCGAAGCCGACAGCCTGACCGGCGTGTGGCCCTCGGCCAACTGGTACGAACGCGAGATCTACGACATGTTCGGCATCCGTTTCCGCGGGCATCCCGACCTGCGCCGCATCCTGATGCCGGAGAGCTGGCAGGGGCACCCGCTGCGCAAGGAGCACCCCTACCGCGCCACCGAAATGGAACCCTACACCCGGGAAACGGCGCAGACGATGATTCCGCGCGACGGCGGCGACTTCTTCCGCGGCAAGCCGGTGGCCGAGCAGTTCGAAGCGATGATTCTCAACATCGGACCGCATCACCCCGGCACCCACGGTGTGCTGCGCCTGATCGCCCTGCTCGACGGCGAGGAAATCGAGGACCTCGACATCGATCTCGGCTACCACCATCGCGCGGCGGAGAAAGTCGGCGAACGCCAGCACTGGAGCCAGTTCATCCCCTACACCGACCGCATCGACTACCTGTCGGGGGTGCAGAACAACCTCGCCTACCTGCATCCGCTCGAAACCATGCTCGGCATCGAGGTGCCGCCCCGGGCGCAGACGGTGCGGGTGATGCTGTGCGAGCTGTTCCGCATC
Source organism: uncultured Geothermobacter sp. (assembly GCA_964501815.1). Classification (GTDB taxonomy): domain Bacteria; phylum Desulfobacterota; class Desulfuromonadia; order Desulfuromonadales; family Geothermobacteraceae; genus Geothermobacter. Next base: position 9,193 of record CAZCUR010000082.1, read on the forward strand.
GCCAGCCACCTGGTCTGGCTCGGCACCTTCGCCCACGACGTCGGCGCCATGACCCCGGTTTTCTACTGCATGGAGTCGCGCGAAAAGATCTTCGACATCGTCGAAATGATCACCGGTGGACGCATGCACCCGAGCTGGTTCCGCATCGGCGGTCTGCCGAAGGACCTGCCCTCCGGCTGGCAGCGGGTGGTGGAAAACTTCACCCGTGACTTCGACCAGCGCATCGACGAACTGGAACGGCTGCTCGACAACAACCCCATCTACCGCAAGCGTACCGAAGGCATCGGCCCGGTCTCCCTCGACGATGCCCTCGACTGGGGCATGAGCGGCCCCAACCTGCGCGCCTGCGGCTTTGAATGGGACCTGCGCCGCAAGATGCCCTACTCGGGCTACGAAAACTACGATTTCGACATCGTCACCGAAACCGGCGGCGACTGCTACGCCCGCTACCGGGTGCGCATGGGCGAGCTGCGCCAGAGCCTGAAGATAGTCCGTCAGGCGGCGGAACGCATGCCGGCAGGGCGCTGGATGACCGACGACTACCGCTACGCCTACCCGCAACGCGAGGACGGCCTGAACGACATCGAAAGCCTGATCCACCACTTCTGCAATGTCACGCGCGGCCCGAGCGTGCCGCGCGGCGAAGTCTACCGGGGCATCGAATCGAGCAAGGGAGAGTGCGGCTACTACCTGGTCTCCGACGGCCACACCGTCCCCTACCGGCTGCGCATCCGCACCCCGAGCTTCGCCCATATGCAGATGATGCCGATGATGAGCCGCGGCTGGCTGGTGGCGGACATGATCACGATTCTGGGTTCGATCGACTTCGTGCTGGCGGACCTGGACAGGTAAAAAGCAGGAGTCAGAATTCAGGAGTCAGGAGCCAGAACCAGGGTCTTCTGCCCTTTGCCTTCTGAATTCTGTATTCTGCCTTCTGAATTCTTGGATTTTATATGACCGAACTTCTGCCCCAATCCGAACTCGACCACTTTCGCGCCAGGGCGGCCGACTGTCCGCATCCGCGCGAGCTGATCGTCGACGTGCTGCGCGCCATCCAGGACCACCACGGCTGGGTGCCGGACGAAGGGGTGGAACTGGCGGCCGACATCCTCGGCCTGACGCCGCTGCAGATCGAGGAGATCGCCACCTTCTATGACAAGATCTATCGCCAGCCGGTGGGCAGAAAGGTCATACATGTCTGTGACTCCATCTGCTGCTGGACCACCGGCGGCGATCAGGTGGCGGAGCATCTGAAACAACGCCTCGGCATCGACTTCGGCCAGACCACGGCGGACGGCGCCTTCACCCTGCTGCCGAGCTGCTGCCTCGGCGCCTGCGGCGAGGCCCCGGCCATGATGATCGGCCACACCATCTACGGCCACCTGACGCCGGAAAAGATCGATGAGGCA
>CAZCUR010000083.1:0-10547 GCA_964501815.1 uncultured Geothermobacter sp.
GGCCGTCTTGCCGGCGGCCGGGAAGGCAAAGGCAGGGAAGCACCATGCAGCAACCGCATTACAAGGTCGTCGAAACGACTACGGTTACAGACGAAACCCTGGAGGAGATCATCAACACCTGGGTGGGGCGGGGCTGGACCCTGGACACCATCCACTTCGCCATGCGCGAGTCGAGCAGGCGGCCGGCGATGGCCTTTGTCCTGTTCGTGCGCGCAGGCGAGGATCAGTCGTCATAGACGACGTCCTGGTAGCTGATGGTGTGTTTCGGGTCGGATGAGGGGCTGGCGCCGCAACGTTGGCAGATCAGATCCAGCGTTCCCTCTTCTTCGGTTTCAACGGGAACCAGTTCGATAGGTTTGCCGGTGCAGTGACAGAAATAGCGGCGTTCGACGTCAGTGGTCATGGCGTTTCTCCTTCGTCGTTGCAAGGAAATCATGCCGACGTGACCTTCAGCGCCGACGCCTGTCATTTTACCATACCGGGCCGGTCAGTAGACCAGCCCGGTTTTTTTACGCACTTTGCGCATGGTTTTGCTGGCGACATAGCGCGCCTTTTCAGCGCCCCGACGCAGGGCTTCACGAATGCTGTCGGGATTGTCGAGCAGTTCCCGGCGTCTTTCCGCGTAGGGAGCGAAGGTGTCCCGTATCTTTTCGAACAGTTCCTGCTTGACCTCGCCGAAGGCGAGGCCACCGGCGCGGTAGCGGGCCCGCAGGGCCTCATCTTCCTCCTTGTTCAGGAACAGCCGGTAGATTTTGTAGACATTGCAGGCGTCCGGGTCCTTGGGTTCCTCGACCGGGATGGGGGCGGTGACGATGCGCATCACCTGTTTGCGCAGTGCCTTGTCGTCCAGAAACAGGTCGATGGTGTTGCCGTAGCTCTTGCTCATCTTGCGGCCGTCCAGACCGGGAATGATGGCGACATCTTCGTCGATTTCGGCTTCCGGGATGGTGAAGACCTCACCGTATTCATTGTTGAACTTGATCGCGATGTCCCGGGCGACCTCAAGATGCTGCTTCTGGTCCTTGCCCACCGGCACCTTCTCGCTCTGGAACAGCAGAATGTCCGCGGTCATCAGGACCGGATAGGCAAACAGACCGTGATTCGGTTTGATTCCCTGGGCCACCTTGTCCTTGTAGCTGTGGCAACGCTCCAGCAGACCCATGGGGGTGAAGTTGGACAGAACCCAGGTCAGCTCCTGCACCTCGGGGACATCCGACTGCACCCAGAAGGTGCTCTTTTCCGGGTCAAGACCAAGGGCGAGGAAATTGGCCGCGGCCTCCAGGGTCCCGCGGGCCAGCTTCTTGCCGTCGCTGACGGTGGTCTGGGCGTGATAGTTGGCGATGAAACAGAACAGATCGGCGTCCTGCTGGTAGGCAATCATCTTCTGCATCATGCCGAAATAATTGCCCAGGTGCAGGGAACCGGAAGGCTGGATGCCGGATAAAACGCGCATGGGTGACTCCGTGGTGTGTTGGAATGTTCCGGTTATTCCCGTCCCGGAGCCGGAGCGGTGCCGCCGAGCATGTTGGCGAGCTGCAGCAGCTGGGACAGGTCGAATCCGCTTTCACGGATCAGGCCGAGAAAGATGGGCAGCAGCTGGGGCAAAAAGGCCGGGTCGGCAACGGCCTCGCGCCCGAGGTCGGGCAGGGCCTGAAGGATGAAGGTCTTTTTCTCCTCCGCCGACAGGGCGCGGACGGCTTCGATCAGGTTTTGGACGGCTTCACTCACGAATGGACTCCTTGGTGGTCGCGCCGGGCGCGAAGTCTCTGATTCGGCTGGCGAGTTTACGGGGTTTGGAGGGGAAAAATCAAGAAATAGAGGTGGAAAATCAGGAGACAGGAGACAGAATACAGGAGACAGAGGCGCGCACAATCGAAAGATTGTTGCGCGCCTCGCCCCTTTAACCTTTAACCTTGTCCCTTTGGCTTTTCGCCTTTTCCCCGAAGGCGATGTGAAAGACCTCCGGATAGTTCGAGACGAAGTGCACTTCCATCCCTTCACGCAGATAGTCGGGCAGGTCCTCAAAATCCTTGCGGTTGGCTTCCGGGAAGATGAGGACCTTCAGGCCGCTGCGGCGCGCGGCGATGGTTTTTTCCTTGACCCCGCCGATGGGCAGCACCTGGCCGGTGAGAGTCAGCTCGCCGGTCATGCCCAGCCCCGGAATCGTCGGTTTGTCGAGAATCATCGACAAAAGGGCGGTGGTCATGGTGATGCCGGCCGAGGGGCCGTCCTTGGGGGTGGCGCCGGCCGGAACGTGCAGGTGGACGAAGTGCCGGTCGAAGAAATCCTTCGGTGCGCCGAACTGCTCCAGGTGTCCCATGGTGTAGGAGTAGGCGATCTCCGAGCTTTCCACCATGACCTTGCCGAGCTGGCCGGTCTGCTTGAAGCCCTTGGCCTTGCTGGCGACCGCGGTCGCCTCGATTTGCAGGGTGGCCCCCCCCATACTGGTCCAGGCCAGTCCGGTGACCACCCCCGGCACGCCCTGGAAAATCTCGTCGGGGGTGAACAGCGGTTTGCCGAGGTAGCTTTGCAGGTCGCGCACGCCGACGTTCAACGGCGGCTTTTGGCCTTCGGCGAAGGCCATGGCGGCCTTGCGCATGATCTTCTTGATGCGGTTTTCCAGATTGCGCACCCCGGCTTCGCGGGCGTAGCCGTCAATGATGGCTTTCAGGGTGCGTTCGGGGATGCGGACCTGGCCGCGCTTCATGCCGTGCTGTTCCAGGGCCTTGGGTATCAGGTAGCGGCGGGCGATTTCCACCTTCTCCTCGAGGATGTAGCCCGACAGACGAATGATCTCCATGCGGTCGAGCAGCGGCGCCGGGATGGTGTCGAGCTGGTTCGCGGTGGCGATGAACAGCACGTTCGACAGATCGAAGGGGACGTCGAGATAGTGGTCGCGGAAGGTGCTGTTCTGCTCCGGGTCGAGCACCTCGAGCAGCGCCGAGGCCGGATCCCCCTGAAAACTGGCGCCAATCTTGTCAATCTCATCCAGCATCAGCACCGGGTTGGCGGTGCCGGCGATCTTCATCGCCTGAATGAACTTGCCGGGCATGGCGCCGATGTAGGTGCGCCGGTGTCCCTTGATTTCCGCCTCGTCGCGCATGCCGCCCAGAGAGAAGCGGTAGAATTTGCGGCCCAGTGCCGCAGCGATGGAGCGGCCGATGGAGGTCTTGCCGACCCCCGGCGGGCCGACCAGGCAGAGGATGGAGCCGGAAATGTCCCCTTTCATCTTGCCGACGGCGATGAATTCGAGGATGCGCTCCTTGACATCTTCAAGCCCGTAGTGGTCCTTGTCGAGCTGCCGCCGTGCGCGGGCGATGCTGAAACGGTCGCGGCTGAAGCGCCCCCAGGGGAGGATGGTCAGCCAGTCGAGATAGTTGCGGCTGACGTTGTACTCGGGTGAGGACGGTTCGAGCAGGGAGAATTTTTCCATCTCCTCCCGAATCACCTGCTCGGCCTCTTCGTTGAGGGTCAGCTTTTTCAGCCGCTGCTGAAATTTTTCCAGTTCGCTGGTCTTGCCCTCCTTTTCCAGCCCCAGCTCTTTTTTGATCGCCTTGAGCTGTTCCTTGAGAAAGAATTCACGCTGCTGGGCCGATATCTTTTCCTCAATCTGCTTGTTGATACGCGTCTGCAGACGGGAGACTTCCAGTTCCTTCTTCAGCAGCACCAGGACCTTGTCGATGCGGCGCAAAACGTCAAAGGTGGCGAGAATGTCCTGCAGCTCCTGCCCGTCGGCACTGGTCAGGTTGGCGGCAAAATCGGCCAGCCGTCCGGGATCGTCCATGCTGGAGCGGTTGAGAAAGAGCTTGATCTCCTCCGAATAGAGCGGATTGATCTGCACCAGCTCCTTCAGGGTGGAGATGATGGCCATGGAATAGGCTTTCAGCTCCGGGTTGACCGACAGTTCCGGCATGTAGTGGTAATGCACCCGCGCCACCAGTCCGGCCTCGTCGCCGGTCACTTCGAGCAGGGTGACCCGCTCCATGCAGTTGACCAGAAACTGGATCACCTCGTCGTTCTGGTTGATGACCTTGACGATGCGCCCGGCAACACCGACCTGATGCAGATTGTCCGGCGTGTCGTCCGCCTCCAGGTTGCGTACCAGTACCAGGGCGATGCCCTGCGACGGCGTGTTGAGCGCCCGTCGGATGGTGGCCATCTGGACCGGGTCGCTGATCGCCATGGGAATGAGCAGGCCCGGAAAGGCCGGACGCGGTCGCAAGGGGATGACCGGCAGGCTGTTGGGCAGAATATCGGAGGCCAGAACCAGGCCGCTGTCGGCTGTTTGCTCCTCAGCCTCGGCAATCAGGTCTTCAAGGTCCTGGGTGTCGTTGTCTTCGGGCAGGATTTCCGGCTCGTCATGCTGTTCGGACATGGACCAGGCTCCTTTGTTGGCGGTTACGGGCAGAAGGTAATGAGCGCATCCGGGCCTGTCAAGTCGGGGACCGTCAAAAGTTGCGCCGCAGACCCAGGTGCAGGACGACATCCGGGGCGGTGTCGACCAGGATGTCTTCGACCACGGCCAGCTCCAGGGTGGTTGCTTTGCCCAGGTCAGCCTGGCCGCCCAGGGCCAGTTGCCCGGCAAAACGGTCGAATTCGCGCAGGCCGGTGTGGCGATACAGGGGGGTATGACCGTCGAACTGCAACTGCAGTCCGAGACGGCTCCACGGTTGCCACCCGGCACCGAGCGTGACGGTCACCGCCTGGTTGCGGCGCAGCCCGGGCAAAAGATTCCCGGTTTCGGTCAGCAGGATGCCGGCCCCGCCGTAGAGAACCCAGGGGCCGAAAGCGGCCTGCCGGCGACGCTCCCCGCTGAGCCAGAGTGCGCCATCCCAGCCGCCGCTGCCGGTGAGCCGCGCGCTGCTTCCGGTCGGCAGCTTCAGCCGGCCGCGGACCGACAGGCTGTCGCCGTCAGCCGCTTCCAGCCACTGCCAGCCGGCTTCCAGGGCCAGATCCCCGATGCCTTCGGTGGCGCTCGTCCGGTTGAAGGACCGGCCTGCGGCATCACTGTAGCTGTAGGTGAGCCGGTTGCGCGCTGCCGTGTCCCGGCCACCCTGGGGCAGGCCGAACAGGTCGTGCCAGTTCTCGATGAAGTGGTCGAGAAAACCGCCGGAATGACGCAGCCAGGGCAGCACCAGGCCGGCTTCAAAACCGTTGGCCAGGCCGCGTTTCAGCGTCAGTTCGGCGCGCCAGGTTTCACCGTCCAGTCGGGTTGTGGCGCCCTCGGCGCTGCGAAAGGTGAAATTGCTGACGCCGTCCACAGTGAGGTTCCACTGCCGGACTCCCGGTTTCAGGACGCGTGCCGGCTGCAGGGTGGGGATGCCGTGGATGAGTGCCGGCGGCGCCAGATTGCGCGTATGCAGCGGTTCAAGCTCGAATGCGACCGTGACGCACGGCGGCAGCCAAAAAAGAAGAACCAGGAGCCAGATACGCATCGGGCTACCTCGCATGCGGTGCCGCCAGGGTGCCGCCAAGCCTCAGACTGATGCTGCCATCGGCGGCGCCTTTCCCCAGCAGGGCAAGCAGGTCCCTGATGCCGGGATCCAGAGCCGGAGTCGGCGTCAGGGTGAGCTGAAGGTTGATGCGGGTGGTGGCCGGAGTTTGGCCGAGCCAGATGGTGCCGCTTCCGGCAACACGTAGAGCGCCGTCCACGCCCAGCCGGGTCAGCTTCAGACGGTTGCCGGTCCCCTCGACATTGGCGTGCAGCTTGCCGAGTTTGAGACTGTCCTGTCCGGCCCCCAGGGAGGTCAGCCCCTGCAGCGTCAGCCCTTCGAGAATCAGTTCGGCGCGGCTCTGGTTGGCTCCGGCAAGGGGCAGGCGGCCGGAAAAGGTAAGGGACGCGATACGGCCGGCAACCGTCAGCGGCAGGCCCGCCGACAGCTCGGCGGGAATCCGGGCCGACTGCAAATCCAGCCGGATGTTGCGATGCCGGTCCGCGACCGCCTCAAGCTGTCCTTGCCAGAAACCTGCGGTCAGTCTCACTGCGGGTGCCGGCAGCAGGGCCGGGGTGAGCGCAATCCGGTCCAGACGCAGCGTGTGCCCCTGCAGCCCGGGTACGGAGATGGCGGCGGAAGTCGCTTCGATGCCGAGGGGCCAGGACCGTTTCAGCCCGGAAGGCGCGATGGCGATTCCCTGCCTGCTGATTTCAGCCAGAAGATACCGGGAGACCGAGACCGCCGGAAAGGCGAGCCACAGGCCGAGCAGAAACCCGGCTACGGCCAGCAGGGTGGACTGCAGCAGGCTTTTCAGGCGTGTTACCGGTGGCTGCGGACGGACGGCGCTCATGGCCCGGCCTCCCGACTCAGCAGCAGGACCACATCAAGCTGCGCCGGGTCTTCAAAGCGCGGCCTTATCGTCAGCGACTCGGTTCGCAGGGGCGGCCGGGCGGTGTCACTGCGGTACAACAGCTGGCCGAGCTGGTCGAGACGCAAACGCTCAAAGCGCACCTCGACCCGTTCGCCTTTGCCACCCGACAGTGGTTGGGGGCGCAGAGAGACGAGTTTGTCTCGAGCGCCGAGTTGCGTGGCCATATTCTCCACCAGGCCGATCAGCGGAGTTCCCCGGGTGCTGGCGCTGTTCAATCTTGCGGCGCTGCGGCGCAGCTGTTTCCAGGTCGCCAGTTTCTGCCGGAATTGGCGCAGTTCCGCCTGCCGGGCTTCAATGCGCCGGTCAAGCCGGTTGAGGTGCTCCCGCCAGGGGAGGACGGCGCCGAACAGGATGAGCAGGACCAGTGCGGTCAGCAGTCCTGCGGCGACAACGAAAAGTTCACGGCGATTCAGTTCACGACCCAGCATCATCCGGCCTCCTTCAGACGCAGCTGCAGACGGAACTGTACCGTTTGCCCGCTGCTTTTCTGTCGGCTGTCCGCCAGGTTGACCTCGGCAAAGGCCGGCCGGGATCGCAGAACCTCCATCAGGCGGCTGACCGTTTCGAAGCTGGTGGTCTCCCCTTCGATGCGGATACCGTCCGGGCTGTAGCTGTAGTCGACGATGCGTATGGAGACATCGGCCGGAATGCTGCTGGAAAGCAGGCGCAGCGCCTCCAGGGCCGACAGACCGGGTCCGCTTGCGCCGGTCCTGCCCAGCTGTTTCAGTTTGGCATCGAGCTGGCGCACCGGATCGATCACCCTTTTTTCGTTCGGAAAGGCCTGCCGGTAGAGGCGTTCCAGCTCCTGGTCAAGGGCCGCCAATTGCCGCTGGCGGCCGGCCTGTTGCAGCCAGCCGGCTCCCAGAACCAGGGCCAGCACCAGACTGAACAGAACGGCGGCGGTCAGCAGCCTTGGGCGCAGCCGTTTCCAGTCACCCCGGGGCGCATAGGGCCCGCTGAGAAGATTGAGATCGGTGCTTTTGCGGCCGCAGCCAAGCGCCAGAGCCGCCGCGCCGTATTGGTTGGACCTGAGGTCCTGAGGGGCACCGGCGGGGCAGGCCGGCAGAACACGGAAACCGAATTCCGTCAGGGCCTGGCCCAGTTCGCCGTCACAGGCTTCTCCAGCCAGCAGGATAACGGCATCCTCCTGGGAGCGGGCTTCGAGCATGATGCGCCCCTGGCGCACGATGAAGCTGACCTGGTCGATACTTTTTTGCCCCGGGGAGCGCGCCTGAACGCGCACATCGCAGGGGACGCCCGATTTCAGGCGCACCAGGGTGATGTCCGCATCCGAAACACAGACCAGCAACCCTTCGGGCCGGTCGGCGGCCAGAGCGTCGGCGAGAGCGAAGGGGGCGGGGATCAGAGAATGAAACCGGTCCTCCAACGTGGCGCAAGGTTCAATGAGTTGTTCCAGACGGGCCCGTTCGATGGCCACGGCCAGAACCTGCGCGCCCGTATCGGCGGGCTGGCGGCGGAACACCAGGTGCAGACTGTCGAACTCGACCGGGAGTTGCCGGGCGAGTTCAGGCCCGACAGCCGCCCGGACCTTGCGCCGGTCGGTGAAGGGAAATGCGAGCCAGCGGATGAAAAGGTCGGTACAGGGAATCCCCAGAGCGATACGGTCATCCGGACCGGGGGGGGCACCGAGAGCCTCCGTCAGGCGTTCCATCAGGTCGCCCTCGGAAGGCATGTCGACAACGCGTTCGAGGGTGGGGGCAGGGCGCCCCTGCCGGGCGACGGCCAGCTGCCAGGGTGTCTGTCTCGGATCGATTGCCAGAATGCGTCGGGCCATGTGTCAGTCGACCTTTTGCCAGAGGATACGGTCGGCCTGGCGGTCCCAGGCGACCTCGATGCGGCGGTGGCCGTCACCAGCCTCCGCGTGACTGTACAGGTGAAAATAGCGGCTTGCCACCGACAGGTCGAGGTTGCGGTTCAGGGCGCTGAAGGCGTCCACGCCCATCAGATCCCGTACCTGGTCGAGCGTTTTTAAGGGGCGCAATCGTCTTTCCTCCAGCAGAGGTTCGATATCCGTTGCCTCAACCTGTTCGTCCCAGGCCAGAAGCAGCTCTTTGGGGGCACTGTTGACATTCAGCTTGCCGCCGCCGTGCACGGCGACAAAGGGTTGCAGCTTCTGCACCACCTCGGTGCTGAAGCCGATGATACGCCCCAGCTCGTCCGGGGACAGAAGCGGACCGTTTCGGGGACGGTAGGGGCTTCCGGCCGCCAGGTAGTCCTGCGCTTCGGCCCCCTGCGGCCGGGTGTCGCTGTCCGGGTCAAGCCAGTCGACCAGGGCATCCGCCAGTCTTCGGGGTTCATCCAGGTCAAGCTGCTCGGCCAGGCGGACAAACCGTTCCACCATGACCACGTTGGGATTGCCGACGGCATCGACCAGGGCGTTGAGTCCCAGCCGGCCGTCAAGGTCCTCGATGCGCAGGCTGACGAATCCTTCAGCCACCGGAATCTGCTCCATCGGCTGCCGCCAGAATTCCTCTCCGGCCAACAGGGCATCATAGCCGTTTTGGTCCTGGCGCAGCAGTTCGCGGCCCACTGTGATGCCGCCCCGTGCCAGACTTGTCGCCGCCCGGCTGTCTCTGAAAGTGCCTGCCAGGCGGGTTTCAATCAGGGTCGAAAAGGCGAAATCGCTCACCAGGGCCGCCAGCAGGGCGATGATGACCAGCACCAGCACCAGGGCCAGGCCGCGTTCGTTGTTCAGCCCCGTCAAAACCGTTCCTCCGACGGCAGACGCACAGCGCTGCGAAGGTTGACCGGATTGTCACCGGTCTGGACGGTCAGGTTCAGCTCCACCAGTTGCGGCAGTCCGTCGCGGCGTGCATCCCATTGGTCTTTCCAGCCGTTTCGGCCGTAAAAGCGGGCGGAAAAACCGGTGATGCGTTCATCCAGAACCGCCGGTTCGGTTTCGGTGTCGCGACCGGGCCAGGGGATGTCCGTGCGGACCAGCCGGGGCCGGCCTTCCTGGTTTTGCAGGCGCCAGACGACCTGGTGGGTCCCGTCTCTGGGGCCGGCACCCGCCAGGGTCAATAGCTCAAGCCGGAAACCGTCGCTGTCGGTGCCCCCGACCAGATTCGGCGGCGCATCCTGGCCCGATGCGGGAACCAGGCCGATGAGTTCCCGCTCGAGCCGATCGAAAATCACCCGACCCAGATGCAGGGCGGCACTGGTTTCCTCGGTGTGCCTCCGGCTGGTTTCGGCGGCGGCATAGACGCCGTAAACGGTCGACAGCACAAGGGCGATCAGGGCGATGGCCACCAGCAGCTCGATCAGTGTCAGCCCGCGCTGCCTGGTCATGGCGTCTGCTCCGGGACAAAACTGCTCAGGCGCACCTGCTGGTTGCGGTCGGCGTCGCCCCAGGCGACCAGGACATCTATCTGGCGGACACCGGGCACCGGGGCCGGGCTCAGCAGCACCTGCCAGCGATAGAGGTCGTCGGGGGCGGGAAAGGTGTCGCCGCCTGCCTCGGCCGGATCGATTCCGCTTTCGATACGTGCCAGTTTTTCCTGAGCCAGCAGGGTGGCGCGGGTGATGCGGCCGGCTTCCTCCTGGGCCAAAATGCTGCGCTGGGTCAGCCCGAGCAGACCGACCAGGGCGATGGCGACAAGGGCCAGGGCGATCATGACTTCGAGCAGGGTGAACCCCGATGCGCGCTTCATGCCCGTTCCTCAGTCGATTTCCTCTGTCCGGCCGGTCAGGGGTGCCAAACGCAACCGCAGGCTGCGACGGCCGTCATCCAGAACCAGGCGCGTTTCTTCGAGCCATCCGCCCGGGAGCAGAGCGCAGGTCACCTCACCCTGGCGAAAGACGCCGCGTCCCGGCTGCTCGGCTTCCAGCAGTCGAACCGAACCGGGCCATGCTGTACCGGCGGCGGCTCCGGTCAGGGCGGTCAGCCGCCGGTCCTTTTCAACCCGAAAGCCGCGATAGCGGTTGTGGTCGAGATCAAAGACGAGCCGGTGTTCCAGCCCGGTCAGGGTCGCCTCGTTGTAGAGCAGCCGGACCACGCCGGCCAGGTGGCGCCGGGCCCGGTCGAGGTCGTTGCCGCCGATGTCAATCATTTTCGGCAGGGCAAGGCCGGCCAGCAGGCTGAGGATGAGGGTGACAAGGAGCAGTTCGATCAACGTAAACCCGGTGGAGCGGTTCTTTTTGCCCAGCTCGGCGTCAGCCTG
>CAZCUR010000084.1:0-10510 GCA_964501815.1 uncultured Geothermobacter sp.
TTCACCTCATCATCGAGCGTCTCAGTTCTTCGCGCAGCTGATGCAGGCTGGTGCTGATGGAAACCTTGTAGCGGTGCGGATTGGTCAGACGCAGGGTGCCTTCAGGCAGGCGGTCGAGCTCGGACTGGCAACGATCCGCAAGTTCATCCAGCGAGGGCGCGGGGTCGGTTGCCTTGCCCCCTTTCATGCGGGGCTTCGCCAGGGGACGGGCCTCGAACGGTTCGTCCAGCACCCGAAAATGCGCCGGGTTGACCGGATCATAAACGGTCTCACCCGGCTGCGGCTCTTCACCGGCGATGGTGATGACATCCTGCAGATAGCTGCCGTCAGGGCGCACCAGCCGCCAGACCGTTTTGGCACCGGGCAGGGTCGCCTTGGCCATGTCGGCGGTCAGTTTCATCTTCGGCTTTTCGTCGATGGCGACCAGCTTGTAAACACCGCCGAGCGCGCCGCCGCCTTCGCCGGCGCAGGTGGCCAGGCGGGTGCCGACGCCGTAGATATCGATGCAGCCCCCTTCGTCGCGGATGGTGTGAATGACCTCCTCGTCCAGTTCGTTGGACGCGACGATGCGCACATCCGGAAAGCCGGCTTCATCAAGCATGCGGCGCGCCTGGCGGCTGAGCCAGGCCAAATCACCGGAGTCGAGCCGGATGCCGAACAGTTCGTGTCCCTGCTGGCGCAGTTCCTTTGCGACGGTGATGGCGTTGGGCAGGCCGCTTTTCAGGGTGTCGACGGTGTCGACCAGCAGGATGCAGTGGTCGGGGAAGCTGCGCGCGTAAGCCCTGAACGCCTCCAGTTCGCTGTCGAAGGCCATGACCCAGCTGTGGGCGTGGGTCCCCTTGACCGGCAGGTTGAAGACCTTGCCGGCCAGGACGTTGCTGGTACTGCGCACCCCGCCGATGCAGGCTGCGCGCGCGACGCTCATGGCGCCGTTGGGTCCCTGGGCGCGGCGCAGGCCGAATTCGAGGACCGGGGCGCCGCCGGCCGCGCGAACGATGCGCGCCGCCTTGGTGGCGACCAGAGTCTGAAAGTTGATGATGTTGAGCAGCAGGGTCTCGACCAGCTGGGCCTGGGCCAGCGGCGCGCGCACGGTCAGAAGGGGCTGGTTGCCGAACACCGGGGTCCCTTCTTCGGGGGCGTCGATGTCGCCGGTAAAGCGGAAATCGAGCAGCCAGTCGAGAAAATCGCGGCGGAACAGCCCCAGGGATTCGAGGTAGGCAATCTCCTCAGGGTTGAATTGCAGCTGTTCCAGGGCGTTCAGGGCCGGTTCCAGCCCGGCGAAGACGGCATAGCCGCCGCGATAGGGCAGGTCGCGGAAAAAAAGATCAAAAATGGCCGGGATTTCGGCCATCCCTTCGGCGTGGTACCCGGCCAGCATGGTGAGCTGATACAGGTCGGTCAAAAGAGGGCTGATTCTCTGTTGCGGCATCTCAACCTCCTGCTCGGCGCAGCCGACTGTCGATGGCGTTCAGGGCCTCGAGGGCGCCGGTCGGCAGACTGATGTGGGGCGGGCGTATCCGCGGTTCGCGCGGGTTGATGCGGATGACCGTGGTCCTGGCATGACCGCCGAGCCGCTCGCTCAGGTAGCGGATGGTCGGTACCGCGGTGCCGGCCCCCATTTCGATGACCGTCATCCTTTGGCCGCGATGCTGGTCGCAAAAAAGATCAAAACGCATCTGCTGCCCCTGGGTGCGTCCGGACAGCCAGGAAAAATCCCCAAACATCAGAATGTTCGGCCGGGCGGTGCCGCCGCAGAAGCGGCAGGCGGGAATGTGCCGCGAGCGCATGGTGTCGAGATCGATGTCGAAGCTCTCGTTGTTGGGCCAGATCTCCCGGCAGCAGGGGAGCAGGCACTGCAGGTGATGAATCGAGCCGTGTACTTCCAGAACCATCTCTTCGGCAAAGCCGGCTTTTTGAAACTGGCCGTCGACATTGGAGGTGACGACAAAGCCGTCCCGCCCGGTTTCCTCCAGCCATTGTCGCAGCAGGGTGAAACCCCGGTGGGGGACGGTTTCCCGGTAAAGATTGGTGCGGTGCCCGTAGAAGCCCCAGCCGAAGGCCGGGTCGCGCTCGAAATGTTGCGGATTGGCGGCATCGACGAAGTTGATACCCAGCCTCTCGTACATGGGATAGGCGCGCCAGAACCCCTTGTCGCCGCGAAAATCGGGCAGGCCCGAATCGACACCCATTCCGGCGCCGGCGGTATAGATCAGCACCTCCGCCTCCTCCACGGCGCGGGCGGCCCGGTCATAGAGCTGGTCAAGGGAAGCTGAAGTCATTGCGCCACCTCCACGAGGACGGGGTTGAGAAGCCGTTGCACATCCTTGGGAGCAAGCTCCACCAGCAAGCCGCGCCGGCCGCCGTTGATGTAGATGCGATCCAGTTCGAGGATGCTGCGTTCCATGTAGACCGGCATGGGGCGCCGGGTGCCGAAGGGGCTGGTCCCGCCGACCTGGTAGCCGGAGTGCCGGTCGGCGACCTTCGGCTCGCAGGGCTGGACCTGTTTGCAGCCGATGCAGCGCGCCAGACGGCGGGTGGAAACCTGGCAATCGCCGTGCATCAGCACAATCAGCGGGGCCTTGTCCTCGGTTTCCATAATCAGGGTCTTGATGACCGCGTGTTCATCGACGCCCAGTTCCCGGGCGGACACGGCGGTGCCGCCTTTGTCCTGGTAGCGATAGGGATGCGCCCTGAAGTCGATGCCCTCCCGGCGCAGCAGCCGGATGGCCGGGGTTGATGGAACCTTTTGTTTGCTCACGATGTCCCTCCGCGCAAAAACCAGGATGCAACCACCAGCAGCAGACTGGCGCCCAACAGCAGCAGGCTGACCAGACCGGTGATGCGAAACAGGCCGTCGGTGGCGCGTCGCAGTTGCCAGCGCATGGGCAGCAGCAGGCCGAACAGCACGCCTCCAGCGATGCCGCCGGCATGACCGGCGTTGTCGGCGCCGACCAGCAGGCCGAAAACAAAGGCGAACACCGCCCACTGGAGCATGAAATTGCGCCGGGTGAGGGAGTGGGGATCTCCCAGCCGGTGATAATGAATCACGGCGAAGCCGATCAGGCCGAAAATGGCGGAAGAGGCACCGACGACCGGAATCCCCGGGTGCCAGAGCAGGTCGCCGATCGAGCCGGTCAGAGCGGCCAGGGCGTAGAGGGTCAGAAAACGCAAGGGCCCGATTTCATACTCAATCAGGGGCCCGACCTGATAGAGGACCACCATGTTGAAGGCCAGGTGAATGATGCCGCCGTGGACGAAGGCATAGCTGAAGCAGCGCCACCATTCATGGTCCTGCAGGACCAGCGGCCAGTACTGGGCGCCCATGTGCAGCAACAGGTAGCCGTCCGGCGAGATGAGGGCCCGCAGTCCCTGGCCCGAGAGCAGGCTCCAGATCAGCATCAGCACGAAAAAGCCGATATTGACTTTGATCAGCCAGGGGCTGACCCGGATGGGGCTGTCCCCGGGGAGCTGGCCGCGTGACAGGCGTTTGAGGGCCCGCTCCCAGCGCATGGCGCGCCACTGCCAGCGCGGTGTGTTCAGGCCAAGGCGGCGAAAGAGGTTGGCGAGGTCCATGAGGTGTCCTTTCGGGCGTGGGGTTCGGTTGGAAAGGCTCCGTATGGGCAACTATGACAAAAAAGCGGGAGTCCTTCAACAAGGCCGGATGCGTCTGCCGGTGTGCTGGATATCTGCTATGCTTTTTGCCATGAAGTCCGCAATCTGTTTTGTCATTCTGCTGTTGCTTGTTGGTCTGTCCCCTGTCACGACAGCACGGGCGAGCGCGTTGCCGGATGAGGTGTCCCGGCTGCTTGCCGGACTGCTCGACCGGCGGAATGAAACCCTGGCCCGCCTGCCCGCCCCACCATTGCTGGTCCGGGAGTCGGCGGTGTGGGCTTTTTACCGCCAACGAGGTGGAGAGCCGGCCTGGATCGGCCCTCTCGGGTTGACGCCGTCGGCCCATGAACTGGTTGAATTTCTGCGCGGTGTGGGTGATTTCGGTCTCTGCTCCGATCACTACCATCTGGCCGCTATCGAGCCGCTGCTTGATTTGTCCGGGGATTCGCTGCGTCATGGCGTGCTTTTCGACCCCGGCTATTTTGCGTTGCTGGATCTGCTGCTGACCGATGCCTTCCTCTCTTTGGGTGCCGACCTGGCAGGTCAGGACACCGCCGACAAGGCTCTTGTTGCCTTGTTGGGGCGCGTGCTGAAGCACGGGGGGGTGACAGCCGGGCTTTTGGCGCTGCAGCCGGACCGGCACCAGTATGCCGACCTGCTGATCGAGCTGCGCCGGTTGCGTCAACTGTCGGCTCTGGGAGGTTGGCGCAGGATACCCGCAGGGCCGGTTCTGCGCCCCGGGATGAAGGATGAACGGCTGCCTTTGCTCAGGCGGCGGCTGATGCTTGACGGGGATTTGGAGCCGGGCAATTCCTGGGATTCGCCGGAGTACGATACCGCGACCGTGTTGGCGCTCAAGAGTTTCCAGCGTCGGCACGGTATCGACGATGACGGCGTGCTCGGACCGGTGACCCTGGCCGAACTGAACCGGCCGG
Source organism: uncultured Geothermobacter sp. (assembly GCA_964501815.1). Lineage (GTDB taxonomy): Bacteria > Desulfobacterota > Desulfuromonadia > Desulfuromonadales > Geothermobacteraceae > Geothermobacter. The sequence goes on from CAZCUR010000084.1 coordinate 4,548, forward strand.
TGGAAGAGCGCATCCGCCAGATCGAGATCAACCTGGTGCGCTGGCGCAACGACGACCGTCACTACCGGGAGCGCTATTTGCGGGTCAATATCGCCGCCTACCGCCTTGATGTCATTGAACTGGGTGAGACGGTGATGAGCATGCCGGTCGTGGTCGGCACGCCGTACCGGAAAACCCCGAGTTTTTCGGCGCAGATGCGCTATATCGAATTCGCGCCCTACTGGTATGTCCCTCCGACCATCCTGCGGGAGGACAAGCTGCCTGTGATTCGCCGTGACCCGACCTGGCTGTCCCGGCATCACTATGAGATTGTTCGCTGGGGAAAAACGGGTGAGCGGGTCGATCCGCTGCGCGTCGACTGGAGCCGGGTGCGGGCCGAGACGTTCCCCGGGATGCTGCGTCAGCGGCCCGGTCCCTGGAACCCTCTCGGGCGGGTGAAATTCATGTTCCCCAACCGATATTCGGTTTATCTGCACGACACCGATTCACCGCAGCTTTTCGCCCGCCTCGACCGCACCTACAGCAGCGGGTGCATCCGGATTGAGCGCCCGCTCGATCTGGCGCAGTATCTGCTGGAAGCGGCCGGGTGGGACTGCGACCGGATTATCGAAGCGCTGGAACGGCCGGAGCCGTTGCGCGTCGACCTGCCCGACCCGGTACAGGTGCACATCGTCTACTGGACCGCCTGGGTCGATGCCGGCGGCCGGATGCATTACCGCAATGATGTCTACCAACGGGATGCGGACCTGGAACTGGCCTGGAGAGAGCGGCTTGCCCTGGAACGGGAAGGCCGGCAGCTGGCCTGGGGCGGAGCCGGTCAGAACAGGTCTTTGAGCCAGTGAAAGGCCACCAGGGTTCCAACGGCCGACCCCAGTGAAGAAAAGAAGAAGACCAGCAGCACCCGTGTGACGCGATTGCTCCACCAGGTGCGCAGATGTGCCAGGTCCTCGCCCACCTGCTCCAAATCGCGCACCTTGGGCGGGGCGACAAAGGCCTGAACCAGTCCCGCGACCATGCCGGCGCCGATGGTCGGATTGAGGGAGGTGATGGGCGCGGCGACAAAGGCGCTCAGAACCGTAGCCGGGTGGCCGAAGGCGATGACCGCGCCCAGGGCCGAGAGCAGGCCATTGGCCAGCACCCAGGCGATGGCGGCACCGGCCATCTGGCTGCGGTCCCCATAGAAGAACCCCAGAACAAAGGCCAAAAGCACCACCGCCGGAATCAGCCAGGGCAGTCCCTTGCTCAGGGCCGGTTTGGGCGGCACCTCGTCGAGTTCTCCCAGGCGGTCAGGGGCGGCCGGCTGCTGCAGCTGGCGGATAATGCCCGGCCGATGGGCCGCACCGATGACCGCGAGAATCTTCTGCCCGGGCGCCTGACGGATCTTTTCCGCCATATAGATGTCCCGCTCGTCGACCAGGATGGTCTTGACGTGCGGCATCAGCTCCCCCATTTCTTCGAGCATGGCTGACAGGGTGTCGGTCTGCCGCAGGCGGGCAAGTTCTTCTTCGTCGATGTCCTGTTTTTCAAACAGGCTGGCGACCAGGGTGGCGACCAGCATCAGCTTGCGCCACAGGCTGGTTTTGCGCCAGGCGCGCAACAGGGTGGTGCGGATATTGCGGTCGATGAGGGCGACGTGCAGACCTTCCTGTTCGGCGGTTTCCACCGCCGCCAGCAGTTCGGCTCCTGGCTGGATGCCGGTCTGCAGTCCCATGCGCTTCTGAAACGAGGCCAGGGCCAGATTGGCGAGCAAAAAAGGGGCCTGCCCCTGACGGATGACCTGGAACAGATTCAGTTCGGACCAGCGGTTGCGGTTGCGCAGGGAGTTGTGGCGCTGAAAATCGAGCTCGACACAGACCGTGTCGGGTTTTTCCTGCACGATGGCCCGACGGACCTGTTCGACCGATTCGCTGCTGATATGCGCGGTTCCGAGCAGCAGGATTTCGCGGCCGTCGACCTCGAGGCGGGTCAGCTCAGGGGTGCTGTTGTCCTGGTCCGGTTCTGGTGTTGCCGATTGGTTCATGGGCGTGATTCACCTGATAAAAAAAAGGCGCTTCGTCCAAGCGCCCTCGTCTCGCTCTCCGCCTTTGCCGTGGACCTCGGAGCCTCTGGCGACTCCCCAAAAGGTGGGTCCGTTTGTCGATGCGTCAGGCGTCCCGCTGCATGGCGGGCTGGCACACGGCATCGTTGAAACAGCCCCATTCACAAAGCTATACCGCCGGGGTCTTGCGGTCTCACCTGCAAGGCAGAGAGACGATTCGCTGTCAGTATAAAAAACTGGTTTGCCCTCATCAAGAAAAATCGGGCAGTGGGTGTACGTTGGGGCCGAGCACCAGAAGAGGATTGGGCAATTCGGCCTGAACCATTTCCATGGTGCTGCCAAACAGATTGCGAATCGGTCCCTGACCGTAGGCGCCCAGCAGAACCAGGGCGTCGTGGGGGACGGCATCCAGGTCGACGGGATTGGGCCGGCCATCCAGCACCAGCCAGTCAGCCTGTTCCAAAATAGCGGTCAGCCCTTGCTTTTCCGCGGCGTTGCGCAGCTCGTTCCGGTTGCCAAAACTGATGACCTGGAGGGACAGGTTGCAGGCATCCGCCATCCCCCGGCCCAGTCTGACCGCCCGGCTCGCCAGCTCCGAGCCACCGTAGAGCACGGTCAGGCGGGTCCAGGGCTTGTAAACCCCCGGGGGGATCAGCACCGGGAAACGGGCGTGGGTTATGAGACTGCGTACCCTGGGGCCGAGCAGGCCCAGGCCGATCCGGCTGGTCGGTTCACTCATGGAGCGGGGGCAGGACATGATGGCGACATGGCTGTCAAGATCGGGCAATCCGGTGCCGGTATAACCGGTCGGCTCGATGAATTCGACCTCAAGTTTGGGACCCAGGCCCAGCAGGGTCTCCACCGTTTCGCGCGCCTGGTCGTATTTGCGCAAATAACTGCCGTCCAGGTCGATTTGCACCGCCTTGTGATCGAAATAAAGCAGAAAGCTCGGATCTTTGGGGATATAGACTTTCAGCTTCAGTTGCAGCCGGCGGCAGGTGTAGGCGGAGAAGAGCAGGGTTTCGCGGCCGTAGGGGGCATTGCGGAATACGTGGAGCAGAGCCTTTGACATGAGGACCTCCCGGATTGGCGCTGGCTGCATGTTAGCCCTGCAGCCTCTGGCTCTGCAAGTCCGAATCAGTCTGTGGCCCGGGGCAGGCGCTGCCAGATGGCATGGGTCAGGTCGGTGACACACAGACGGACGGTCTCCGAAGGACTGCCAGCAAGCACACTGCAACGCTGGCGGGTATGCCAGACCGGCTCAGGACGGTAGCGGTCGAAAACCTCCGCTTCGGCGGTGATATCCAGAGACCTGGAAGCGCCGCCGTTTCGGTCGGTGTCGCACAGGCTGGCATCCAGATATTCAACCACCCGTACCCGGAGTATCCGGTCGATGCCGGGGGCCTGATGGAACAGCTGTTCGGGACTCCAGCCGGCTACCGGGTCGGGGGCGAAACTGTTGTCCAGAGGCGGCACCGAAACCCTGGTCACCTGATAACCCCGCTGTTTCAGCCCCAGACGCAGATGGTAGTCGATATCCTCGCCGATATCGGGCATGCAGAAGGCATCGGGCCGTGTGCCCCTGTCCCAGGTCACCCGCACCAGACCCAGAGCCGATGCGGGACGGGTTCCCGCGGCATAGGGGACGGGTTCTGGCGGGGGGACACAGGACGTGGCCGCCAGCAGAACCCATGCCGCCAGCCAGAGACGCAGATGCATGTCAGCCCCCGATTTGGTCCCGGGGAACGAAGTCGAGGGAGGCCGAGTTGATGCAGTAGCGTTTGCCGGTCGGTTCAGGTCCGTCATCAAAGACATGACCGAGGTGGGCGTCACAGCGGGCGCAGACACACTCGTTGCGGATCATGAAGAAACTGGTATCCAGTGCCAGGGCGACATTCTCTTCGGCGATGGGACGGTAGAAGCTCGGCCATCCGGTGCCGGAGTCGTATTTGGTTTGGGCGTCGAACAGGTCCAGCCCGCAACAGATACAGCGGTAGATGCCATCCTCATGGTTGTCCCAGTATTTGCCGCTGAAGGGCGCCTCGGTCCCCTTTTCGCGGGTCACGTGAAAAACATCGGGAGCGAGCAGCCGGCGCCATTCTTCCTCGGTTTTTCTCACCTTGTCGGTCACGATGTAACCTCCCTCCGCAGCCGAGTAAAATCTGGATGGACCGCTTTCGGCCCTCAGCAGACCCGGACGGAGCCCGAGTCCGCCGACCAGCGCGGGGAGCGCCGCAAGCAGTTTGAGCAGAGTGCGTCGTTGCATAGATAACCTCTTTTGTCAGCTTTTGCCCAGCATACCACATTTCGGCCAGTCCGGTGGACGGCGCAAAAAAGGGAGGCGTTCGCTTTACATTCCGGGTTTCGCTGGTAGTATCTTAGCAATTGACTCAGGTATTGCCAGACCCCGACAGACAGGCGACCGGGAGGGGATGGACCAGTGAAAAAAGTCGCCAGGATGCACCAAGGAGAACAAACAAAATGAAAAAAATGGTTTTGGGACTTTTGTGGCTTGTTGCGGCCCTGTCGCTCAGCGCTTGCGCCGGCATGAACATGGGGTCAACCGGTTCGGCCTTTACGCCGGCCAATCTTTCCACCGGCACGTACCAGGCCAAGGTGGATAATGCCGCCTTCATTCTCGACGCTTCGGCCACCATGGTTCTGGAGTCGGGCGAGCATTTCACCCGCGCCAAGCAGATGCTGGCCAGTTTCAACCAGAGTGTTCCGGCGGATGTCCGTTTCAATGGCGCTCTGTTGAGTTTTGGCCATCACGCCAGCCAGTCATCAGCCGCCAGCGCCACCGCCTGGGGCCCGGCGCCTTATGACAAGGCCGCTTTTGCCAGGGGATTGGATGGCATCAAGGCGGCCGGCGGCAACAGCCCGCTGGCCCATGCCCTGTTCGCCGCCGCCGACCAGCTCAAAGCCGCGGGCGGCAAATCGGCCATCGTCATTGTCAGTGACGGCATGCAGATGGCCAATGCGCCGGCCGCCGCCCGGCATGTGGTTGAAAAGCTCAACGGCAACGTCTGCATCTATACCGTCTTCGAAGGCAACTCGGCCGCCGGCAGGAGCCTGCTTGAGCAGGTCGCCGACGCCAGCAGCTGCGGCGGCACCGTTGATGCCGCCAGTCTGCAGAGTTCCGCGGGGATGGGCGCCTTTGTCAAGCAGGTGCTGTTGACCGAGCGGCCGGTGGCCAAGGCGGCTCCGCAGGACAGTGATGGTGACGGTGTCCTTGATGACCGCGACAAGTGTCCCGATACACCGCGGGGCGAGTTTGTCGATGAGGACGGTTGCAGCCTGAAACTGACCCTGCACATCAACTTCGACTTCGACAAGGCGGATATCAAGCCTGAATTCAAGGATGATCTCGACCGGGCCGCGGCCTTTATCAAGAAGCACAGCCAGGTCCCCTACATCCTGATCGCCGGGCACACCGATCACACCGGTGATGCCGCCTACAATCAGAAGCTCTCCGAAGACCGGGCGCGTGCGGTGCGGGATTACCTGGTGGCCAATTACGGCATCGACGGCAAACGGCTGCTGGTCAAAGGCTATGGCAAAAGCCGGCCGGTAGCGACCAACAAGACCAAGGAAGGACGCTACCAGAACCGGCGGGTGGAAGTTGTCTGCTGTATCCTGCCTCCGGAATAACAACACGACCGCAGAATGTGCAAAGAAAAACGGGGAGCCAATCGGCTCCCCGTTTTTTTTCAGGGGCGAGGAACGTGGGGCAAGAGACAAGAAAGGCTGCGGGCCAGCTCCTTCTCGTCAGCGCAAGACGTCCGACGTCCGACTTCCGATTTCTGATTTCCGACTTCCGACCTCTGACTTCTGACCTCTGACTTCTGACTTCTGACTTCTGACTTCTGACTTCCGACTTCCGACTTCCGACTTCCGACTTCCGACTTCCGACTTCCGACTTCCG
>CAZCUR010000085.1:0-10249 GCA_964501815.1 uncultured Geothermobacter sp.
CGATGTCTCTTTGTTTTTTCAACCAGTTGACCGCATCTGCTTCATCGCGGACAGCTCCGGAGATTTCCGCGGCGATCAGTCCCTCGATCAGGCGCCCCAGAAGGGGACCGGAGTGGACACCGGTGACAGCGCCAACCTGGTTTGCGGACAGCAGAGGTTTGGGGGCTCCCTGGCTCAGGACGTTAAGGGCGCATGCGGCCATCTGTTCGATGAACCCGTCATCGACGGACTGCTCCGGGTGCGTCAACCAGGCCAGCAGCCCGCAAGCAGGCCCTCCAGGCAGTCGGGAAACCCACAGTTTCAGGGCTCGGCATGACAAGGCAGGCGGCGGTGGGACCTGGCAAATCTGCTTCAGGGAACCAAGCGCCTTGCGACACATCCCGGAGAGTTTCAATCGGCGGGCAAGCGCCCTCCCCGCCTCGCCATCGGCCGGACAGAGCAGAAGATACAACCTGACCAGGGCGACGGCGGAAAACCCCGAACCGATACGGGATTCGGCCAGAGGGTTCAGAGCCGCGTGTTTTTTCAGCACCTTCTCGAGGCGGTCAAGCCTGATCCTGTCGGGGCCGCCTGACGGAGCCCCGCCGATGTCAAGCCACTCCTGTGGCCTGATTTGACCAAAGGCGCAAAGAAATTTTTCCGTCACCGGCCGGGCCAGCATCCGCGCTAGCTCAGCGCTCAGACGTTCCCCCGGGATTTCCTGAAGCATGGGCGCGGTTCGGCCCAGGATTTCCCGGGTCATCGGATCCACGTCCAGATTCAACAGGTGCGCAAAGCGCAGCCCCCTGAGAACGCGCAGGGGGTCGGCGGCAATCGCTTCTGCGCCGGTCATGCGCAAAAGGCCGGCCTTCAAATCCCTGAGCCCGCCAAAAGGGTCGAAAAATGGCGCAAAACCGGGCAATGCCAGGGCCATGGCATTGATGGTGAAATCCCGTCTGCCAAGGTCGCTGGCCAGACTTCCTCCTTCAAGGGGAACAAGGTCATAGGTAACTGTTTTTCCCTCTTCCGCCGGGCACAGAACCCGAACCTGGCCCCGTTGACGATCAAGCCAGAACCAGCTTCCACCGGTCTGCTCCGCCAGGTGTTCGCCGACAGCCCGGCAGTCGCCGTCCAGAGCCACATCAACATCGTACACGGGCCGTTCCAGCCAGACGTCACGCAGGCAGCCCCCGACCAGCCACGCCTGAATCCTTTGCTGTCGGACCATGTCCAGCAGGTTGCAAAAGCCCGGCAAACGGGGGAATAACGCCGCAAGTATTTCGATCCAATTCTTCATGGTCAGTCTGGCGCACAACGAAAAAGGGCCCGCACTGTGGCGGGCCCATTGTAGCAAAGACCGGTCAGGTCAGGGTCATTCAATATCCTTGACGGCCTTGTAAATGGTTTCAAACAGTTCGGGAATATCCTGTTCGGCGATACAGGAAAAGGCGACCCGCAGGTCCGTGGCTCCGATACTGATGGTGCCCACACCATAGGCATCAAGAAGATGTACCCGCAGTTTTTCGGCGTCCACGGTCTTGAGTTTCAGGCACATGAAATAGCCGGAATTAAAGGGATAGTAGCTGAATGCATCGTCAAAGCGCCCGGAATCGAGGACTTCCTTGACCTTGAGCGCCCGGCCTTTCATGATGTCATATTTCTGCTGCTTCTGTGCGGCAAATTCGGGCGACTGCAGCGCCTTGACCACAAACGTCTGACTGGGATGCGGACAGTTGGAGATGGTGGCGCGAATAATGCCCATGGTTTTCTTTTCCAGGGCGCTCAGCAGCTGGGCCTTTTCCTCCTTGGCCCCGGCGGCAAAGGTAATAAAACCGGTGCGAAAACCCCAGACGTATTCTTCCTTGGTGGCGCCATCGAGTTTGACAGCGAGAACCCGCGGGTGAAGATTGGCGAGCCGGCCGAAGAGCGATTCGGTCAGACTCTCCTCATAAAACAGTCCGAAATAGGCATCGTCTGTCACCGCAACGATGTTGCAGCCCGCTTCGGCCGTTTCACGGATGGCATCCACAATCGCTTCGCCCTCAGCCACCGTGGGGGTGTAACCACTTGGATTGTTGGGGAAGTTCAACAGGACAACGACCTTGCCTTTTTCGGCCGCAGCCTTTTTCAGCTCGGCGGCAAAGGCGGCGACGTCATAGCCCCCATCAGGGGTGAAGGTAGTGTGCTTGCGGATAACCCCGCCCCGGCGCACGGCGAATGTCAGGTTGTAGTTGCCCCACATCATGTCCGGCAGAACAATCAGGTCCCCGGCGTCGACAAACATGTCGGCGACAATGGACAGACCGTGGGTCAGGGCGTTGGTGACAATCGGATTACTGAAATGCTTTCCGGCCAGAGAGGGGTTTTCGCGCAACATTTTCTCCCGCCAGAGCTGGCGCAAATCGGCACGGCCGGCCGGGGGCGCATAGGGATAAATGTCTTTCGGATCAAAGGACGACAGGTTGTCCTGAATGCACTGCAGGTACATCGGGCCGCCATCTTCGGTGGCAATACCGATGGTGGCGTTGAACCGATGGGCTTTTTCTTTTGCTTCAGCGGACTGGGTCAAGATGCCTTTTGGGAAAAAGAGGTTGCGACCCAGGTCGGAAAGCATGGCGAGAACTTCAGGGTTCTCGGACTCGATCATGGCGTTCAGTTCTTTGGCCAGGGGATTCATGGTCTCCTCCGGATGTAGGGTTGATAGGCTCAGGCCGCTTATTAAATCAATCTTACAAGCACACTGTCAATCGAACGACGCACCGCCGTCCGGTTTTTCACCAAGCTTTTCAAGCTGTGTCGCCGCCGGGCTGAATCGGGCATCGATCTCAAGGGCCGCCCTGAAGGACGCAACGGCTTTGGCGGTGTCGCCAAGCCCCATATGACACATACCGCAGAGGTAGTGGTACACCGGCAGCGGCTCGTTTTTTAACAGTTCTCCCCTGCGTTCGACCAACTTCAACCGGTCAAGAGCGCCGGAATAATCCTTTTCCCCCCAGCACAGCATGGCCTGACCGAGGGTTTCAAAGTCATCCAAAAGCGGATAGGCCGGTACATCCCAGGCATCGAGACGGTCAATCTGGCTGCGCAGTCGGCGGATCTGCCCGGCATCGTCCAGGGCCTCTATCGCCTGCTGCCAGAGCCGTCGGGCTTTGGGATAGTCGCCCATAAGAAAATTGACGCGCGCCAGGGCATCACAGGTTGCCGCGCTGGTCTCCCCCAGGGCAAGGGCACGATTCAGTCTGCCAAGGGCTTCAAGCAGCAGGTGACGGCTGTTGGGCAGTTCAGCGAACTGAAAGGCCAAATCGATCAGGGCGCGGCCGACCTGGGCCTGCAAATCGCCCCGGTCGGGTTCAATCAGGGCGAGAATTTTAAGGCAGGTCACCATTCGGCGCAGATAGGGGGCGTCAACCGTTTTGGCATTGAGCATCACCGCCTGGGCGGCCAGGTCGGCGAGATAATGCGGATAGGCGTCAGCGAGAAAACGTGCCCAGACCGGGGCATGGTGATGGTCGGGATTCTGCCTGAGCCAGGCGTAGACCCCTTCTCCGATGTCATGATCACCTGGTCGGCCTTCCACCGGATGCCTGAGCGGCACGGGAAGGTCAGGGACCGGTACAGGGCGCTGTTCAGGACCTGTGGTGACGGTGACCGGTTCCGAGGGCTGCCAGTAATGAAAAACTGCCGTGTCCAAGCCTGACTCCGGTAGCCGGATACGACAAGAGGCGGGCAGTGCCCACCTCTCGTTCAGAAACAGCAAAGCTGGAATTGACTTTGGCTGGGGTGGGAGGATTCGAACCCCCGAATGGCGGAGTCAGAGTCCGCTGCCTTACCGCTTGGCGACACCCCAAAAGCGAACCGTTTTTTATCAGACCTCCGGTACGTGGTCAAGGCCTTTTTTTTGAATCTCACAGGATGGGGCGGGGTCTGAGAAAAGCCAGAATCTGCCCGGCTGGAACCGGCCTGCTGAAGAGGAACCCCTGCCCCTGTTCACATCCCATGCTCTTGAGAAAGAGGTACTGTTCTTCGGTTTCGATTCCTTCGGCAATGACCTGCAAATCCAGGCTGTGTGCCAGGGCGACAATGGCCTTAATGATGGCGTCGTCCTCGCGATTGCTGCCGATGTCCTTGACAAAGGCCCGGTCGATTTTGAGGGTGGTCAGGGGGAACCGCTTCAGATGGGCCAGGGAGGAGTAGCCCGTCCCGAAATCATCGACGGCGAGATGGACCCCCTGCCCCGCGATACGATCCATCATCATGGTTGCCGCCGCCACATCATGCATGATCATGCTTTCGGTGATTTCGAGTTCCAGAAAATGGGGCGGCAACCCGGTTTCATCGAGGATTTGGTTCATATCCTCAATCAGGTCTTCCTTGAGGAACTGGCGTGCGGAAATATTGACCGTCATGCGCACCGGGGTGAAGCCGGCCTCTATCCACGCGGCATTTTGCCGGCAGGCCTGCCGCAGTACCCACTGTCCCATGGGGACGATAAGACCTGTTTCCTCGGCCAGAGGAATGAAGTCGCCGGGGGAAATCATTCCTTTTTGCGGATGCTCCCAGCGCACCAGGGCTTCAACACCCCTGAGCTGGCCGGTAAAAAGGTCGATCTGGGGCTGGTAGTGAAGAACCAGCTGCTCCTCTTCGAGCGCCTTGCGGAAGGAGGATTCCAGCAGCAGCAGTTCCCGCGAGCGGGCATTCATGTCCGAGGTGTAGAAACGATAATGGTTGCGACCTGCCTTTTTGGCGCGGAACAGCGCGGTGTCGGCTGCCTTGAGCATATCCTCGGCGCTGCTGGCGTCGTCCGGGAAGAGGCTGATGCCCAAACTGCCGGTGACAAACAGCTGGCAGTCGTTGATGTCCATGACCGGTTCCAGTGCGGCGAGGATTTTGCCGGCTACCCGCTCGGCATTTTGGGCGCAGTCGATGTTGTCGAGCAGGATGATGAATTCATCCCCGCTGAGACGGGCGATGATATCGGATTCCCGCAAGGTCTCCTTGAGCCGACGGGCGACTTCCACCAGAACCAGGTCGCCGGTGCCGTGGCCAAGGGAATCATTGATATTTTTGAAACGGTCCAGGTCAAGCAGCAGAACGGCCAGTTTGCGACCCGATTCGGCCGCACGTGACATTATTCTCTTGAGCCGCACCAGAAACTGGCTGCGATTGGGCAAGCCGGTCAGAACGTCATGCTGAATCAGGTAGTCGAGCCGGTTTTCTTTTTCCTGCAGCTGTTCTTCAGCCTCGAACAGGTAGGTGATATCCCGGAAGGTTTCAATAATGCCCGACATGTCCCCCTGCTCGTTCCTCAAGGGGGAGGCCTGGACTTCATAAATGCGCTCCCGCCCTTCCCGGTCCCTGCGGTAGTGAAGCATGGTCACGGGTTGACCTGTTTTACGCACTTCCGGCATCGGACAGGGATGGTCATCCCCGTTACAGGCCGTGGAACGACCGAGATGAACCTCAAAGCAGCGGGGTTTGCCACCATGGACGGAAAAGAGCCTTGAATCCCAGCGGGCGGCTCTGTTCATCAGCTGGACCCGATAATCGAGATCAACGACGAGCAAAGGATCGCAGACGCCATCTACGACCGACTGCAAAAAACTCTTTTCATGGTTGAGGCGTTCTTTTTCGCCCTTTTGCTGCTGGATGTCATGCAAAGCTCCGGTTAAGCGGCCGTGCCGGTCGCTTATCAGATTCAATTGCATCCACAGGGTCCGGTCGGAGGCAAACAGAAACTGAAACTCCCCCTGCCGGCTCCCCTGCCCTTCACGGCGCAGATCGGCAATCAGGTCCAGCAGTTTGTCGGCCTGTTCCGGAACGACAAAGTCGGCGAGGTGACGTCCGACACCTTCCTGCAGGCCCAGTCCGGTCGCACGCTCCCATGCGGGATTGAGAAAGGTGATGCGGCTTTCCCCGTCCAGTTGAAACAGGACATCCCTGCTCTGCTGGACAACCAGGCGGTAACGTTCCTCGCTGCAGGCCAAAGCCTCCTGGGCCAGATGGCGGGCTGTGGTTTCCTGAAGGATGACGATCCAGTACCCGGGCTGTTCGTCCGACACCTGAAACCAGGTCGCCGACATGTCAGCCCAGACAATGGTCCCGTCCGCGCGAACAAAATCGATTTCCCGATGGAAGGGTTCACCGCAGATTCGGCACTGCTCAAGCTGGGCGAGGGTCTGTTGCTGGCGCTGGGGATGAATCAGCTCGGGCAGCTGGATTTGCAGCAGTTGGGGGCGGCTGTAGCCGAACATGTCGGCCAGCGCCTGATTGACCTGGAGAAAATACCCCTCGTCCAGGACCAGCCCCATACCCACAGCGGCGTGATCAAAGGTCTGCTGGAACCGGGCGCGGCTGTCCTGGAAGGCGCGTTGGGCTCTCTGCTGCTCAGACAGGTTCTGGGCGAGAGCCAGATAGACCTGCTCCTCATCGAGCTGCACCCGCCTTAGATGCAGAACAGCCGGGAAGCGCTCACCACAACGCCGGAGGTGTTCCCCGTCGTGACAGGCTTCCCCTTCTTCATCGGCGATATGGACCAGACGCATCAGGGTGCGGCGCCGCAGACCGGTGGCCTTGAGGAAGGTCGTCAGTTGCCATTCCCGGCGCTCCAGCCCATATTCCTTGTCGGCGGCCAGGTTGGCGGCAAGAACGTCTCCTTCTGCTCCGAGAACCCAGCCCGGCTGAAGGAGACCATCCAGGATCTGCTGCATAGGGCCCAGAACCGGGCCGAAGGTCTGCCCGGCCGCAGGCCCAAGCTGTATCAGTTTGCCGCCACGAGGCGTCTTCTGTTTTGCCATAACCGTCCCATCTCAAGCTTGACCCACTTCGGGCCCTCAAGGACTTGTCGACGGGAACGGGGATATCGTTAAGGGAAATCGGCGTGGCGCTCCTCAGCCAAGATGCGCCAGGGCCTGGTCCAGTCGCTGCAACACTCGTTCGCGGCCAAGGATTTCTATCAGTTCAAACAGGTCCGGCCCTCCTTTGCTGCCCGTCATGGCGACACGCAAAGGTTGGGCCGCCTTGCCGAAGCCGAGTCCCATTTCGGTCAGCAGGTTGCTGAAAGATTCCTTAAGGGGCGCTGCGGAAAAATCGTCCGCTCCGGCGAACAGGTCGCGCAACCGGACAAACAGGTCGCGCTGCTGTTCGGTGAGCAATTTGGCACGATCCTTTTCGTCGTACTCCACTTCATCCAGATAGAAAAACCGTGCCCCCTCAGCCAGTTCCACGATGGTACGCGCCCGCTCCTGCAGGGAGCGAACCACAGCGACCGGATCGGGACCTGATTCGACACAAATTCCGGTTTCAGCCAGCTTTTCCACCATCAGATCCGCCAGACGACCGGGGTCACCGACCTTGATGTAATGGGCGTTGAGCCACAGCAGCTTTTCGGGGTTGAAAACACTGGCTGAGCGCCCCACCTGATCGAGGCTGAACAGGTTGATGAGTTCCTCTTTGCTGAAAATTTCCTGGTCACCGTGAGACCAGCCCAGGCGAACAAGATAGTTGACCAGGGCCTCGGGCAGATAACCCTGATCCCGGTAGGCCATGACCGAGGTGGCTCCGTGACGTTTCGAGAGCCGGGTTTTGTCGCTGCCGAGGATCATCGGCACGTGGGCGAATTGCGGCACGGGATAACCCAGGGCTTCATACAGCTGGATCTGCCGGGGGGTGTTGTTGATATGGTCATCCCCGCGCAGAACAAGATTGATGTTCATGGTCGCGTCATCCACGACCACCACGAAATTGTAGGTCGGAGACCCGTCCGTGCGGCGGATAATCAGGTCGTCCAGCTCTTCATTGGCAAAACTGATAGGCCCCTTGATGAGATCGTTGAAGGAGGTCTCGCCCTGTCGGGGGGCTTTGAAACGGACGACGTGGGGGCGATCGGCCGGCTGGTCGGTGCGGTCCCGGCAGGTGCCGTCGTACTTGGGCTTGCGTTTTTCCTCCATCGCCTGCCGACGTTTGGCCTCGAGTTCTTCGGCCGTGCAGTAGCAGCGGTAGGCCTTGCCTTCCCGGATCAGCTGTTCAATCTTTTCCTGATACAGATCGAACCGTTCGGTCTGGTAATAGGGGCCTTCGTCATAGTCCAGTCCCAGCCACTCCATGGCCTGCAAAATGGCATCGACCGATTCCTGGCTCGACCTCTCCAGGTCGGTGTCCTCAATACGCAGAACAAAGGTCCCCCCTTCTTTGCGGGCCAGCAGGTAGTTGAACAGGGCGGTCCGTGCACCGCCGATATGCAGATATCCGGTGGGACTGGGGGCGAAACGAACACGAAGATTGGACATGGCGCGGACTCCTCAAGCAATATCACGCCGGTTGGTTCCGGCGCACGGGTCGCGCCTTTATACTGCACAAAGGTCAATCAGGCAAGCGCTCAGCGGATACGAATCCCCGCATAGCCAACCACCTCGGAATCACCGCCGGTCACTTCGCCCGAATGTCCATAACGGACCAGCTCGGCCGTGGTGGCCCCCAGTTCGCGGGCGGCAACCAGCAGAACAACAGCAGGCAAAACTCCGCACATGCTGATTCGCTCATCCCGGACAACCCGATAGAGACCTTCAGGGTCGAGGTCGAGAATCTTCTGAATGGCCAGCATGTCCTTGCGGCGGGCCTCTTCGGCCGACACGTAGTGGCTCATGTCGCTGCTGGCCAGCATCAACGGGGGCTTTTCCTCCTGTGCCAAGGTTGCACCGATACATCGGCCAATGGCGAGCAACTGGTCAGGAGCCAGATGCCCCAGACATATGGGGACAATGCGAACATTGGGATTTTGCGCCTGTAAAAACGGAACCTGAACCTCAAGGGAATGTTCAAACTTGTGTGCCAGGGTGTCAGGTTTTAAAGACGGGCAGTTTTCGAGAAAACGCTGGGCCAGATCTTCATCTATGGCACATGGGCCCAGGGGGGTATGCCAGGTGCCTCCGGGGAAAAGAGCGGCACGCTCTCCGATGCCATGATGATTCGGGCCGAGAAGCAGGACGGTATCCGTGATGGTCACCGACCCGATGACCGCTCCGGCGATACCACCGGAAAAGATATAGCCGGCATGAGGTGATACGATACCGATGGCATCAACCCTCTCCGTACCGGTTTGCAAAAAGGTGTCAAGCTGCTGACGAAGGCTGTGCGGGTTGTCCGGATAGAACTGGCCGCAGACCGCGGGCATACGCTCCATGAGGCACCTCCATGTCTGCCCTGTGCGTCAGGAAAGAGCGCGCCAACCGATTTTGACGGCGACGAGAATCAGCAGAATTGCGAAGGCCTTGACCAGTTTATCATGGGGGAGATGGACGGCAACCCTTACGCCGATCCGCGCCATCAGCATGGACAGGGGCGCAATCAACCCGGCCACCAGCAGATTGACGTATCCAAGCGAAAAGGACGGCAGCATCGGATCACCCAGCCCATGGACGGCATAGGAAATCGTGCCGGCCAGGGCGCTGACAACAATAAGAGCACTGGAGTTGCCGACGGCAAGATGGACAGGCAGCTGCAGGGCGATGACCATGAGAGGCACCGCGATGACCCCGCCGCCGACCCCGAAGAATGAAGAAAAGAGCCCTCCGGCACAACCGACGGAAAACAGTTGCCAAAACGGAATCGGCGCGCTCCTTTCCGGTGGCAGGTAACGCCGTTGGCGGAACATGCGCAGGGCAACCGCGATCTGCATGCCGGCAAAGGCAAGCTGCAGGCTGTCCCCTTCCAGCAGGGCCGCCAGGGATGAGCCGCACACCGCACCGGCAATACCGCCGGCGGCGAGTCCATAAACGTGGTGCCAGTCGACATTGCCCCGTTTGCGATGGGCGAAGGTGCTGCTCAGGGCTGTGGGCAGAATGATGCCGAGGCTGGTGCCAAAGGCCATATGCACCATGACGGACGAATCGATACCAACCAGGGGGAACAGGTGCAGGAAAAGGGGCACAAAGATGACGCCGCCGCCTATGCCAAGCAGACCGGCCAGAAAACCGCCGAAGCCACCGGAGACAAGAATGAGCGCGATGATATCCGGCTGCAGAAGGTCCATGGAGAAAAAATGTAGTCGGCGTCAAGAAAAAAGGCCAGCCTTTTTACGGGCTGGCCTTGTATTTTGGTGGAGGCCCCGACCAGATTCGAACTGGTGATGGAGGTTTTGCAGACCTCTGCCTTACCACTTGGCGACGGGGCCGCTGAAAAGCTGGCAATACATAACAAATCGAACGCCGGCTGTCAACCGGGAATCCTTATGCCTCCAGATGTTGCTTCACGGCTTCGACCTTGTGTTCCATGG
>CAZCUR010000086.1:0-10196 GCA_964501815.1 uncultured Geothermobacter sp.
CCGGGTCGCCCTGTGCCGGCTGCTGCTTCAGAAACCCGACATCCTGCTGCTGGATGAGCCGACCAACCACCTCGACGCCGAAACCGTCGCCTGGCTGGAACAGCACCTGCAGCGCTACGAGGGGACGGTCATCGCCGTCACCCACGACCGCTACTTTCTCGACAACGTCGCCGGCTGGATCCTCGAGCTCGACCGCGGCCACGGCATTCCCTGGAAAGGCAACTACTCCAGCTGGCTGGAACAGAAGCAGGAACGGCTGCGCCGCGAGGAAAAGGCCGAAAGCGCCCGGCAGAAAACCCTGGAGCGCGAACTGGAGTGGATCCGCATGTCGCCCAAGGGCCGCCACGCCAAAAGCCAGGCGCGCATCAGAGCCTACGAGCAACTTCTCGGCCAGGAAAGTGCCGGCAAGGAGAAGGAACTGGAACTCTTCATCCCGCCGGGACCGCGCCTCGGCAACCTGGTCATCGAGGCCGACCAGGTACGCAAGGCCTATGGTGACAAGGTCCTGGTCGAAGACATGAGTTTCAGCCTGCCGCCCGGCGGCATCGTCGGCGTGGTCGGCCCCAACGGCGCCGGCAAGACCACCCTGTTCCGCATGATCACCGGCCAGGAACAGCCCGATGCCGGCAACATCCGTATCGGCGACACGGTCAAGCTGGCCTACGTCGACCAGAGCCGCGAGACCCTCGACCCGAACAAAACCATCTGGGAGGAAATCAGCGACGGCCAGGAGCAGATCGACCTGGGCGGACGGCTGGTCAACTCGCGCGGCTATGTCGCCCGTTTCAACTTTTCCGGATCCGATCAGCAGAAGAAGGTCGGCATGCTCTCAGGTGGCGAGCGCAACCGGGTGCATCTGGCCAAGATGCTGCGCTCCGGTGGCAACGTACTGCTGCTGGACGAACCGACCAACGACCTCGACGTCAACACCCTGAGGGCACTGGAAGAGGCCCTGGAGAACTTCGGCGGCTGCGCCGTGGTCATCAGCCACGACCGCTGGTTTCTCGACCGCATCGCCACCCATATCCTCGCCTTCGAAGGGGATTCGAAGGTCGTCTGGTTCGAAGGGAACTATTCCGAGTACGCCGAGGACTACAAAAAGCGCCACGGCCGCGAAGCAGACCAGCCGCATCGCATCCGCTACCGCAAGCTGACCCGCTGAAGCTGAATGAAATGGGGCCGCCCCTTTGATCCAAAGGGATGGCCCCCCCAGGCGACTGACATGCCCCTGTCCAACTTCCACCGCCGCCTGATGGCCACCTGGTACGACCGGGCCATGACCCGGGTCGAGTCCCTCTGCCTGGCCGACTGGCGCAGGGAACTGCTGGCCGGACTGGCAGGGTCGGTGCTGGAAATCGGAGCCGGCACCGGCGCCAACCTGCCCTTCTACCCCGACACCGTCGAGACCCTGCTTTTGAGCGAACCGGACCTTTTCATGCGCTCCGAACTGGAGCGCAAACGGGCCGATATCGGACGTCCAGCCCGCGTGCTGGCCAGCCCGTGCGAAAGCCTCGATCTGCCCGACGCCTGTGTCACTACCGTGGTCTCCACCTTGGTGCTCTGTTCGGTCTCCTGTCCTGAAACCGCGCTGAGAGAGATTCGCCGGGTTCTGCGCCCCGGCGGAACACTTCTTTTCATCGAACATGTCCGCTCGGACCGTCCGGCCATCCATGCCTGGCAACGCCTGCTCAATCCCCTTTGGAAACGCGCCTGCGGCAACTGCCACCTGACGCGGGACACCGGACAGTTGCTCGAACGAGCCGGATTTCGACTGGATTGGGTGGAGGAAAAGCAGATGAAAGGCGCGCCGGCCATCGTGCGCCGGGTGATCATGGGCCGGGCGCGCAAGTCCGATGGCGCATCGGCCTGACGCAGGGCAACCAAACGCATCCACCTCTTCACCCCACCACAGCTAACTGACATGCCGGTCCGAAATTCCAGGACATGGGTTGTCCGGCTTGATTTCCACCCTCTCCAAAAGTACAATCCAAGGTACATGTACAAAAAGGAGTACAGGATATGAAAGCCATATCGTACACACACGCGAGAAGCAATCTGGCCAAAACGATGGAGAAGGTCTGCGCAGACCATGATCCCGTCATCATCACGCGCAGAAATGAGGAATCAGTCGTGATGATATCCCTTGAAGACTACCAGGCCCTTGAAGAGACAGCTTATCTGCTCCGGAGCCCCAAAAATGCGCGCAGGCTTCTGGAGTCGATTGCGCAACTCGAATCCGGCAACGGCACCGAGCGGGAGCTTGCTCCGTGAAGTTGATTTTTTCTGAACATGCCTGGGAGGACTATCAGTACTGGGTCAAGACCGACCGAAAAATTCTCAAGCGAGTCAATGCGCTGATTCAGGACATTCAGCGTTCCCCCTGTGCCGGCATCGGCAAGCCCGAGGCATTGAAGCACGGGCTGGCGGGATATTGGTCCCGGCGCATCAATGATGAACACAGGATCGTTTACAAGGTTGAGGGCGATTCGGTGTTTATCGCCCAGGTTCGTTACCATTATTGAAAAAAGCGGGACAGCTCCAAAACGGAACTGTCCCGCCTTTTGAAACCCGGACCGAAAGGCCTTTCAGCCCTTCTTGACAAACTCCGACTTCAGCCCCATGGCTCCGATACCGGGGATCTTGCAGTCAATGTCGTGGTCGCCGTCGACCAGGCGGATGTTCTTCACTTTGGTGCCGACCTTGACCACCTGGCTGGAACCTTTGATTTTCAGATCCTTGATGACCGTGACGGTATCGCCGTCTTCAAGAATATTGCCGTGGGCGTCGCGCCAGACTTTCGCGGCGCCTTCCTCCGCAGCAGCATCGCCGCCGACAGCCGACCACTCGTGGGCGCATTCCGGACAGACGTACAAACCACGGTCTTCGTAGGTATATTCCGAGCCGCACTCGGGGCATTTCGGCAAATCGCTCATAGTTCCTTTCCTTCCGTTGCTGGGATGCAATGCGCGGCAAGGTTAGTCCGCCGGGCCAACAGAGTCAAGGACTCCAGCTCGATCCTGTTAAAAAGAGGAAGCGGTGCCTGTCGGACAGGTCCTTTGGCCCTTGGCCTATCGCCTTTCGCCCCTGCCCCCAACCTGCTGGATCAGCAGGCCGGCGACAATCAGGACCAGGCCAACGAAGGTTGCGGGCAGGATCTCCTCTCCCACCAGAAAGTGGATCAGTACCAGGGACAGAAACGGCGAGATGAAGATCAGGTTGCTCACCTTCGCCGTGCTTTCGGCATAGCGCATGGCCAGCAGCCAGAGGACGAAACAGAAGCCCATCTCGAAAGTGCCCACGTAGGCAGCACCGAGCAAGCCCGGCAGCGCAGGCGGAAAGCTCAGGTCGGTGCACAGCAGGCTGTAGCCGAGCACGAAGGGAAAGCTGCACAAAAAGTTGACCATCAGCGCCACCACCGGGTCACGTCTGTCGCGGGTGTTGAAAATCCAGTAGAGCGCCCAGATCACCGTGCTGGCCAGAGCCAGGGCGACCCCTTTCGGGCTGGTGAAGGCCAGATCGAGCAGCCGCCCTTCCGTGGAGATCACCACCACCCCGCAATAGCTGAGCAGCAGGGCGGCGAACTCCTTCCACCGGAACGGCTGCCCCAGAAGCGGGATGGCGAGCAGGCTGAGGGTGATGGCCCAGGTGTAGTTGATCGGCTGGGCCTGCTGGGCCGGCAGCAGGTCGTAGGCCTTGAACAGCACCAGATAGTAAAGGAAAGGATTGAGAAAACCGAGCAGCACCGACATGGCGTATTCACGGGCGCTGCAGCGGAAGATGTCCCGGAATTTTCCCTGGGCGGCGAGGATCACCGCCAGCAGCACCGTGGAAAAGGCGCCCGAATAGAGCAGCAGGTGCGCCGGTTCCAGGTAGCGCAACGACAGCTTGAAGGCCGTGGCCACCGTCGACCAGAGCAGAACGGCGGCCAGGCCGAAAAGCATGGCGCGACGCTGGTCTTTCATACGATGCCCGTCCCCCTCGCGCGGCGCAACAAATGCGCCGGCAGCGCCAGAATCAGCAGCCCCGAGAAGATCAGGCCGATGCCGCCGAAGGCCTGAACGGTCATGACTTCACCCAGAACAAAAATGCCGAGCAGGCTGGCGGTCATCGGTTCGGCCAGCGACAGGGTGACCGCGGTTCCCACCTGCACATGCTGCAGCCCCCGGGCGAACAGGATGTAGGAGAGCGCCATGGTCGCCAGCCCCAGGTGCAGCACCACCAGGATGGCGCGCGGCTGCGCCAGCCAGGCGAGGTCACGGCCGATCATCAGCGGGCTGAGCAGCAAAGCGCCGAGGAAGACCACCAGCGCCATGACCGCGTTCGGGCTGTGGTGATCGAGCAGGCCCTTGATGGCCAGGGTGTAGGCGGCATAGGAGGCCCCGGCGCCGAGGGCGAGCAGAATGCCGAGGGGATCGACCTTGAGCGCCTCGCCTCCCAGGCTGAGCAGGGCACAGCCGACAATCGCCAGAGCCGTGGCGACAAACCAGCGCTTCGATGGTTTTTCACCCCGGAACAGCCAGCCAAGCAGGCCACCGGCAATGGGCGACGAGCCGATACCGACGATGGTCCCCACCGCCACCCCGGTTTTGGCGACCGCGGCGAAAAAGCAGAGCTGGTAGCTGGCGGTAAAGATCGCCGCCAGCAGCAGCGGCCAAAACTTCCAGCTGCTCAGCGGGCCGATCTCGCCGCGCAGACCGGCGAGCAGCAGCAGGGCAATCCCGCCGATCACCAGGCGCAAGGCGCCGATGACGGTCGAGTCGAACCCCGCCGGCGCGAAGGCCTGGGCGGTGCCGGTGGTCCCCCACAGCAGGGCGGCACCGAGAACGAACAGGGCACCGACTGTCGGATTGGTGCGTACGGATGCCTTCATGTGGAAATGTTCCCCTCCTGTTGCAGGTGCCGGACGTACGGCACGAGGTAGATAATACCGAGAAAGCGACCGACTGTCAGGGCCACGGCGGCGAGAACGACACCGGCGACCTGCAGGGTCGGAATGGTCAGCGCCAGGATGACGACAATGGCGACGGCCTCGACCGCGGTTGCGACCGAGACAGGGTTGGTATGCCGCACCTGCATCAGCAGTGAACGTTGCCAGGTGATCCAGACCGTCAGTCCCGGCAGGACCGCCATCAGCAGCAGCGGCAGGCGGGAAAACCGGGACAGCTCCGGCGTCAGACCGGATAGGGTTTGCAGCCAGAGATTGGCCAGCGGCGTACCGGCGATCAGCCCCAGACAACCAACACAGCCGAGTCCGAGCCAGAAAGCGAAACGCCCCAGGGGGCGACGGTGTTCCAGCCTACGACCCAGCAGGGCGATGGCCGCCTCCTGGTAGGAGAGCCCGAGGGCGCGAAAGACGAAGGTCAGGCCATAAAGGACCGGCAGCACCGCCAGGGATTCGATCGCCTGCTGGCCGCGGCCGAGAAAAAAGGTGACCACCGGCTGCACGCTCAGGGCGATAAGGGGGGTCATGGCCAGCGGCAGGTAGTAGCGAACGATGGCGCCGTAAGACGGGGCCGGCTCTTCCGGCTCAAGAGCCCTGAGACGACGTACCGAAGGACGTGCCAGGCGCCAGGCGATCAGCATCTCGGCAGTGACGCCGAGGGACAGGGCCAGACCGCCGGCGGCGGCTCCGGGCAAAAGGCCGGTTCCGGCCAGGACAAAACCGCTCGTAGCCATGGTCGCAAGCCGCGCCGCGGTGCCGACCGTCACCCGGCGGGTCCGGTCATCGGCGATCAGCACCCCCTGGTAGAGGCGCCGCAGACCGATGGTGCCCGGCCAGGGAAGAAAGCAGACCAGCGCCAGCCGGGTCAGCTCGGCGATATCATCCGGCAGACCGAGCAGAGTGCGCGCCCAGAAGGGATAGACACCGGGCAGCACCGCCAGCGCCAGCAGCAGGGTGACCCCGCCGCTGAGCAGCAACGTAAAACGGCGCATGCGCAGGTAGCTGTCGCGGTCGCGGCACAGGGCCGTGGCGGCGGCCATCAGCATGATCACCGGCGCCTCGGCCACCAGGGCGATGGCGAAGGCGACACCGTAGGCGGCCAGATTGGCTACCGGCTGCTCCATGCGCGCGATCAGCGCCGCCAAAAGCGGTCCCTCCACCGCCATGAGCAACCAGGTGGCGGCCAGCGGCGACCAGAAACGCAGAATGCGGCCGTATGTCAGGGAAACATCTGTCGACATGAGGATTGGGAGAATAACCGAGACGGCATCAGCGCGCCAGACGAAAAGAGCCGGAGAATTCCGGAAGGTTCTCAGCCGCCCACCGAGGCCGACACACCGCATTCGGCCAGCCATCCGACCACACGGTCGACGTCCTCCTGAGCCGGCTCGCTCAGCTCGCCGTCATCATAATCCTGCTGCAGGCGCGCGTGCTTGCCCAGATGGATGGCATGGTAGGGGAGCAGATCGACCGGGGGCGCGCCGCCCGGCAGATCGCCCAGAAAACGCCCGGTCGCTTCGATGTTGGCACGGTCGTCGTTGACACCGGCAATCAAGGGAATGCGGATGCGGAGATCGGCCCCCCGCCCTGCCAGAACGCGCAGATTGTCCAGAATCGGCCCGTTGTCGACCCCGGTCCACTGCCGGTGGCGCGCGCCATCCATCAGCTTCAGATCATAGAGGAACAGCTCGGTTTGTTCCGCCACCCGCAGCAGTGTTTCGGTGGCCGCCAGCCCGGTGGTATCGACACAGCGGTGCAGGCCGCGAGCGCCGCAGGCCGCCAGCAGCTCGAGCAGAAAATCGGCGTGCATCAGCGGCTCGCCGCCGGAGAAGGTCACCCCGCCGCCCGACTGGTCAAAAAAGGGCCGTTCCTTTTCGATGATGTCCAGCAGTTCATCGATCCCGTAACGGCGCCCGGACAGCTCCGTCGCCCCCGAAGGACAGATAGCGGCGCAGGCACCGCACAGGGTGCAGCGCTCCCGATCGGTGCGGATGCCTTCCGGCGTCAGTGCGCAGGCCTTTTCCGGGCAGACCTCGACACAGGCGCGGCAGCCGATGCAGGCCGCGGCACTGAACATCTTCTGCGCCTGTGCCTCCATGCTCTCCGGGTTGTGGCACCAGCGGCAGCGCAGCGGGCAGCCCTTGAAAAAGACGGTCAGGCGGATGCCCGGACCGTCGTTGATGGCGTAGCGTTTGATGTCGAAGATGAGGGGTTCGGTCATAATAGATTCATGCCGCCAAGGCGCCAGGTCGCCAAGAAATTCAAAGTTCTCAACGCACAAAGAAGAGGGGTAGAGAGAACATGAGAATATCTTTTAGCTCCTGGGGTTAACCCCCTTGGCAAAGGTATTATTTTCTCTTTCTTTGGTCCCAGGCCCTCTTGTCTCCCCCTCCGTTAAAAAGGTTTCCTGGCGCCTTGGCGTCCTGGCGGCCCAACATCAAAAAGCCTCGTTCTCCGTCCGTTCGATGATCTCCTGCTGCAGATCCTCGTTCATGTCGTTGAAGT
This sequence comes from uncultured Geothermobacter sp., assembly GCA_964501815.1. Lineage (GTDB taxonomy): Bacteria > Desulfobacterota > Desulfuromonadia > Desulfuromonadales > Geothermobacteraceae > Geothermobacter. The sequence continues at coordinate 7,448 of CAZCUR010000086.1, forward strand.
AGTCGCTGTAGCCGGCCATGCGCACCAGCAGGTCGCGGTAGTCCTCGGGGTTCTGCTGAGCGGCGCGCAGGGTGGCGGAGTCGACGATGTTGAACTGGATGTGATGCCCACCCAAGGTGAAGTAGGTCCGCACCAGGTGACCGAGCTTGGCGACATCCTGCTCGCGCTTGAGCAGGCTGGGTACGAAGCGCAGGTTGAGCAGCGTGCCGCCGGACAGGGACTGGTCGAGCTTGCCGAGGGAGCGCAGCACCGCCGTCGGCCCGTTGCGGTCGGCGCCGTGCGACGGTGAGGTGCCGTCGGAAATCGCCTTGCCGGCCAGACGGCCGTTGGGGGTGGCGCCGAGCATTTTGCCGAAGTAGATGTGGCAGGTGGTCGACAGCATGTTGAGGTGGAAGCTTTCGCCCTTGACGTTCGGCTTGCCGTCGATGGCGGCGAACAGGTCGGCGTAGACCTGACGGGCGATATCATCCGCCCGGTCGTCGTCGTTGCCGAAGCAGGGGGTGCGGTTCACCAGAGTCTGGCGCAAAAACTCCTCCCCCTCGAAATTGTGCTTCAGGGCGTTGAGCAGCCGGTCCATGGTGCAGGTCTTGCCTTCGAAGACGTGGGTCTTCAGCGCCGAGAGGCTGTCGGTCACCGTCCCCAGGCCGGTGCACTGGATGTAGTTGGTGTTGTAGCGCGGCCCGCAGTCGTAGTAGTCCCGCCCCTTCTCGATGCAGTCGTCGATGACCACCGACAGAAACGGCGCCGGCGCGTACTTGGCGAACATCCGGTCGATGTAGTTGCTCACCCGGATCTTCAGGTCAACGATGTAGTTGAGCTGGCGCACGAAGGCGTCGTACAGCTCCTCATAGCTTGAGAATTCGCGCGGATCGCCGGTCTCAAGCCCCACCTTCCTGCCGGTGAGCGGATCGACGCCGTTGTTGAGGGTGATCTCAAGAACCTTGGGAACATTGAGATAGCCGGTGAGGATGTAGGCCTCCTTGCCGAAGGCGCCGACCTCGATGCAGCCGCTACAGCCCCCCTCACGGGCGTCGCGCAGGTTCTTGCCCTGGCGCAGCAGTTCAGTGACATAGACATCGGGATTGAAGATCGACGGATAGCCGTGCCCCTGGCGGATGACCTTGCAGGCGGCGTGCAGAAAGCGGTCAGGAGTTTTGGCGCTGATGTGCACCGAGTTGCCCGGCTGCAGGATGTGCAGCTCCTCGATGACCTCGAGCATCAGGTAGCTGACCTCGGAGACGCCGTCGTGCCCATCGGGAGTGATGCCGCCGATGTTGATATTGGTGAAGTCGTTGTAAGTGCCGCTTTCGCGCGCGGTGATACCGACCTTGGGCGGCGCCGGATGATTGTTGACCTTGATCCAGAAGCAGCAAAGCAGCTCCTTGGCCTGTTCGCGCGTCAGGGTGCCGGCGGCCAGCTCCTTCTCGTAGAAGGGGGCCAGGTGCTGGTCGAAATGGCCGGGATTCATGGCGTCCCAGCCGTTGAGCTCGGTGATGGTGCCCAGATGCACGAACCAGTACATCTGGATCGCCTCCCAGAAGGTTTCCGGCGCATGCGCCGGCACCCGGCGGCACACCCGGGCGATCTGGCGCAGCTCTTCGGCCCGCTGCGGATTGCTCTCTTCGGCGGCCATCTGTTCGGCCAGGTCGGCATGGCGTTCGGCAAAGAGGATGACAGCGTCGCAGCTGATGGCCATCGCCTTGAGTTCCTCGAACTTGTCGGTCGCCTCGGGATCGTTGAGGTAGTCGAGTTCGCTGATCTTCTGCTCGATGCGGCGCTTGAAATCGAGCATGCCCATCCGGTAGATCTTGCCGTCCAGGGCGGTGTGACCGGGGGCGCGCTGCTCCATGAATTCGGTGAACAGTCCCGCCTCATAGGCGTCGCGCCACTGTTGGGGCACATGACCGAAGATGCGCTCACGCACCGTGCGCCCCTGCCAGTAGGGAATCACCTCGCGCGCGTAGGTTTCGATATCCTCGTCGCTGATGGTGTAGCGCTGCTGCTCACGGCTGCGCAGAACGTGAAAGTCCTCGACGCTGTGGCAGGTCAGTTCCGGGAAGGTCGGCACCGCTTTCGGCTTCGGCCCGCGCTCACCGACAATCAGTTCGTCCTCGCCGATGTAGATGGTCTTTTTGCGGCAGTGCTCGTAGAAGTTGAGCGCCCGCAGCACCGGGATGGAGTACTTGCCGTAGTTCTCCTTGTAGAATTCGGTCTCGTGCAGCGCCCGCTCGATCGACAGGCTCGGCTCGGTCTCGACACTCTGCTTGCGCAGCCGCTGGATGCGCGCGTTCATGCCGGGGCCGATGCCGCCGGAGCGTTCGGGATAGAAATTGCCTTCACTGCCGGGTTTGCGCTGGGGGGCTTGCTCACTCATGACTCTCTCCTGCAAGGCGATTCAGACCATCAGTCTATCATTTTCATTCCCCGCAAACAGGAGCAAGGAAGATGCCAGCGGGGTCCCAGGCGAAAGGTCTGTAATTTCGGCAGGTTGAAACCACAGACTCCGAGGGACAAGGCAGCAATTTATGCAATTTAGGATAATTTATTCACATCGGCAAAATGCCGACATCGACAACCGAACCACACAGCAAGACACCTTCCTCGCGCAGAGCCGCAGAAACGCAGAGAAAAAAATCCGCAGATTGCATAGATTTCACAGATTTAAAAACCCATGATCTTGCTTTTCATCGGCGTGCATCGGCGGCTAACAATAAAAAGGTTTTCGCTCTTTTCCGTGTCTTTCCGTGTG
>CAZCUR010000087.1:0-10138 GCA_964501815.1 uncultured Geothermobacter sp.
CAAAGACCACACTTCATAACCGATGTTGTCGTTTTTGTCAATCTCTTTTTCGGGCAGTCACTTGACGACGACAGCAGCTGCCGTTAGGCTTGCCCAACATGGACAAGCTTATCCCCGGAAGCCCGGAATGGGAGGCCGTCTGTCGACGTTGCGGACGCTGCTGCTGTGAAAAAATCGAGTATGAGGGGGTGGTCTATTACACCGATCGCCTCTGTCCTCATCTCGACCCGGAAAGCCGGCAATGCCGGGTCTATCCGGACCGGCGCAAGATTCAGCCCGACTGTGTCGCCCTTGAACACAGCCATCTCGACCTCGGCATTTTGCCTCCTGACTGTCCCTATGTTGCCGGGCGTCCTCTGGCCCGCAAGCCAGTCCCCTGGCCTGAGGACTGAACAAAACCCGACCGGTGGCCGACGGGCGCCTTTGTTTGCCATGTTGCAATCTATCCGTTGGTGGTCTTGTCTTGCCGGTCGCGCGTTTTCATATTGAGGGTTGGCTGGTCCCATTTTCCCCAAGGAGGTTGATTGCATGGCGTCCATCACATTCGGGACTTCGGGGTGGCGCGGTATCATAGCCGAAGATTTCACGTTTGACCGGGTTCGTACCGTGACCCAGGCCATAGCCGACCACTTGCGGTCCGCACAGATGACCGAGGGCGGGGTCGTGGTGGGCTATGACGCCCGGTTTTTGGGGCGGCGTTTTGCCGAAGAGGCTGCCCGGGTTGTGTGTGGGGCGGGTCTGAAGGTCTTTCTCTGCGAGCGTGACACCCCGACTCCGGTCATCGCCCACGAAATTCTTGCGCGTAAAGCCGACGGCGGCATCAATTTTACCGCCAGTCACAATCCGCCCGAATACAGTGGCCTCAAATTTTCGCCCGCCTGGGGCGGGCCGGCCCTGCCGGAAACGACTCGCGATATTGAAAAGCGTGCCAACGCCATGCTCGATGAGATCACCTGGCGGGCGATGCGGTTGGAGGACGCGCGCGAGCAGGGTTTGCTCCAGGATGTTGACCCCGGCAGAAATTACCGGGATACCCTGCGGGCCCTGATCGATTTCAAGGCCATCAAATCCTCCGGTATGCGCATTGCCGTGAACCCCCTGTATGGTACCGCCCGCGGCTATCTCGACAAACTCCTGTTCGAGGCTGGAGTTGCCGTCACAACCATCAACACCCAGCCCGACCCCACCTTTGGCGGTCTCCCGCCCGAACCCGCTGAAGAGAATATTCAGGATTTCATTCAGCTGGTGCGCGATGATGAGGGTATCGCCCTGGGATTGGCCACCGATGGGGATGCTGACCGTTACGGCATTGTCGATGGTGACGGCAGCTACATTCAGCCCAACGCCATTCTGGCTCTTCTGGCCGATTATCTGCTCAGGGTCAAGGGAGAGAAAGGAGCGGTTGCCCGTTCGGTTGCCACCTCCCATTTGCTCGACGCTGTGGCCCGCCATCATGGGGTTGAACTGCTGGAAACCCCGGTTGGTTTCAAGTTCATTGGTGAATATATCCGCGATAACCGCATCATCATCGGCGGCGAGGAGAGCGCCGGCCTTTCCATCGGTGGGCACGTCCCCGACAAGGACGGCATCCTGGCCTGCCTGCTGGTCGCTGAAATGGTTGCGGTGACCGGTCAACCTCTTGGCGCGCTGCTGTGTGATCTGTATGACCGGGTGGGTGAGTACTTTTCGCGCCGACTGAATATCCGTCTGACGGATGAACTGGCCCATGGTTACGACCAGCGTATCCGCACGCTGCCGGATGCGTTTGCCGGTCGCAAAGTCACCGATGTGGTCACCCTGGATGGTCACAAGTGTCTGCTGGAAGGGGATGCCTGGCTGTTGTTCCGCAAATCGGGCACCGAACCGGTTGTGCGTCTTTATGGTGAGGCCAGGGACGAACAGGTCTTGCAGGAGATTCTGGATGCCGGCAGAGCCTTCCTGCTCGGGGACTGACAGAAGATGACCTGCCCCGGAGAGGCGCGGGCGAAAGGCAAAAGAAGGAAAAGGCCGTCAACCTGTTGGGTTGACGGCCTTTTTTTTGGGTTGTTCCGGGGCACGCCCGGAGCTTCATCAGCCTCAGGTAAATCCGGAACCTGCCGGTGCGGCACAGGATGCTGCGGTTCCCGCCGTGGTCCGCGCGGGAACAGATACGGCCCTGGGCGCCGGTTCTTTACAGTCCGGGCAGGGGTGTTCGTTTTGGGCTGCCCGCAACAGTTTCTCGAAAGTTCGGTCGCACCTTGGGCAATGGAACTCAAACAGCGGCATCGGTGACCCTCCAAAGGGAAGTTTTGTTTAAAGATATATACAAAATATGCGCTATATCGGTTCCGGTCAAGGGGACCGCGGGAGAGGATGGACCCAACGCGTTCATTCCAATTTAAAGACCTTGCTTGACAATTTTGGAAAAATGAAAATAATGTCCAAAATTGTCCAAAACGATAGAAAGATTACGGAAAATTTAATGAATTTGTCAGTCAAGGACGCATCCTCGCTGCTGGCTGTCTCCGAGAAGACCATCTATCGCTGGATCCAGCAGGGTTCTATCCCGGTTTACAAGGTCCACGGCAGTTATCGATTCAATCGTGCCGAACTGATCGAATGGGCCACATCAAGACGTCTCGGCGTTTCGGCCGATGCGTACACAGAACCGGAACAAGATGCGCAGCCACTGCCTGTTTTAAGCGAGGCCATGGAAGCCGGTGGGATTTTCTACCGGCTGGACGGCCGTGACCGGAACGAGGTGCTTCGCTCTTTGGTCGACCACCTGCGCTTGCCTGAAGAGGTCGACCGCGGTTATCTGCAAGAGGTTCTGATCGCCCGGGAGGAACTGGCGTCGACGGCATTTGGTGGCGGTGTCGCGCTTCCCCATCCACGTAATCCCGGGCTGCTCAACCTGAGCCAGACGACTCTGACCCTGGCGTTTCTGGAACATCCCGTCGATTTTGATGCTATTGACGGTCAACCGGTTCAGGTGCTGTTCGTGCCCCTGGCGCCGACGCTGCGCGGGCATTTGCATCTGCTCAGGCAGGTGGCCTTCGCCCTGCACGACGCCGAGGTCCGTGCCGTGTTGCAGCGGCAGGGGAGCCGGGAAGAGATTTTCAGGGTTTTCGGCAAAATCAGTGAAGCCCTTGAAAAAAACGGCTACGGCACCGCGTCTGAATCCGCCACAGATCAAGGAGGCAAAGCCTGACCATGAGTATGAACCTTTCTTTTGTCGCGGTCGGTGCGGCGCTTCTTTCCGGCCTGCTGCCCCTGCTCTGGGGCCGCCACCCCGGAGCCGTTCGCACCACAGCTTTTGTGTTGCTCGGTCTCTCCGGCCTGGCCGGGGTGGTTGGCGGAGTGCTGGCGCTGGTTACCGGTCAGCAGGCATCGGTGATACTGCCTGTCGGTTTGCCCTGGCTGCATTGCCATTTGGCACTCGATCCCCTCTCCGGTTTTTTCCTCTCCGTGGTCAGCCTGGTGGCCCTGGTGGCGGCCGTCTACGGCCCGGCCTACGTGCGCGAGTATGAGGAGGGGCCCCAGCCGCTGCTGCCGCTGACCCTTTTCACCGGGCTGTTCGTTGCCGGCATGGATATCGTGCTGCTGGCCGCCGATGCCTTTTCCTTCATGATCGGCTGGGAGATGATGTCGGTCACCAGCTATTTTCTGGTCGCCTACCAGCACCAGCACGAGGTCAACCGGCGTGCGGCTTTCATTTACCTGCTGATGGCCCAGGTCGGCGGGCTCTTCATTCTGCTCGGTTACGGAGTGCTGGCGGGTTTTGGTCACGGTTTCGACTTCACCCACATGGCGGCCGCGCATCTGTCCCCGGGCTGGAGCAGCATTGCCTTTTTGCTGGCTTTCATCGGTTTCGGCATGAAGGCTGGTGTTGTCCCCTTGCACGTCTGGCTGCCGCAGGCCCACCCGGTGGCGCCGTCCCACATCTCGGCGCTGATGTCGGGGGTCATGCTCAAGGTCGCGGTCTACGGTTTCATCCGCTTCAGCTTTGACCTGCTCGGCGGTATCCACTGGCAGTGGGGCGCGCTGGTGCTGTTCATCGGCAGCGCCTCGGCGGTGCTCGGCGTCCTTTACGCGCTGATGCAGCACGACCTCAAGCGCCTGCTTGCCTACCACAGCGTCGAGAACATCGGCATCATCTACATCGGCCTCGGGCTGTCGATGATCTTTGCCGGCACCGGCCACCCGGCGCTGGCCGCCCTTGGCCTGATCGCCGCCCTCTACCACTGCCTCAACCACGCGCTGTTCAAGAGCCTGCTCTTTTTGGGGGCCGGGGTCATCCTGCAGCAGAGTCACGAACATGACATGGAAAAGATGGGCGGGCTGATCCGCCGCATGCCTGTGACTGCAGTCTGTTTTCTGATCGGTTGCATCAGCATTTCGGCGTTGCCTCCCTTCAACGGTTTTGTTTCCGAGTGGCTGACCTTTCAGGCAGCGCTGCAGGGGCCGGTGCTTTCCAACAATATTCTCGCCGCGTTGATTCCGGTCGCCGCGGCCGTATTGGCCCTGACAGGTGCGCTGGCAGCAGCCTGTTTCGTCAAGGTTTACGGGGTCTGTTTCCTTGGGCTGCCGCGCAGCGAACATGCGGCTGCTGCTACCGAGACAGCACGCGGGCCCCTGACCGGACAAATTTTGCTGGCGCTGTTCTGCCTGGTCTTCGGCGTTCTGCCAAGCTGGACCGTCGGCCAGCTGGAGCATATTGCGACCCTCTTCTTCCCCGGTGGCATGCCGGAGACGACCGCCCACGGCTGGCTCTGGCTGACGCCGGTTTCCCCCCAGGTCGCTTCCTACGGTGCGCCCATGGTGCTGCTCGGTGTCGCCCTTGCCTGGTTGCTTGCCTGGCTGTGGGTCCATCCGCGGCGGCGTAAAGTCCCGGTGCGGGTCGGCCCGGCCTGGGATTGCGGCTTTGGTCCGCTGAATGCGCGCATGCAGTACACCGCCACCTCCTTCTCGATGCCGATCCGGCGTATTTTTCGCCCGGTCTGGCCGATGAAGGAGCATTACCACCCCCCCGAAACGCCAAAAGAAGGTGGACGCTACCACCTTCATGTCGGAGACTGGGCCTGGCTGAAGGTTTACGAGCCGATCGGCCGACTGCTGCTGGCAACCGCCAGGCGCATGGCCATGATTCAGGGCGGTAATATCCGTGCCTATCTCGCCTATTCCTTTTTCACCCTGCTTGCGCTTCTTCTGGTGGTTTCGTTATGAAAGGCTGGATTCTTGCTATTGTTCAAACCGGGCTGCTCGCCTTCGGCGCGCCTTTTCTGGCCGGTTGGGTCAAGTGGGTCAAGTGCAAGCTGCAGTCGCGGCAGGGGCCGCCTCCCTGGCAGCCCTATCGTGATCTGCTGCGGCTCTTTTCCAAGGAAGTGGTGGTCGCCGAGAGCGCCAGCCCGATTTTTCGCGTCGCGCCTTATGTGGTCTTCAGTATCACCGCGCTGGCCTGTTCCGTGGTGCCGATGGTGGCCACCGGTCTGCCGACGGCGGCGATTGCCGACGTCATCGTGCTGGTCGGTTTCTTTGCCCTGGGGCGCTTCTTCCTCGCCCTGGCCGGTATGGATGTCGGCACTGCCTTCGGTGGCATGGGCTCGTCGCGTGAAATGACCATTGCTTCGCTGGCCGAACCGGCAATGCTGATGGGTATCTTCACTCTGGCGATGACCGTCCACAGCACCAACATCGCTTCGATGATCAGTTTCCTGATCGAACAGCCGTTTCAGCTCTATCCCTCCTTTGTCTTCGCCGCCATGGGACTGGTGCTGGTGGCGGTGGCCGAGACCGGGCGCATTCCGGTCGACAACCCGGCCACCCACCTTGAGCTGACCATGGTGCATGAAGCGATGATTCTCGAGTACAGCGGCCGCCATCTGGCTCTGATGGAATGGGGGGCGATGCTCAAGCTGATGATCTACAGTGTGCTGCTGGCCAATCTGTTCGTCCCTTGGGGGGTGGCGGTCGACTATACCCCGGCGACCATGCTGATCGGCCTGGCGGCCATCACCGTCAAGCTGCTTATCCTCGGCGTGGCCCTGGCCTGTGCCGAGACGGGACTGGCGAAGATGCGCCTGTTCCGGGTGCCGCAGTATCTCGGACTGGCCTTCATCCTCTGCCTGTTGGGAATGCTCAGCCACGTGATCCTGGAGGTGAACTGACCATGACCCTGACCCAACTTCCCCTTACTGAACAGCTGGTCCTGACTCTGGCCGCACTGGTTCTGTTCACCTCCTTTTTGCTGCTGGCGCAGGGCCGTATCGTCAGTCTGATCCATACCTTCGCCTGGCAGGGTGGGTTGCTGTTTATTACAACCTGCCTGATGGCCATGACCTCGGGCCGGCATCATCTCTTTATCTCTGCGGTGATGACCCTGCTGCTCAAGGTCTTTTTCATCCCCTGGCAGCTTCGGCGGCTGGTGGTGCGTCTCGACGTTCGTCGCGAGGTCGAGACAGTCGGCAGCCCTTCTCTCATCATGATAGGTGGCGGGGCGCTGGTGCTGTTTTGCTACTGGGTGGTCCTGCCGATCCGGGAGCTATCCTTCCTTGCCACCCGCAATACCATCGCCATCTCCCTGGCGGTGGTTCTGGTCGGCATGTTGATGATTATCACCCGTCGCAAGGCCGTCGCCCAGGTCATCGGTTTTATGTCGATGGAGAACGGTCTCTTTTTCGCCGCCGTCTCCGCCACCTACGGCATGCCGATGGTGGTTGAACTCGGCGTCGCCTTCGATGTGCTGGTGGCGGCCATCCTGTTCGGCATCTTCTTCTTTCAACTGCGGTCCGGTATCGGATCACTTGACGTCGATCATTTGAACCGACTGCACGAGGTGGACCGATGATTGCCCTTTACCTGACTCTGCTGATTCCCCTGGCCGCGACTCTCGTCTTTGCCGTCATCGGCCACTGGAAAAGCGCCGGGACCCTCAACCTGCTGGTCTGTGTTGCCACCTTTGTGACCTCGCTTGTGTGCGCCATCGATGTCTTCAACAACGGCGCGCTGATGTCGCCCGGCAAGCTTTTTTACGTTGATGCCTTCAACGTCTACCTGATTCTGGTCAACGCTCTGGTCGGGCTGACGACAGCGATCTTCTCGCGCCCCTACATGGCCCACGAGGTGGAGATCGGGCGGGTCGATGACGCGCGCATGCGTCTCTACCACTCCATGTACCAGGGCTTTTTGCTGACCATGCTGGTGGCACTGACCACCAACAACCTCGGCCTGCTCTGGGTTTCCGTCGAGGGGGCGACCCTGGCGACGGTGCTGCTGGTTTCCCTCTATCGCACCCCGGAGTCGATCGAGGCCGGCTGGAAGTACTTCATTCTCTGTGGCGTCGGTATCGCCCAGGCGCTGTTTGGTACCGTGCTGGTCTACTTTGCCGCAGAGCGGGTGCTGCCCGGGGCCGAGGACGCGCTGTTGTGGAGCGTGCTCAAGGAGCATGCCGGGCAGCTGGAACCGACGGTGCTGACCCTGGCTTTCGTCTTCCTGCTGGTCGGATACGGTACCAAGATTGGCCTGGTCCCGCTGCACAACTGGCTGCCCGATGCCCATTCAGAGGGCCCGACGCCGATGTCGGCGATTCTTTCAGGGCTCCTGCTCAACATCGCCCTCTACGCCGTGGTGCGCTACAAAATGCTCACCGAGCCGGCCCTTGGCAATCATCTGCCCGGTTACCTGATGATGGGCTTCGGTATGCTTTCTTTTACTGTCGCCGGCATCCTGCTGCACCGGCAGCGCGATATCAAGCGCATGTTCTCCTATTCTTCCATCGAGCACATGGGTTTGATGACCCTGGCCTTTGGTATCGGGGGCCCCCTGGCGACCTTCGGTGGGCTGCTGCACATGATCGTTCACTCGCTGACCAAGTCCGCCATTTTTGTCACTGTCGGTCACGCAGCCCATGTCGCCGGGACCCAGAGTATTGATAAAATTCGCGGGCTGATCCGTACCCAGCCGGCCATCGGCTGGAGTCTGCTGCTGGGCACCGTGGCCATTGCAGGTTTCCCGCCCTTTGGTGTCTTTACCAGCGAATTCCTGCTCTTCTCGGCGACAATAAAAAGCTGGCCCTGGCTGGTGATCCCACTGCTGGTCGGTCTGGCAGTCGCTTTTGCCGGGCTGTTCCGGCATATGCAGCCCATGGTTTTTGGTGACCCGCCGCAAGGGCAGAGACCTGTCAGGGCCAACATGCTGCCGGTTTTGCTGCACCTTCTGCTTGTGCTTTGGTTGGGGATTTCGGTCCCGAACGTCCTTGCGCGCTGGCTTGACCAGGCGACCATTATGGTGGTCGGAAAGGGGTTGCTATGAGTCGCGTCCAGAGCATTCATGTTACCGAGGGACGGGTGGAGCGTTTCGCCGAACGGCTGCTGGAATCAGGTCTGGCCGAACGGCGTGACCCTCTTTCCGGTTTGCGTTTTCGCCTGTATGTCGCGCCTGGTGAGTGGGGTCATGTTGCCAGGGTGGCAGCAAGTCAAGGGCTGCGCTGGTGTGGTAGTTGGGGAGACCATGCCGGTGCCAACATCATTGTGCGGGCGCTTCTGTTTGGTTGCGATGGTCACTTGATGCTGGAGACATCGCTCAGCGAAGAACAGCCCGAGTTGACGTCGCAGGCTGTTCACTTTGTCGCCGCCGTCCGACCGGAACGCACCATGCAGGACATGTTCGGGGTCCGTTTTATCGACCATCCCGACGGTCGTCGCTGGTTGCGCCACCAGGCCTGGGATGCCGATCAGTTTCCACTGCGCAACGATTTTCCCGTCGGCGGTCTGAGTCGCGGTGAGACACCGCCCGACTGCGACTATCCCTTCCCCCAGGTTTCGGGCGAAGGGGTTTATGAGATTCCCGTCGGTCCGGTTCATGCCGGCATTATCGAGCCGGGGCACTTTCGCTTTCAGGCGGTGGGTGAAACCATTTTGCGCATGGAGGAACATCTCGGCTACGTGCACAAGGGGATCGAGAAGATCGCCGTCGGCCGTGACCTGGACGGGCTGGTCCGGCTGGCCGGGCGGGTCTCCGGCGACAGTGCCGTGACCCACGCCTGGGCCGCCTGCATGGCAGTCGAACGGGCGCTCGGCGTCGAGGTGCCGCAGCGGGCGCTGGCGCTGCGGGCGATTTTGGCCGAACGGGAACGGATCGCCAACCACCTCGGCGATATCGGCGCCATCTGCAACGACGTCGGTTTTGCCTTTGCCCAGGTGCAGATGAGCCGGTTGCGGGAGTTGACCCAGCGGTTGAACCACGATCTGTTCGGCCACCGCCTGCTTTTTGACCAGGTCGTGCCAGGCGGGGTCGCGGTCGACCTCGATGCTGCGGGTATCGCCGCCATGCGTGAATCGTTGGCACAGCTCAAGGCAGATATGGATGAGCTGTTGCCACTGCTGCTCGAGTATCCGAGCCTGCAGGACCGTCTGCGTGGAACCGGGATTCTTTCCCCCATCGACGCCGCCCGTATCGGTGTCACCGGCTACATCGGCCGCGCCAGCAACCTGCAGGACGACCTGCGTCGCGATGCACCCTATGCGCCCTACGATCGTCTTGAGGTGGAGGTCCCGGCCTACATCGAGGGGGATGTGGCCAAACGGGTGAGGGTGCGCGGAGAGGAAGTCCTGGTCTCCATCGGTCTGATCGAAAAACTTCTGGAAACCCTGCCGGAAGGCGATGTGCGGGTCGACTGCCCGCTGTCGGGCAAGGCGGTGGAAGGCATCGGCTTGGTCGAAGGCTGGCGCGGCGAGACCTTCGCCTTTGTCCGTCTCGACGAGCAGGGGAGGGTGGCGCGCTACTTTCCGCGCGACGCCAGCTGGCTTTCCTGGCCGGCGCTGGAAGTCCTGCTGAACGATGTCATCGTTCCCGATTTTCCGGTCAACAACAAGTCGGTGAACGGGTCTTATTCAGGACACGATTTGTAAAAATATTTTGCCGCCAAGGCGCCAAAAAAAGGCAAAGGGTCGTCAACGGAGAGACCCAGAGAAAATCTCTCAGGGATTTAAAAAGCTTTGATCACTAAGTTTCCCTCAGCGATCTCTCACTCTCCGCGGCTCTGCGTTTAAGAGTTTTTTCTTGGTGCCTTGGCGTCTTGGCGGCCCGAAATGAAGGAATTTTCTCATGTTCAGGATCTTCGACCGTATCCGCCGTACTGGAAGGCTGACCGAACCGCTCG
>CAZCUR010000088.1:0-10097 GCA_964501815.1 uncultured Geothermobacter sp.
CGGTTCAGGGCATCATGCCGGACACCACTTGTCCGAGGTCTGAGTTATGTCCGTCGAAACCCTGCTGCACGCCCTGACCAGCTACTTCGTTATCGTCGACCCCCTGGGAACGGCCGTCATCTTTCAGGCGCTGACCGGCGACCAGGATCGCACCTGGGCTCTGCGCATGGCGGTGCGCGCCACGGTGATTTCGGTCATAATCGTCCTTGTTTTCGGCTTTTTCGGTCAGTCGCTGCTGGCCAACCTCGGCATCAGTATCGAGTCCCTGCGGGTCGCCGGCGGCCTGCTCCTCTTCTACACCGCCTTCGGCATGATCACCCGGCCGCGCCAGCCGGCCGAAAAGGCAGGTATAAAGGTCGATATCTCCGTCTACCCCCTGTCGATACCGCTGATCGCCGGGCCGGGCTGCCTGACTTTGACCATCCTGCTCTTTTCCCAGCGACAGACAGCGGGACAGACCACGGCCCTGATCCTCGCCGTGGTCCTCATCTACCTGGGCACCCTCGCCTGCCTGCTGGCCGCACGGGCCATCAACCGCCTGCTGGGCGAAACCGGCGACGACATTCTCAGACGCCTGCTCGGCGTCATTCTCGCCGCCCTGGCGGTTCAGTTCATCGCCGACGGCATCCGTGGCCTGGCCGGCTGAGAAAGGAGTTTTTCATGGCCTATGACGAAACCCTGGCATCCCGCGTCCGCGCCCTGATGATTGAAGAGCCCGGATTCACGGAAAAAAAGATGTTCGGCGGAATCTGTTTTCTGCTTAACGGCAATATGGCCTGCGGCCTGGTCAACAACGATCTCATCGTCCGGGTGGGGCTTGAGTCCTGGGACGCAGCCCTTGAACTGCCTGAAACCAGGGTGTTTGACCTGACCGGAAAAGTGATGCGCGGCTGGGTCCAGGTTTCACCGGCCGGAACCGCCGATGACGCCGGGCTGGCGGACTGGGTCGCCCGCGGGGTTGCCTTCGCCCGTTCCCTGCCACCGAAATAGCCTGCCGGAGTTTGCCATGATTGATCTGACCCAGCTCGGCCTGTTTATCGCTGCCTCGACCCTGCTGATTCTCACCCCCGGGCCCGACAACATCACCGTGCTGACCCGCGGTATCACCCAGGGGCGTGCATCGGGGCTGGCCGCCGCGGCGGGGTTTGCCCTGGGCAACCTCGGGCATACCACCTTCGCCATTCTCGGCCTTTCGGCCCTGCTCGCCTCGTCGGCGACCCTGTTCGGGCTGGTCAAATTGGTTGGCGGTGCCTACCTGGTCTGGATCGGCCTGAAGCTCTGGCGCAGCGCCGGCGTCATCGACACCCGCCGCAGCCCTGAGCTGGCCAGTGCCCGGGTCGTTTTCCGCCAATCGGTTATCGCCAACCTGCTCAACCCGAAGGTTGCCATCTTCTTCATGGCCTTTTTCCCGCAGTTTGTCAGCCCGGACAAGGGGGCCGTCTGGCTGCAGATGCTCCTTCTCGGTCTGGTCTTCATCCTGCTGACCATGCTCTTTTTCGGCCTGATCGGCTGGTTCGCCGGCAGTATCGGGCGCTGGCTGCAGCACCGCCCGAGAGCCGGGCGCTGGCTCGACCGGGTTGCCGGCTCGGTCCTGGTCGGGCTGGGCATTCGGCTCGCCTGGCCCGGTCGTTGAACCATCATGACTGACGAGGCCTGGGAAGCCCTGTGCAAACGCTGCGGGCGCTGCTGTTTTGAAAAATGGATTGAAGAAGATGGTACGGTGGTGGAAACAACCACCCCCTGCCGTTTTCTCGATGTCGCCACCCGAAGGTGCAAGGTCTACCACAAGCGGTTTGAAACGGGCGAGGACTGTATCAAACTGACACCGGAGGTGGTGCGCGGCGCCTTCTGGCTGCCACGGGAATGCGGTTACGTCGAATGGCTCGACCGGTTGACCGGGTGTCAACAGTTTGAGGACGCGGTGTCAAAAAGGGGACGCGACAGGGCCATTTCCCGGCCCCGCCGGCGGCGCAAACGGCGCTGAAAGGCGGAAAACAGTCCATCTGCTTTGCTGGCACCCGTTGTGCATTGGAGAAAAGTGCAGACACTCGACCCCGGCGCTTTTCTCCTCCTTTGGGCTCCGGGGTCCTTTTTTATCCGCAATCGGACCGACTGGAACATGGCCGAACCTAGCGCACGGAAAATGGCCCGAAGCCGCTTGGCCTGGGTCCTTTACGACTGGGCCAATTCGGCCTTCGCCACGGTGGTGCTGACCGCGGTCTTTCCGGTCTGGTTTGCGACCCTGCTCCCCGCAGGAGGCGTCCACCTGCCCGGTCTGGCCGCCCCCCTGCAGGCGACCAGCCTCTGGGGCTATCTGGTCTCCTTCAGCCTGCTGCTCATAGCCCTGTCCGCCCCGCAGGCGGGCCGCTGGGCTGACCGAACCGGCCGCCAACGGCTCTGTTTTCGCGTCTGTGTGCTCGTCGGGGTTATCGGCACCCTGCTGCTTGCCTGGCCGACACCTCCCCAGTGGCTGCCGGCCGCCCTGGCCTTTCTGCTGGCCAATCTCGGCTTTGCCGCCGGCAACCTGTTCTACAACAGCTACCTGCCACATTTGGCGGACAAATCCGAACTGGATCGCCTCTCCTCGCGCGGCTTTGCCCTGGGTTACCTCGGCGGCGGACTGGCGCTCCTGCTGGTTTTCGGATTGATCAGCTGCTCCGAACACCTGGGGCTTGAAAAGGGGGACGCAACGCGTATCGGCCTGGCGCTGGCGGGACTGTGGTGGCTGGTCTTTTCCGTACCGGCCGCGCGCCATCTGCCCCGCCTGCAACCCACCCGGCTGCCGAAAATCAGCTACTTCGCCGTTTTTCGTGACCTGATCAAACACCGTCGGCTGCTGCGCTTTCTTGGGGCTTTTCTGCTTTACAACGACGGTGTTCAGACCATCATTGTCATATCCGGCATCTTCGCGCGCGAAGAGCTGGGACTTGCCACCTCTGACATCCTCGCCTGCTTTTTGCTCATTCAGTTCATTTCCCTGCCTGCCACGCTGGCCTGCGGCCGCCTGGCGACCCGGATCGGCTGCAAACCGGTCCTGCTCGGCTCCATTGCCGTTTTTGTCGGCATCAGCCTGTGGGCCTGTTTCATGCGCCATACCTGGGAGTTCTGGGCTCTCGGTGTGGCCGTGGCGCTGGTCCTGGGAGGAATCCAGGCCCTGAGCCGCAGCCTTTTCAGCCGTCTGGTGCCGGTTGAGAAGAGTACGGAATTCTTCGGCTTCTTTGCCGTCGGCAACAAATTCGCCGCCATTGCCGGCCCTTTTGTCTTTGCCCTGATCAGCCAGATAACCGGATCGACCCGGTTGGCAATCGCCTCGATCGGTTTGGTGCTGCTGGCGGGGGGCATCCTGCTGGCCACGGTCGACACCAGCAACGAAGACGCGACCTGACGTTCCGGTTGGAACGGACCGGGCGCGGACAGGGCGTCAGCGAAACAGCACAAAGAGCAGCGGCAGGAGAAAGGCGGTGACCAGGCCGTTCAGGCCGATGGCCAGGCCGGCCACGGCCCCGCCCAGTTGACTGACCTCCAGCATGCGGGCGGTGCCGATGCCGTGGGCGGCCGTCCCGACGGCAAGCCCTATGGCGGCTTCTTTGCGAATCCCAAACTTACGACAGAATTCCGGCCCGCAGATGGCACCGAGGCAGCCGGTCAGCACCACCAGTGCCGCAGTCAGGGGGGCGACACCCCCGATCTTCTCGACGATACTGATAGCGATCGGAGTGGTCACCGACTTGGGTGCCAGCGACAGCACCACCTCCCGGCTGCCACCAAGCAGCCAGGCAAGGCCCGAAGCGGAAAGGACCGAGCTGATGGCACCCGCACCGATGCCGACCATAATCGGCAGGCGGCGCTGCCAGATTTCACGGCGTCTCTGGTAGAGCGGCACCGCCAGGGCCACCACCGAAGGTCCGAGCAGGAAGAGGATATACCTCCCCCCTACAGCATAGTGTTCATAGGGGATCCCGGTCAGGGACAGGAGGGTGATGATACTGCCGATGCTCACGGCAACCGGGTTGGCGAAAATGCTGCCGGTGCGCCGGTAGAGCAACTGGGCCAGGGCATAGACCGCCAGGGTGAGAAAAATGCCGAACAGGGGCTTTTGGACCAGGTCCACCAGCACGGTCATGGCTCTTCCCGGTCGAGGCGGTCGGCGAGTTTGCCGGTCACCAGCATGACGACGAAGGTGCTCAGGCATGTGGCAACGCTAATCGGCAGCCACTCGCGCCCGATCAGGTCCCAGTAGACCATGACCCCAACGCCGGCCGGAATGAAGAAGAGCGCGAGATGAGACAGCAGCAGGTTGGCGGCATCCTGCAGCCACTCCAGCCGGACCAGCCCGCAGCCAAGAGCGCAGAGCAGCAAGGCCATGCCGATGACATTGCCGGGAATGGGAAGATGCAGACCATTGCCGAGCAGTTCACCGATGGCCTGAAATCCCAGCAGCAGCGCCAACCCCCGCACCATACGGGTCAACCCCCACGTTCAGCTTCGAGGCCCTCGACGACCGCCTTGACCTCCTGGCGTGCCTGTTCGCCCTGCTCTCCTCGGTCATAACGGAGAAACTTTTTGTAGGCGTGGACCGCCTCGCGGGGTTGCTCCTGGTCCAGATAGATATTGCCGAGGGTCAGCCAGGCAAAGGCGTTCTCCGGATCCAGGCCGAGAACCCTGCGGCACAGGGTTTCCGCCTGTTTCAGGTCACCCTCCTGATAACAGAGTTCGGCAAGGTTGTAATGGGACTGGGGATCTTCAGGCTCAATGGCTGCGGCCTGCTCGTAGGCAGCCCGGGCCTGGTCGACCTCACCACGTGCGGCGTACACATCCCCCAGGCAGTTCAAGGCCAGAACGGATTCCGGGTCGGCGTCCAGGGCCTTTCGGCAACAGCTTTCCGCCTGGGAATAATCCTCCTGCTGAAACCAGGTCAGGGCAATACTCGCCCAGGCGTCCCCGGCCGCCTCAGCATCCTCAGCCGCCTCCCCGTAGCAGGCTCGGGCCGTTTCGAGATCTCCGGCGGCAAAATGGATGTCGCCTTTCTGCAACCAGAGTTCGGCGGGCGGAGCGCCTGCTTTCAGGCCTTCTTCAAGCTGAGCCAGAGCTGCCTGTTCATCGCCCGAATCGAGCAGGGCCTCAACCAGAAGCTGTCGGGCCTCATTGTCCTGCGGATTGGCACTCAAAGCTTTTTTCAGCAGCCGGGCGGCTTTATCGGCATCACCCTGTTCCAGAGCCTGCAGCCCCTGGTCACGCAACCGGTCACTGTCGACCATGGCCTGTTCCTCCCTGAAAACAAACAGGCCCCCGAATACACCTCACCCGGGGACCTGCGATGGAGTCTGGAATGGAAAGAGGCTGTCAGTCCCGACCGCCATGCAGCCGGAAGGTGCCGTCCTTGGAGGTAATGGATGATATGGCGTGCTTGTAAAGCAGGATATCGCCACCGCTGTCGACCAGGACACAGAAACTGTCGAAGGATTTGATAAACCCTTCCAGTTTCTCCCCGGACATCATGGTGACTTCAATACGTACCCTCTCCTTGCGCGCCTGATTGAGATACTGATCCTGGATATTGAACGGTGTCTTGGGCATGTCCACTCCTTTTCAGGAAACATTGAATTGGGCAATCAACGCAGTCATCTTAGCAAACTCTCGGGCGGGGTCAACCCAATTTATTTCCTTGTCGCGGCGAAACCAGGTCATCTGCCTGCGTGCATACCGTCTGGTATTGCGTTTCACAAGCTCCACGGTTTCCTCAAGGGACAGTTCACCGAGAAGGTGGCGAACGACTTCCCTGTATCCTATGGTTTTCAGGGCCTTGCAATCCGGCGGCAAGCCGGAATCGAGCAGGCGGGCCACCTCATGCACAAGCCCGGTGGCAAACATCAGTTCGGTACGCTCTTCAATACGCCGATCCAACTCCGGTCGGTCCAGCAGCAGACCGATTTTGAGCAGCCGCCAGGGACGGTCGGCAAAACCGTGCCGGCGCTGGAGGTCGGACATGGGCTGTCCGGTGGCATGATAGACCTCAAGGGCCCGGATAATCCGGACCTTGTTGGCGGGGTCGGTTTTCTCGGCCAGAACGGGATCGACCTGCTGCAGCTGACGATGCAGCCAGCCTTCATCGTGGTTCGCAGCCAATCGATGCATGCGTTGCCGGAATTCCGGGTCCGGTCCCGGCACATCGGCCAGGCCCGCGGTCAGGCCCTGAATGTAGAGACCGGTACCACCGGCAATTACCGGCAGCTTTCCCCGGGACAGGATGTCAGCAACAATCCTGCGTCCGGATTCGACAAAGTGGGCGACGGTAAAGTCTTCATCCGGGTCGACAATGTCGACCAGGTGATGCCGGACACACGCCCGCTCCGAGGCTGTCGGCTTGGCCGTGCCAATATCCATGTGGCGGTAAATCTGCCGGGAGTCGGCGGAAACAACCTCAAGGGAGAAGTGCCCGGCCAGTTGCTGGCAGACAGCAGTCTTGCCGCTTGCGGTCGGCCCGCAGATGACGACAACACCCGGTTTTTCTGGCGACGACTGGACACCGTTCATGTTCGATGGAACAACCGTTCAATCTCCCCCAGACGGAAACGATGCATGACCGGACGTCCATGGGGGCAGTGACTGCCAAAATCTACGGTGTCAAGCTGGCGCAGCAAGGCCGCGACCTGCTCCTCCGACAAAGACTGGTTGGCACGAACCATACTGTGGCAGGCCATGGTGATCAGAACTTTGTCAATCGCATCTTCAAGTTTGGAACTCTGCCCGAGATCGGCCAATTCATCGATGACATCTCGCACCAAACCCTCGGCATCGTCTTTGGCGAGAATCTGAGGAATGGCCTTCAGGACCCAGGAATGGCCGCCAAAAGGCTCCAGCTCAAAGCCAAAGCGGGCAAAATCGTCCAGATGCTTTTGCACCAGATCCGATTCCGACCGGTTAAGCTCCATCACCGGCGGAAAAAGGAGGGACTGGCTTTCCACGCGGCCGGCCAGCCAGCCCTGCTTGAGGCGTTCAAAACCGATCCGTTCATGCGCCGCATGCTGATCGATAATGACCAGGTCATCCCCATCCTGGCACAGAAGATAGCTGTCCCGGTACTGCCCCAGGTATCGCAGCCCGGTAAAAAAGCCCGCCGCACCCTCCACGGAAGGACTTACGGCAACTATATTTTCCTTCTTATGAGAAGGTGGCTGTTCGGCAGCTCCGGCCCCCGTGCCGGCGATGCCCAGATGCCGTCCGGGTGGTGATTCTCCATCAAAAGAACCTTTTTCAACCCGGCGGCCGTAACGGTCGAGGGTTTCCTGAATCCGTTCCCGATAGCCGTCCCGTGTCCCCGGTTTTTCCGACGTGGGGTCTGGTGCTCTCACCTCTCCAACTTCAACCCCGTCGGCCGCAACGGGGGCGGAAAGCCACTCGCCCCCTCGGAGTGTCTGGCGCAGAGAGGCCAGAATGAAATCGTGGATCTGCCCCTGGCGCCGGAAACGGACTTCATGCTTGGTCGGATGCACATTCACATCGACCTCGGCGGGGTCAATATCCAGAAACAGAACCAGAATCGGGTAGCGTCCTCGCGGCAGGAGGGTGCGATAGGCCTCCATGACGGCGTGCTGTACAACCTTGTCCCGAATGGCACGGCCGTTGACAAAGGTGAACATGGCTCCCGAGGTCGCCCGGGACAGGTCGGGCGGCGCGACCAGACCGTGAACTCTCCCATCGGGCCCGTCGCTGTCGAGCTCCAGCAACTGGCCGGCGACCTGCCGCCCAAGCAATCCCGCAACCCGCGTGCGCAGGTTTTCGTTACGCCGGACATCAACCAGACTGCGCCCCTGATGCAGCAGACGGAACTGTACCCCGGGATGCGCCAGGGCCATTTTGGTGACCACGTCCCCGACATGTGCCAGCTCGGTTTCATCCCGACGCAGGAATTTGCGCCTGGCGGGCAAACGGTAAAAGAGATCACGGACTTCGATGACCGTCCCCGGGGCCATACCGCAGCTGGCGGTTTTGCGGATCTGGCCACAATCGACGATGAGCTCCATCCCCTCTTCGACATCCGCCGGCCGAGAACGAAGCACCATCCGGGCGACGGACGCAATGGACGGAAGGGCTTCACCGCGGAATCCGAGGGTTCTCAGACGAAACAGATCGTCATCACTGGCAATTTTGCTGGTAGCGTGGCGCTCAAGGCAGAGGAAGAGGTCTTCCTTGCCCATACCGCAGCCGTCATCCGTCACCCGGATAAGTTTGCGGCCGCCCTTTTCAATTTCGATGCTGATCTCGCCGGCACCGGCATCCAGTGAATTCTCGACGAGCTCCTTGACCACGGAGGCAGGGCGTTCCACCACCTCCCCGGCGGCAATCTTGTTACAAAGGTTTTCAGGCAGAATATGGATGCGTGAGGCCATGACAAAAACAAACGGCCGGTCACCCGGCCGTGGAGAAAGAGTCCTGTTTACTTTTGTTCCAACCGGTCAAGCATGCTTTCGATCTCGTCCAGATCGTCATCCGTCAGCGAATCGCCAGGACCGGTCAGCTGTTTTTGCAGCAGCCCAAGATCGCCGGCAACAGAACGAACCACCTGGGTGTCAACCCGGTCCAGTTTGCGCAGGTAGGCCTCGAACAGGCAGTTGTCACAAATGGTGTTGATCAGTCGTGGCACACCACCGGCAAAGCCGTAGATATCCCTGATGGACTCTTCGGCAAAGAGCATGCGCGGTGCACGCGCAACCTGCAGGCGATGTTTGATATAGGCCGCGGTTGTCTCCACGGTCATGGATTTGAGATGGTATTTGACGGCGACCCGCTGCGCCAGGGGTTCATCGAGACGGA
This sequence comes from uncultured Geothermobacter sp., assembly GCA_964501815.1. Classification (GTDB taxonomy): domain Bacteria; phylum Desulfobacterota; class Desulfuromonadia; order Desulfuromonadales; family Geothermobacteraceae; genus Geothermobacter. The sequence continues at coordinate 8,815 of CAZCUR010000088.1, forward strand.
GGCAGTCTTCGACTTCGGGCAGGCCGAAAAAAATGATATTCAGCAATTTTTTCCCGGGGATTTCGAGATTGAGCAGACCGCGGAACTCCTCCATCAGTTCGCGCGATTCAAGCATCTGCGCCTCATCAATGAGAACCACGGCACGCCGGCCTTCCTGTTCGATCTGCAGCAGCCGATCATAGAGCTGTTTGAGCAGACTCAGGCGGTCCTCAGCCGGATTGGTAACGCCCAGCTGCATGGCGATGCGGGTGAGAATCCACTCCTGGGTGATACCCGAATGAACCATCACCAGCAGGGACGATTCGTATTTGTCCTCGGGGAGGTTTTCCAGCATCCGACGGGCAAGTGTGGTCTTGCCGGTCCCGACCCCACCGACCAGAACCGCAAGGCCCTTGTTGGAGTCGATGGCATACATCAGACGCAGCAACGCCTGACTGTGCTGTTCTGAATTGAAGTAAAAACGGGCGTCAGGAGCGTTGGAGAACGGTTCCCGTTCAAGTCCGAAATGCTCGAGATAGCTCATGCCGGTCAAGCCCCCTCATGCTCAGCTGCAACGTCGGGTTTCAGAGATAGGAAACCTTGTCCCGCCCCTGCGTGCCGGGTGTGCCGTCGAGAGAATCCTCGGGCAAGCCGAGTTGCTGCCGCAACTGTCTGATGCGCAGTCCCACATCCCGGTAAAAATGGTCCGATTCGGCCACCTTGCCAAACCAGTCGAGGGCTTCGCGAGGCTGTCCGGCCACCTCCTTGAGCTGCCCCATCTCAAACAGCAGGTTGAGTTTTTCCTCACTGCCCAGGTCCGGACATGCCAGACCAAGCCGCAGGGCCTCTTCGGCTCCATCCAGATTGCCCATTTCTATCAGGCACAGGGCCTTGAGGGTCAGGGACGAGATGCGCCTCGAAGGATGGGCCATAGCGGTCTCAAACTCCTTGACCGCATCGTCGAGCAGCCCCATTTCCTTGTAGGCAATGCCCAGATTGTAATGTGACTCGGCATCTTCGGCGTCTATGGTACCGATGCTGTCGCCCAAAAGTTCCTTGAGCGCCCCATCCCAGTCAAAATCCTCTTCCTTCTCGGTTGTCGTCTGTCGGGCCGCAGCGATGTCCTGTTGCAACTGAAGCGCCCTGGGGTTGGCGGATTCGACTTCAAGGACCTGATGACAGAGGCGTTCGGCTTCTTCGAAAAGATTCTGCTGCAGATAGAAGGCAGCCTCATCCAGCAGAGCGCTGACATCGACGACGGCTTCCTCAACCAGCTCGATGTCCTCGTCAACCAGCTCAATTTC
>CAZCUR010000089.1:0-9944 GCA_964501815.1 uncultured Geothermobacter sp.
CATCCCTTACCCTCCTTGTCGCGGTTGCATCCTGTATAGCGTCGTTCGTGTGCGTCTGCAAAAACGGCAAGGTTGCCGTCTGAATCAGTGAATGATGCGTATGCCGGCACGCGGCAGGCCCAGTCCGTAACCGGTGCGGGGACGCGTACCCCGGCGCTGGACGGCCAGCCGGGCCGCTTCGGTGTGGCCGAAGCCGGATTCCAGCCGTTTCTGAATCTTGGCCAGGTAGCTGAGCATGTTGTCCGGTGTCAGACTGAAGATGCCGGTATCGCTCATTTCTTCGGGCTGCCTGGTCGGCATGATGGCCCGATAGAGACTGCTGAGCCGCTCCTGGCGGGCGAGGACCTCGGCGGCTGTGGGCTGACAGGCGTCACAGCCGGGGCAGGTGTCATCACAGGCGGCCTGTTTGCGGATCTCGGCAAACAGGGCGTACAGCGCCAGCTGCGCCGGCGGCAGGTCGATTTCACGCCCCTTCCAGACGATCTTGCGCCCGGGCAGATCGACAACCAGTTGGCCGGGGCGCTCGCGCACCAGAGAGCTGAGCAGGGTCCCCGGGTCTTCAGGGCGGCGCAGGACATCCGCGCCGAGCCGTTCGCGAAACGGGACAAAAGGGAGCGCGACCAGATTGACCCGGGCGTAGCGGGTCGACTTGCGGTAGGGCTGGCCCTTGGGGTCGCGCAACTCCAGCTCGACCGGGTTGGCGGGTGGATAGAAAAAATCCCGGCAGTTTTCGAATTCGGGACTGACCAGAACGTGATAGATGCGGTCCTGGGGCCGGCCGTAGGCCTGGGCCGCGAAAGCCAGCGCCGCCCCCATGGTCTTGCGACCGCCGGCGATGGAGTAAAAAACGGTATCTTCAGGATCGCGCGAGACCTGCCAGGCCAGCTCGAGGGCGGCGCGCACGAAGGCTTCATTCTCTTCTTCGGTGGCGATATCGTCGATGGCCACGCCCCCCTCGCCGGTGACGGCCCAAACCGCATCGGCAGAAAAGTCGATGCGGTCCCGCTTGAGGCCGAGGTCATCGAGCAGACGGAACCAGGCGCCGCGGCCGCCGTCGAAGAGCAGGGACATGCAGGCGTCGCGACCGCTGCGGGTGGTCAGCACGCGCACCCGGTCCGGGGTCCTGCCCTGCTGCGCCAGGGCGTAGACGGTTTCGGTCAGCACCTGGGGTGTCAAACCGCACACGGCCACCAGGCTGATCATGCCGCCTCCAGCCGATAGGCTCCGAGCCCGAAGGTAGTCTGCTTGCCGAGATGAAAGGGTCGGCACAGCTCGAGCAGGAGCCGGTGTTCTGCAGGAACGTCGGCAAAACGCAGCCGCCCGAGCAGGCCGCCGAAGCGCATCTCTTCACCCTGACGGTTGCTGTAGCGGCTCCAGTCGTGCCAGCGGGTCGTATCCTCGATCCGCTCGACCTGCTCGGCCCGGCGCAAAAGCCCGCCGTAATCGAGGTCCGGTTCACCGGCCCCGTAGCAGCTGTGCAGAGAAGAAAAGCGGCGCAGGGCGGCGCGAACCAGGGTGACGAACTGCAGATCAGAACTGAGATGCCCCGCAGATTTCAGCCGCAATGGCGTTGTCAGTTCCATGGAGAGTTCACCCGAAGAGCCGCCGTCAGAAAGCTGGTCGGGCAGGGTCGGGTAGTCTCCGGGCCAGGTCAGCGTATCGGCGCCGCGGTGGTAGATGACCTGTCCGCCCGCCTCGACCCTTTCGAGTACGAACTGGGCGTTCCCCTTGCCAAGTCCGCCCTCCCCCATGCGCTCGACCGCATAGACAAAATAAGGCAAGGCCTGGCTGAATTCACCCACCAGCAGCAGGTTGAAGGCGAAACGTTCCTCGGGGACAAAACGGGTTTGCAGCGTTGCCGGGGGCTCGAGCACATAGGGGTGCGGCGGCGCGGCCAGTTTGCGCAGGCCCGGATGAACACTTTTGGGCTCGAACACCCGGGCGTAGGTACAGCCGGAACGCAGCAGGCAGGTGTCACAATCCTGCCGGCGCAGGGCGCAGCAGACCTGTTTGAGCGCCCGACCGAACGCGCCGCGCAGGGTTGAGCCTTTGTAGGGTGGCAGATGAGCTTGCTGGGTAAAACGACAGAAAAACGTAAGCTGCAGGTAACGCAACGGGACCTCCCTCCTGGTCATTTGCTGCACAATGCATCACACCAAAGTCCCCCTCGACAACAACGGCAAGGTTGCCGCTCGTGAACGTTAACCAATTTGCAATCGATTATCAAGGGGAGGAGGCGCAGGGCAAGGTGCGAAGGGCATTGGCTGTGCTCGGGCGGTTCTGCACGAACAGGAGGGGGACCTGACATCGCCGATACGCGGCGGCGCGTGAAAAGGGAAAGGAGACGACTCAGATAGTGGGGGGCCTACAGATATTTGCGCGGGTTGACGGGCACACCGTTGCGGCGTACCTCGTAGTGGACGTGCGGGCCGGTGGAGCTGCCGGTGCTGCCGACGGCGGCGATTTTGTCCCCACGGCGCACCCGCTGGCCGATTTTGACGAAGATGCGGGAGTTGTGGCCGTAGTAGGTTTTGTAGCCGTAGCCGTGGTCGATGACCACCAGCTTGCCGTAGCCCGGGGCGGTGCCGGCTTCGGTGACAACGCCATCGGCGGTGGCAAAAACGGGGGTTCCGGTGCGCGCGGCGATATCGAGGCCTTCGTGCATCTTGCGCTTGCCGGTGAAGGGGGATATGCGCATGCCGAAGGTCGAGGTCAGCCACCCCTGCACCGGCCATCCGGACGGTTTGGCGGCCAGCAGGGAGCGCTGGTCATTCAGGGTCGCCTGAATCTCCTCCTGGCTCAGACGCTGCAGTTCGATCTGGCGGCGCACCTGGTCGATGCGGGCCTGCAAATCGGAGCCGCCGGCGCTGTCGTCGGTTTCGGGCGGACCGCCGATACCGGAGAGCGCCTCGCCTTTCTGTCCTTCTTTGGCGACCAGGCTTTCGACCTGAGCGTGATTCTGGGCCAGCAGGACCAGCTCGCGATCCAGGGACTCCAGTTCTTCCGCGAAGCGGGCCAGCTTCAGACGCTGGGCGACATTCTCCTGACGCAGGCTGGCCAGTTCTTCACCATCGATACCGCGCTGCACGTACCCGTAAGTCAGCAGACCGATGGCGCAGACCACGACCAGGGCCAGACACGAAGCGGCCTGAATCATCCAGCGGCTCAGGACGATTTTACGGACCCGGCGGGAATCTTCGGGCACCACAAGTATGGTCAGTCGTCTGTCCTTCAAAGGTCCTCCCGACCCGATCGGTTCTCGAATGCTGCGGCCGGTCGCAAGGCGGCCGGGCCGCCGCACAACGGTGCATTGATAACGGCTGCCGTCAACTTTTGTCAAGTTTTCCGGCAATTTTCGTCGCCGCCCCCGGTCTGGTCGAGTTCGATGGCGACGGCGGTTTCGTCACATTCGGGGAACTTGGAGCACTTGACACAGTCGCGCCAGATCTTCTGCGGCAGGGTCGTCTTGTCGATTTCGACAAAGCCGAGCTTTTTGAAAAATCCGGGTTTGTAGGTCAGGGCAAAGATGCGGCGCAGCCCCAGCTGCCTTCCTTCGTCGAGACAGGACTGGACCAGCTCCCGACCGATGCCCCGTCCTTCAGCCGCGCCCGACACGGCCAGGGAACGGATTTCGGCCAGGTCGGCCCAGAAGATCTGCAGGCGCACGGTTCCGACGACGGCTCCATCGAGTTCATAGACGTAAAAACTGCGAATATATTCATAGACTTCGGCCAGCGAGGCAGACAGCATGATGCCTTCACCGGCGTAATGATTGAGCAGCGCATGAATCGCCTGGGCGTCTTCAATACGGGCCTTGCGCACCATAGATCAGTTCTCCGCGGCCACGGCGCTGAGCATTTCGCGCGCATGCTCGAGCGTGCGCTGCGTGACCTGGTCACCGCCGAGCATGCGCGCCATCTCCCGCACGCGCGTTTCGTCGTTCAGTTCCACCATGGCGGTAAAGGTCCGCCCGGAATCAATCATCTTTTCCACCCGATAATGGCTGTCACCGTAGGCGGCGACCTGGGGCAGATGGGTGATACAGAGCACCTGCAAGCCCTGGGCCACCTTTTTGAGTTTGCGCCCCACAGCGCTGGCCGCTTCCCCGCCGATGCCGGCGTCGACTTCATCAAAAATCAGGGTCGAAACCCCGTCGGCATCCGGGGCGGCCTGTTTGATGGCCAGCATGATGCGGGACAGCTCCCCGCCTGAAGCGATCCAGGCCAGCGGCCGCAGCTCCTCGCCCGGGTTGGTCGACAGGTAGAACTCGACCCGCTCAAGCCCGCGCGGGCCCGGATCGTCAAGCGGAAAAAAATGGACCTCGAAGCGGGCCGCAGGCATGGCGAGGTCGCCAAGGTTGGCCACAACCGCCTCGGCCAGCCTTTTTGCGGCGCTGTGACGTTTTTCCGACAGGGCCCGACCGGTGTCGGCAAGCTGGTGGCGTGCCTGGTCAAGCTCGGCCGCCAGAGCCTCCCGCCGGGTGTCGGCGTGTTCGAGCTGGGCAAGTTCCTGCTCGATACGGCCCAGCGTTTCCAGAATCCCCGCAACCGTCGGGGCGTATTTGCGTTTGAGCTGGCCGATGCGGGCCAGCCTTTCTTCCACAGCGTTCTGGCGACCGGGTTCAAAATCGAGCCTGGCGCCGAAATCGCGCAGTTGCAGGGCGACATCCTCGAGACTGTACTGGCTGGTCCTGACGGCTTCCGCGAGCTTGCCCATCAGGGGGTCGACCTCGACCAGGGCTTCAAGCCGCCCGGCCAGGGTGTTGAGGATGTCACACACGGCGCCCTTGCCGCCGTAGAGCGCTTCATAGCCGCCTGAGGTCGCCTCGGTGAGCTTCTCGCCGTACTTGAGCAGTTTGCGCTCCTGCTCCAGCTCTTCGTCCTCGCCGGGCTGCAGCTGGGCGGCGCTGATTTCGCGCTGCTGAAACCGCAGGAAATCGAGCCGCTGCTGGCGGTCGCGTTCCCCCTGCTCCAGTTCGGACAGTTCCTGCTCCAGCTCCCGGACCCGCCGCCAGGCCTCCCTGTAGGCGGTCAGTTCGTTTCGGCAGCCGGCGTAGTGGTCGAGAAAGCTCAGATGGGCTTCCGGCTTCTGCAGCAGCTGGTGCTCGTGCTGGCCGTAGATATTGACCAGACGGCTGGCGACGTCCTGCAGCTGCCCGAGCCGGGCGATGGAACCGTTGATGAAAATGCGGTTGCGCCCTTCACGGCTGATGACCCGCTTGACCGCCAGTTCGTCGCCGCTGTCAAAGCCGCCCTGGTCCAGCAGGCGCTGGACATCGGGCCGGCCGGTGATATCGAACAGGCCCTCGATGACCGCCTCGTCGGCACCGGTGCGCACCACCTCGGGGCGGGCACGGCCTCCCAGGAGCAGACCGACGGCGTCGATGATAATCGATTTGCCGGCGCCGGTCTCACCGGTGAGGATATTGAACCCCGGCTTGAGACTGACCTCCAGCCGCTCGATAATGGCGAAATTGCGAATGACCAGATCCGTCAGCATGGCATGCTCCCAAGACCTTCAGCGTTCGCCCCAGAGCAGTTTGGTGCGCAGAATCTCGAAATAGTCCCGTTTCGGGCTCTTCACCAGCAGCGCGACACAGCTGGAACGGCGCACCTCGACAATATCTCCGCCCTGCAGGGGCATGCCCACCTGCCCGTCAGCGGTCAGCATCACTTCCTCATCCTGGAATTTCACCTGAACCCGGATAACGTCCTCGTCAGACACGATAATCGGCCGGTTGGTGAGCATGTGGGGACAGATGGGAGCGATGGCCAGACAGTGCAGGCCGGGATAGATGATCGGACCTCCCGCCGCCAGGTTGTAGGCGGTCGTCCCGGTCGGAGTGGCGATGATGAGCCCATCCCCGCGAAAGGTGGTGAGGTAGTCGGCGTTGACGCTGGTTTCCATATCGATGATGCGCGCCAGCGCCCCCTTGTTGATGACCACATCGTTAAGGGTGCGGTAGCGGCCTGCGACCTGATTGTCCCGAATGACGGTCGCATCCAGCATCATCCGGGTGGAAACATGAAAATCCCCGGCCAGCACCTGCTCCAGGGTTTCAAAGGTTTCATCCCGGGCGATTTCGGTCAGAAAACCCAGCCGGCCGAGATTGACGCCGAGAATGGGGACACGCAGTTCCCCCACCAGACGTGCCACCGAAATCAGGGTGCCGTCGCCGCCCAGAACGACGATCAGATCGACCAGTGGGGGAATGGCGCCCGGGGGATAGCCTTCGCCGACGCTTATGGTTTCGGCCAGGACATCCTCGCAAAAGATCTCGCAGCCGCGTTCCCGCAAAAAGGTATGCACTTCGCCGGCCAGTCTGGCGGCGTCCTCGTTGTTGTGCTTGGCGTAGATACCGATGCGTTTCAAGCCACCACCTCCGGAACGTAGGCAACCGCCTCTGGAATGTAGCAGATCGCCGGGTAGGCGTCCATTCTTTTACCTGCTTTTTCAGCCGGTTGCCGCATCCCCGCCCCTGTGGTACTGTCCGCTTAGGCACCGTTGGCGCCACAAACTGGCGCTCCGGAATCCTCAGGAGACTCCCGTCCATGGACCTGTTTTCCCACAGCACCACACAGGACGCCCCGCTCGCCGAACGGCTGCGTCCGCGCCGTCTCGACGAGGTCGTCGGCCAGAAGCATCTTCTGGCCGAAGGCAAACTGCTGCGCCGCCTGATCGACCAGGACCGGCTCACCTCGGTCATTTTCTGGGGCCCGCCCGGAACCGGCAAGACGACGCTGGCCCAGGTGATTGCCAACGGCACCCAAAGCCGTTTTGTCTTTTTCTCCGCGGTACTCGGCAGCATCAGGGAGGTCCGGGAGATTCTCGCCCGCGCCGCGGAAGAGCGCGCTCACTACGGCCGCCGCACCCTGCTGTTCGTCGACGAAATCCACCGGTTCAACAAGGCCCAGCAGGACGCCTTTTTGCCGGCGGTGGAAAAGGGGGACATCATCCTCATCGGCGCCACGACCGAAAATCCCAGTTTTGAAGTCAATGCCGCGCTGCTGTCACGTTCGCGCGTCTTTGTGCTGGAACCACTGCAACCGGAGGATCTGAAGACTCTGATCCGCAGGGCCCTGGACGATCCGCGCGGGCTGGCCGATCGCCGTCTGGACATCGATGCGGACGCGCTCGATTTTCTCGCCGAAAAGGCCCACGGCGACGCCCGGGTCGCCCTGGGAGCACTGGAACTGGCGGCCGCTGTGGCCGAAGACGGGCGCATCACCCTGGCCCTGATGGAGGAGACCCTGCAGAGCAAGGCACTGCTCTACGACAAGGGGGGCGAGGAGCACTACAATGTCATCTCCGCCTTCATCAAGAGCATGCGTGGCTCCGATCCGGACGCCGCCCTCTACTGGCTGGCGCGCATGCTCGAAGCGGGCGAGGACCCTCTGTTCATCGCCCGGCGCATGGTCATCTTCGCCTCGGAGGATGTCGGCAACGCCGATCCCCGGGCCCTGCAGATCGCCCTGGCGGTGCAACAGGCGGTTCACTTCGTCGGGCTGCCCGAAGCGCGCATCAACCTGGCCCAGGGGGTGACCTACCTGGCTTCGGCGCCCAAGAGCAACGCCAGCTACATCGGCATCAAAAAGGCCCAGGCCGAAGTGCGCAGAAGCGGTGCCCTGCCGGTGCCCAAACACCTGCGCAACGCTCCGACCAAACTGATGAAGCAGCTCGACTACGGCCGCGACTACCGCTATGCCCACGACTACAAGGAGGGTGTGGCGCCCCAGTCCCATCTGCCGGACCAGCTGCAGGGGACCTCCTTCTACCAGCCCACCGAGCGGGGCTACGAAAAGACCATCGGCGAAAGGCTGGCCTGGTACCGGCAACTGCAGCGCAATGGGGAGAAGAAAAAGTCATGAGAAGCGCCTGTCTTTTGGCCTGGGCCCTGCTGCTGCTCGCGGCTCCAGCTCACGCCGCCGACTGGGGCCCCTGGCCGACACCGAAAAAGGCCTCGCACACCCCGGCGGGGGCAGGCGGTCCGTTCGATCAGGCTATTCACTTTTTCCAGACCACCATCTCCCGGGTCGATGGCGACCGCTGTCCCATGTATCCGACCTGCTCCGCCTACGCCCGGCAGGCCATCGCCCGGCGCGGTCCCTGGCTGGGGCTGCTGCTGACCATTGACCGGCTGATCCATGAAAACGATCCTGAGGCCAAAACGAACCCCATCCAGGTCGGCGACCGGCTGCGTTATGATGATCCGGTGACAGCCAGCGACTTCTGGCTGCCACCCCTGCCGCCGGCCCCTTCCGGCACCCGCTGACAGGACCGCCACATGGAGACCGCCTTCCTCGCCGACCTGCTCATCCTGCTCGGACTCGCGCTGGCGGTCGCCTGGGGCTGCAGCCGGCTGCGCCAGTCACCCGTGGTCGGTTACCTGATTGCCGGTATCATCCTCGGCCCTTCCGGCCTGCACCTGATCGCGAACGAGGCCCAGGTCGCCCAGGCGGCTGAACTTGGCGTCATCCTGCTGCTGTTCAGTATCGGCCTTGAATTCTCGCCCGGACGCCTGCTGCGATTCAAAACCCTGCTTTTGCGCGGCGGTATGGTACAGACCCTGGCCACCGGTCTGGCCCTGTTCGTCCTGCTATGGATAGCCGGCCTGTCCACGGCAACAGCGGCGACGCTCGCCATGGCCCTGACACTTTCTTCGACCGCAGTTGTCCTCAAGCTGTTCCAGGAACAGGGATCGACCGATTCGCCACACGGTCGGGCCAGTCTGGCCATCCTGCTGGCCCAGGACATCCTGGTGGTTTTTTTCATGGTGCTGCTTCCGGTTCTTGCAGGCAGGCAGACAGGGTTTGCTCCACTTGAAATCCTCAAGGCGCTGCTGCTTCTGGTCGGCCTGGTGCTGTTTGCCCGCAAAGGCCTCAACCCGCTTCTCAAGGCCATCCTGGCGACGAGAGCCCGGGAACTGTTCCGCATCTGCATCCTTTTCATCGTCCTGGGAACGGCCTGGCTGACGCACGAGGCCGGTCTTTCCCTGGCCCTGGGAGCATTCCTGGCAGGGATGGCGTTGTCAGACTCCGACTACGCCCACCAGGTCCTGTCCGATATCGTTCCTTTCCGCGACACCTTTCTGGCCATCTTCTTTATTTCCGTCGGCATGCTGGTCGACATCGGCACCCTGACCGACAATCTCTTCCTGGTACTTGGCGGACTCATCCTGCTGTCATTGCTGAAAACAGCAGGCGCCTCGGCAGCCGCCCTGGTCTGTGGCTATCCGGCACGCATCGCCCTGCTGGTCGGCCTGGCCCTGTTTCAGGTCGGTGAATTCTCCTTCCTGCTCCTCGGCCAAGCCGCCCGCCTCGAACTGGTGTCCCTCCAGACCTATCAGGTCACCCTGGCCATCATCGCCCTGAGCATGATGATCACCCCCCTTGTCTTCGCGCACAGCGAAAAGCTCGCAGCCCGCTTCCGGACAAGCGGCAGGAGGGACAGCGAACCGTCCGACAGCCAGAGACTGCAGGGGCTGAGCGGACACGTGATCATCGCCGGCTACGGGGTATCAGGACGCAACCTCGGCTGGCTGCTGACACAGACCAGCATCCCGCACCTGTTCATTGAGATCGGTGGTCTCGGCATAGAACAGGGACGGAAAGCGGGCGCCGACATCCTGTTCGGAGACGCGACGTCACCTGAGGTTCTGCAATCTGCCGGCATCAACCGGGCCCGGGCCCTGGTGCTGACCATCAACGATCCGGCCGCCCTGCATCGGGCGGTTCGCATCGCCCGGGATCTGGACTCGAGAATCCCCATCCTGGTACGCAGCCGCTACGTCCTGGAGGAAGAGCACCTCTGCAAACTTGGTGCCACCACGGTGGTGAGCGAGGAATTTGAGTCGAGCCTGCAACTCGGCATGACCCTCCTGCTCACTCTTGGGCAGCCCGAAGGCCGGGTTCTCAAATTGGCCAACAATTTGCGCAACCTGCGGG
>CAZCUR010000090.1:0-1543 GCA_964501815.1 uncultured Geothermobacter sp.
CCGACTTCCGACTTCCGACTTCCGACTTCCGACTTCCGACTTCCGACTTCCGACTCCTGTCTCCTGTCTCCTGTCTCCTGTCTCCTGTCTCAGCCCAGCAGCCTGGAAATTATCGTCAGGGCCGCCCGTCGGCCTTCGGCGGCGGCGGTAACCGCCAGGTCAGCTCCGCGATGGCAGTCTCCTCCGGCAAAAATCTTCGGGTGCGAGGTCCTCCCGTCGGGTGCGGTGCGAATGTTGCCCCAGCGTTCGCGTTCAAGGCCGAGGGTGTCGAGAAAGTTGTAGGGTTCGTGGTCAAAGCCGAGGGCCATGATGACCACGTCGGCCTGCACACAGTGTTCACTGCCTTCGATCTCTTCGACGCGCTGGCGTCCGGTCGCATCCGGATCTCCCAGACGGGTGCGTACGCAGTCGATGCCGACCAGGTTGCCATCATCATCGAGGACAATACGCTTCGGCGCTTCGGTGAACATGAAGTTGACACCCTCTTCGGCCGCATTGTGGAACTCCTTGGCGCTGCCGGGCATGTTGGCGGCATCGCGCCGGTAGAGGCAGACCACACTTTCGGCTCCTTCGCGAACCGCTGTGCGCACGCAGTCCATGGCGGTATCTCCCCCGCCGACCACGACCACGCGCCGGCCGCGCACTGCGAAGCGTTCCATCCACGACAGCCCCGCCAGGCGGCGCTGGACATTGGTGAGAAACTCCATGGCCAGAAAGACCTGGGGATGGTCCTCGTTGGGGATGCCCGCCCGTTTGCCGTTGGTGCAGCCAAGTCCCAAAAAGACAGCGTCGTATTTGGCGACCAGTTCCTCCAGCGGCTGGTCGCTGCCGATGGCGGTGTTCAGGTGCAGGGACAGTCCTGCTTCCTGCATGAGGTCGAACCGGCGCTTGACGATGGATTTGGAGAGCTTGAATCCGGGGATACCGTACGTCAAAAGGCCGCCGGGCTGGTCGGCACGTTCGAACATGTCGACGGCGATGCCGGCCCGCAGCAGAAAGTGGGCGCAGCTCATGCCGGCAGGCCCGGAGCCGACCACCGCCACGCGTTTGTCGGTGGTGATGCCGGGAAAGGGAATCGTGTACCCTGCCTTGAAACCGAGATCGGTTATGGATGCTTCAATGGCGCCGATGGAGATGGCGCCGTAGCCGTCGTCGAGGGTGCAGGCACCTTCGCAGACCCGGTTGTGCGGGCAGATGCGTCCAAGGATTTCAGGAAAGGGCGAGGTTTCGTTGGTCAGCAAAAAGGCCTTTTCCAGATCCTTTTCGGCGATAGCCTCAAGCCACTGGGGGATGTAGTTGTTCAGTGGACAGCCGATGCTGGTGCAGAACGGGTCACCGCACTGCACGCAGCGCTCCGCCTGGCGTGCCACAACGCGGTCGTTGAAGAACTGGTAGATCTCCTCAAAAGTCTTCAGACGCTTGTTGACGTCTTCTTTGAGAGGTTCTTCGCGGGAGGTGGTGAGGAAGCCTTGCATCGTTTCTCTCCGTAGGGCGGCGGGCATCTTCACGCCGTCTGCTGTGTTGCACCTCGCCGGCCGTCCTC
>CAZCUR010000090.1:1643-9921 GCA_964501815.1 uncultured Geothermobacter sp.
CCGGCTACGCCTGCGGGGTCCGGCCACGGTGCGCCTTGCATCCGACGCAAATCTGCCCGCCTTGGGTCTAGGGGGCGCGGACTATCAGCCCCTTCCATGTATTTCCGCAGGGCGGCGGGCATCTTCACGCCGTCTGCTGTGTTGCACCTCGCCGGCCGTCCTCGACGTAGCCTCCGGCTACGCCTGCGGGGTCCGGCCACGGTGCGCCTTGCATCCGACGCAAATCTGACTGCTTTGAGTCTGGTTTTGACTCATCGCAGAAACCGGTCACAATATTCCTGACTTCTGACTTCTGACTTCTGACTTCTGACTTCTGACTTCTGACTTCTGACTAATCCCCTTCCTTCGGATTAAGGGGGGCTTTCATGTCGCGCGGCCGCACCATCCAGAAGTAGGCCAGCTCCTCCCGGTAGTTGTCGAGAATGAAACGGGCCTTCGGGCTGCGGGTGCGGTTGTGGTAGCTGACCAGAATTTTCTTCAGGTAGAGCTTGCCCTCGTTGTCCTCGTCGACGTCGATGCGGCGGGCATCGACCAGTTCGGTGTTGAGCTTGTCGATAAACGTCTTGTTCCGGTCGTAGACGAAGGCGGTACCGCCGGTCATGCCGGCGCCGAAGTTGATGCCGGTCTCTCCCAGAATCACGACGGTACCGCCGGTCATGTATTCGCAGGCATGGTCGCCGGTTCCTTCCACCACCGCCAGGGCGCCGGAGTTGCGTACCGCAAAGCGTTCGCCGACGATGCCGGAGACGAAGAGCTTGCCGCCGGTCGCGCCGTACAGACAGGTATTGCCTGCGGCGGCCACCCCTTCGTAATAGTTGCCGGGGGTGATGATGATGCGGCCGCCGCTCATGCCCTTGCCGACGTAGTCGTTGCCGACGCCATCGAGGAAGATACTGACCCCATGAATCAGAAAGGCCCCCAGGGACTGGCCCGCCACGCCGTGCAGGCGCAGGGTGACGGCGTCCTTGGGCAGCCCGGCATCACCGTAGTAGCGGGCGATCTCACCGCTAATCAGGGTGCCAACCGAGCGGTTGGTATTGCGGATTTCGCGTTCGACCACCACTTCTTCCTGCGGATTTTTGATAACCGGGTCGACTTCACGCAGAATGTCCTTCTCATACGCGTTGTCATCGAAGGGGGGATTGGGCCTGGTTTTGCGGTTGGTCCCGCCGATAAAACGCAGAACCTCGGAAAAGTCGAATTTTTGCGCCAGGTCGCTCCGGCTCGGAGTGAGCAGGTCGACCCGCCCGATGATTTCGTCGAGGCTGCGGTAGCCAAGCTCGGCGAGGATTTCGCGCACATCCTCTGCGACATTGGTCAGGTAACGGACCACTTTCTGTACCGTGCCGACAAAATGACTGCGCAGCATGTCATTCTGGGTGGCGACGCCGACGGTACAGCGATTCAGATGGCAGACACGCAGCAGCTTGCAGCCGAGCATGACCAGCAGGGGGGTGCCGAACCCGTAGTATTCGGCGCCGAGCAGGGCGGCCTTGACGATGTCGCGCCCGATTTTCAGTCCGCCGTCGGTCTGCAGTTCGACCAGCTCGCGCAGATTGTTGGCCTTGAGCGACTGGTTGGCTTCTGCCAGACCAAGTTCCCAGGGATTGCCTGCATGCTTGATGGATGTCTGGGGCGCCGCGCCGGTGCCGCCATCGGCGCCGGAAATGATGATTCGGTCGGCGTAGCATTTGGCCACGCCGGCGGCGATGGTGCCGACCCCTTCACTGGAGACCAGCTTGACGCTGATGCGGGCCTCCGGGTTGATCTGTTTCAGGTCGAAGATCAGCTGGGCCAGATCTTCGATGGAATAGATGTCGTGGTGGGGTGGGGGAGAGATCAGGGTGACCCCGGGCATGGTATAGCGCAGGGACGCAATCAGCGGCGTCACCTTTTCGCCCGGCAGCTGGCCACCTTCGCCGGGCTTGGCGCCCTGGGCGATTTTGATCTGGATCTCTTCGGCGCTGCGCAGGTAGGCCGGGGTGACGCCGAAACGTCCCGAGGCGACCTGCTTGATTTTGCTGTTCAGGTTCGACTTCAGCCGTTCCGGCGCTTCGCCCCCTTCACCGCTGTTGGAGCAGCCGCCCAGAATACGCATTGCTTCGGCCAGGGCCTGATGCGCCTCGGGAGAAATGGACCCGAGGGACATGGCCGCTGAATCGAACCGCCGGGTGATGGCCTCGACCGGTTCGACCTGGTCGATGGGAATCGGCTTGCGGTCGCTTTTGAAATGCAGGAAGTCGCGGACAAAACGTTCGCCGCGCTGTTCCAGCATGGTGCGAACCTTGAGGTAGTCGGCCCGGTCGAGGCTTTCCGCGAAGGCGTGCAGCCCGGTGATAATGCGGCTGTGAAAATCGTGGTATTCGCCGCCTGGATTGTCCCGGTTGAGGCTGCCGACGGCCAGCGGATAGATCGGTTTGAGATGGCTGTGCACAAAAACGGCCTGATGCTGCCTGTTGATGCGCTCCTCAATGTCGGCAAAGTCGAGGCCGGGCAGCAGGGCCGGGCTGGCGGGGAAACAGGTGGACACGACATGCCGGGACAGGCCGATGATATCGAACAACGCCGCATTGCGGTAGCTGGAGACGGTACTGATGCCCATTTTGGACATGACCTTGAGAATCCCTTTGGTCAGGGCATCGTAGATGTTCTTCAGGCCGATGCGGGTGGCCCGGGCATCGGCACCGTTGCGACGCAGCATCTCCAGCCCGGTGGCATAGGCGAGCCAGGGGTAGATGGCGGTGGCGCCGTAACCGATGAGGACGCAGGCGTGATGCGGGTTGGTGACTTCGGCGCTGATGGCCACCAGCGTGGTCAGGTGCCTCAGCTTTTCCTGCAGCAGCCGCTGGTTCAGGTAGCCGACCACCATGGCCATGGGCATAATCCGGGTGCGTTCGTCCAGACAGCGATCGTCGAGCAGGACCACCCGGACCCCGTCACGTACTGCCTGAACCACCCTGTCTCCCAGGGCCTGCAAGGCCTTTTCAAGGCCCGTTTCAAAGCCGGTGTAAAAGGTCTGATGGCGGTACATCGGTTCAAAGCGCGGTTTGTCCGGGTCGCCGAAGGAGAGCAGCGCCTTGAAAATATCCAGGGAAAGAATGGGAGAGATACTTTTCAGGCGCCGGGCGCGGTCGGGGGTTTCAATCAGCGGATTGCCGATTTCGCCGATACCGATGGTGGTCGACATCACCACTTTTTCCCGGTAGGGGTCGATGGGCGGATTGGTCACCTGGGCGAATTTCTGGCGGAAAAAATCGGCGAAATTGCGCGGCTGGTCCGAGAAGGCAGCCTGCGGGGTGTCATCCCCCATGGAGCCGGTCGGTTCCTTGCCGTCGCGCAGCATCGGCTTGAGCATCTGCTCGACGGTTTCATGGGTGACGTTGTGGTAGCGTTGCAGTCGAGGCAGATCGGGATAGTCGTAGTCCGAGACATCCTGAAACTGCAGTTCGATAAACTCCTGCAGGTAGTAGGTCCCTTCGGTGAGCCACTTGCTGTACGGCTGGGATTCCATCAGGTAGCGATCGATGTCGCGGGTGAAGAAGATCTGCCCCTGTTGCAGGTCGGCGGCGATCATCTCGCCGCTTTGCAGGCGGCCGCGCTGGCGTACCTTTTCCGGTGGGGTGCCAAGGACGCCGTATTCACTGGTCAGTAGCAGCTTGTTTTCCGTGGTGATGACGTACTTGGCCGGCCGCAGGCCGTTGCGGTCGAGCACACAGCCGACGTACCGGCCGTTGGTCATGCAGACCGCCGCCGGGCCGTCCCAGGGCTCCCAGGCGGCTGAGGTGTACTCGTAGAAGGAGCGCAGCTTGGCCGGCATGTGGGCGACATTGTGGCGCGCCGGCGGGATCAGCATGCGCACCGCCTTGAAAAAATCGACACCGTTGACCAGCAGAAACTCGAACATGTTGTCGAGGCTGGCGCTGTCGGAGCCTTCCGGCTGGATGATGGGCAGCAGGCGCTCCAGTTCCTCGTCGCTGAAGACCGGGCTGTGCATGGCCGCCGACTTGGCGATGGCATTGAACCGGTTGGCCCGGATGGAATTGATTTCGCCGTTGTGGGCCAGGGCGCGCAAGGGCTGGGCCAGGGGCCAGCGCGGCAGGGTGTTGGTGGAAAAACGCTGATGAAACAGGACGAAACTGCAGGCAAAATCCTCCTGCAGCAGATCCGGATAGAGGGTGGCCAGGTGGTCCGGCATCACCAGCCCCTTGTAGGAGACGGTGGTACGGGAAAAACTGGCGATGTAGAAGTCCTGGTGGTCGGCAAGAGCTTTCTCGATCTCCTTGCGACTGAGATAGATCAAAGCGTCGAACCGGCGGGTGGCGACCAGTTCGTTGGGCACCACGAAGGCCTGAACGATATGGGGGAGCCTTTCGCGGGCGTAATCACCGAGGGCATCGATGCCGACCGGAACGTCGCGAAACAGGACCACGCGCAAATCGTTGCGGGCGCAGATGTCGGCAAAACAGGCCTTCTCCGCCTCGGCATCCTGAAGAAAAAGGGTGGCGACTGCAAAATCGTCGGGCAGGGACGCGCCGTTCTCTTCGGCGACCCGACGCATGAAACGGCGCGGCAGTGACAGCAGCAGGCCGCAGCCGTCACCGGTCTTGCCGTCCGCGGCGATGGCGCCGCGATGGACCATGCGCCGCAGCGCCCGAATGCCGTCTTCAACCAACCCGTGGCTGGGGCGGTTGTCCAGATGGGCCACCAGGCCCATACCGCAACTGTCCTTGAAACGCTCTCCCAAATTCATGCGATGAAACCTCACAGATGATCAGTCAGATGGTGCCTAACAGATACCCCGTAGACACCCGGCAGGCAAGTGTCGGCGGTAAAGTGCGGAAAAGTATACAACATTTCGGCAGAGTTGCCGGGACGGCCCTCAGGCTCGCTCGAGCCAGCGAGCCAGGGCGGTATCGACGTGACGGATGTGCTGGGTCAGCCAGTGGAGCAGGGTCTTGTTGGTGTGAATCAGCACCGCCAGCGTAGCTCCACTGCTTTCCATCTCCCCCCGCAGCTCGGCCAGCCTTTCGGTGAACTGGCGATGCTGTTCCAGGTGGGGGTCCCGTTCGGGATAACCGGTCTGGTCCATGATCTTTTCTTCGGCGCTGAAGTGTTCGATCACATAGCCTGTGAGAAAGTCGAGCAGAGGCCCCAGTTCCTCCTTGCCCCGGCGCTGGTTGCAGGCGGCAAGGAACCGGTTGAACTGATCGAACAGCTGACGATGTTGCCGGTCGATCATCTCATGGCCGACAGCCAGGTTTTCATTCCATTCGAGACTCATGGCAGTTTTGCGGGCAGGTTGACGTTTGGGTGGCGTTGCCACCAGCGGCGCCAGCGCAATGCGATCCGGTCGCTGCGTAGCTGCGCCGGCATGCGGCAGTCTATCTCACCCGTGAGCAGGGTGTCCAGTGAAGGTTCAAGGGCGAGACACTGGCATGGACGCCGGTCCGGCGCCAGCCGGCAGCCCTGTTCCGTTAAAAAAAGACACCCGGTTTCTGTCCGTTTGGGGGCCGCTATGGCGACACCCGTTACCCTGCGCCAGGTCAGTCCCAGGCGTTTCAGCGCCAACTCCAGGTCCCTTCCCTCCGGCAGGCCCCGGGGGAAAAAGAGTTGAACAAAGCGATCCGGGTCCGCCCACAAACCGGGTGCGCCCTGGCAGCAAAGTCCGCGACACTGGCGGCAGATGGCTTCATCCCTTGCAATCTGTATTTTGGTCATCGCCGCCTCCGTGGCCGCGGTGCGGCGTCCGGTTCGGAGTAGAGCCGGTTCAGCTGCCGGGTCAGGCCTGCCCGTTTGAGGGCCCTGACAAGGTCGGCACGGTTTTCCGGCAGATGCCAGAAGAGCAGCCGGTGCTGCAGGCGGCGGGCATCCTCGAACCGGGGCACGACCACCGGTTCCCCGGTTTCGGGGTTGATGCCGGCATGAAAGATTTCGCTCGCCAAAGTCATGGGAGTCGGAGTGAAGAGCTGTACCTGCTCCGGTTTCAGACGCAAATGACGCAGGCGTACAGCCAGATCGGCCATCGCCTCGAGATCACAGCCCGGGTGAGCGGAAATCAGATAGGGGATGATCTGCTGCTTCAGGCCGGACTGTCTGCAGATGCGCCCGAATTCTTTCCGGAGGCGTTCGAACAGTTCAAACGAGGGTTTGCGCATCAGGTTGAGAACCTGGGGGGCGCTGTGCTCCGGGGCCACCTTGAGCCGGCCGGATACGTGGTGCCGCACCAGCTGTTCGAAATAGTCCCGGTGGTCCTGGGCCAGGGCCGCATCATCCGTGGCATGCAGGAACAGGTCGTAGCGCAGGCCGGAGTTGACCTGGACATGGCGGATACCGGGAATGGCGGCGACCTTGCGGTAGAGCTCCAGCAGGTGACCGTGCCGGGTGTCGAGATTGGTGCAGACGTCCGGGTGCAGGCAGCTGGCTTTGCGGCAGGAACGACAGATGTCGAGATTCCGCCCCCGCATCCGGTACATGTTGGCACTGGGGCCGCCCAAATCGGAGATGGTCCCCTGGAATCCGGGTGTTTCGACCAATTTTCTCACTTCTGTGAGGATGGACTCTTCGCTGCGGCTGGCGATGAACTTGCCCTGGTGGGCGGAGATGGTGCAGAAGGCGCAGCCGCCGAAACAACCCCGGTGCAGCGTGACCGAGTGGCGCACCATTTCAAAGGCAGGTATGGCTCCCTTGTTTCGGTAACGTGGATGGGGAAAACGGGTGTAGGGCAGGGCATAGACCCGGTCGAGTTCGGCCGTGGTCAGGGGCGTATCCGGAGGGTTGAGAACCAGGACCTGGTCGCCGACGCGCTGGAGAAATCGTATCTTTGACTGCCAGAGGTTGGATTCCTGTTCGATGCGGGCGAAATTGGCGACCTGTTTTTTCGGGTCGTTCAGGCAGTCTTCGTGGGCGCAAAGCTCCTGGTCGTCCCAGTTTTTGCAGTGGGGGATCTCCTGCCCGGTGCGCAGCAGGGCGGTCTGCGGCAGGGTGTCGATACGGCGAAAGGGGACCCCCTTGTTGAGCAGGTGCACCAGTTTGGTCAGGGGCCGTTCGCCCATACCATAGACGAGCAGATCGGCGCCGCTGTCGACAAGAATGGTGGGCCTTAACGCGTCGTCCCAGAAATCGTAATGGGTGATGCGGCGCAAACTCGCCTCAATACCGCCGATGACCACCGGAATGTCGGGATAGAGCTGCTTGAGAATGCGGCTGTAGACGATGGTCGCGCGGTCAGGACGCCGGCCGGCCCGTCCGCCGGGGGTGTAGGCGTCGTCGGAACGCCGGCGGCGGTTGGCGGTGTAATGATTGACCATCGAGTCCATGCAACCGGCGCTTACGGCAAAAAAAAGCCTTGGCACACCCAGCTTGCGAAAATCGCGCAAATCATCCTGCCAGTTGGGTTGAGGCAGGATGGCGACCCGCAGGCCGAGGTCTTCCAGCAACCGGCCGACCAGAGCCGTGCCGAAGGAGGGATGGTCGACGTAGGCATCGCCGCTGACGATGATGACATCCGCCTGGTCCCAGCCGAGTCGCTCCATCTCCCTGCGGCTGGTGGGCAGCCAGCGTTCCAGCGGTATGTCACGGGGGATAGCGGTCATGACTTCGCCTTCAGGTGCGTACCAGACGCAGGCCGAAACCCATCAGGGCCAGACCGAGAATCCGCCCCAGAACCGGTTCGATGCGGGCCATCAGCGGCGCCAGCCGGGCATCGCCGAGCAGGGCGGCGACCAGGCTGTACCAGGCCAGGGAGATGGCGAACATGGCGAGGTTCAGGCTGATCTTGATGCCCAGGGAGATGCCGGGCTGCGCCACGAGAGTAAACAGGCTCAGATAAAAGGCCCAGGCCTTGGGGTTGGTCAGGTTGGTGAACAGCCCCAGCCACCAGGCCTTCACATCGTCGAGCCCCTTGCCCGCGGCCTGCGGGGCCGGTTTTTCGGCGCGCGCCGGGCGTCGGAAAACCATGGTCAGCCCCAGCCAGAAAAGATAGCCGCCGCCGAGCCAGTGCCACAACCGGGCAATATCCGGGTGGGTGTTGACGATGACCAGGGCGCCGGTCAGACCGGCGAGGGCGAACAGGCCGCTGCCGGTGGCCACGCCGAAGGCGGCAAACAGGCCCGAGCGGCGCGAGTGCACCAGGGCGGTGCGGGAGACCAGGACGAAATTCGGTCCCGGACTGACGATGGCCAGGGTGAAGATGGACAAAAAACTGAGGATCTGCAGGCTGACGGAATCCATGGCGTCAGCATAAAACCGTTGTCGCGTAAACCGCAAGGGGAATGGAGCT
>CAZCUR010000091.1:0-9448 GCA_964501815.1 uncultured Geothermobacter sp.
GGCCGATTCGGAGAAAGTCCGGGTCGGCCTTTTGGACTGTCCTGTATTGAGTGTGGATGTCATCCAAGCAGCCTGCGGATCTCTTCTGCCAGGGCCTCGACATCCTCTTCGGTGGTGGCCCAGCTGGTCATCAGGCGGGCTTCGCCGGTGCCGATGAAGGTGTAGAAGGTCCAGCCGCGCTGCTGCAGCTGTTCGATCAGTTTTTCCGGCATGCGCACGAAGACGGCGTTGGCTTCGACCGGGTGCACGATGTCGATGCCGGGAAGCTGCCGCAGGCTGTCCGCCAGGGTTTTCGCCAGGGTGTTGGCGTGGCGGGCGTAGCGGATCAGGGTGTCGTCCTTGAGCAGGTTGATCCAGGGGGCGGCGAGGTAGCGCATCTTGGAGGCGAGCTGACCGGCCTGCTTGCAGCGGTAGGCGAATTCTTCCGCCAGGTGCAGGTCAAAGAAGACCACCGCCTCGCCGATGGCCATGCCGGCCTTGGTGCCGCCGAAGGTGAGCACGTCGACGCCGGCCTTCCAGCTGATTTCGGCGGGATGCACATCAAGGCTGGCCAGGGCGTTGGCGAAACGGGCGCCGTCCATGTGCAGGCGCAGGCCGTGGCGGTCGGCGGTCTGTTTCAGTGCTTTCAGTTCCTCCGGCCGGTAGACGGTGCCCAGCTCGGTCGACTGGGTCAGGCTCAGGACCTTGGGCTTGGGATAGTGGATGTCGCTGCGCCGGGTGACCAGATGCTCGACCTGGGCCGGGTCGACCTTGCCACTGTTGCCGGTGGTGAGCAGAATCTTGGTGCCATTGGAGAAGAATTCCGGCGCGCCGCACTCGTCGGTTTCAATGTGGGCCAGCTCGTGGCAGATGATGCTGTGGTAGCTCTGGCACAGGGTGGCCAGGGCCAGGGAGTTGGCGGCGGTGCCGTTGAAGACGAAGAAGACCTGGCAGTCGGTCGCAAAGAATTCGCGCAGCAGGTCGCAGGCGCGTTCGGTCCAGGGATCGTTGCCGTAGGCGTTGGCAAAGCCGCTGTTGACCTGCTCGATAGCGGTCATCGCCTCGGGGCAGATGGGCGCGTAGTTGTCGCTGGCAAAGGCGTTTTTCCGGTCGTTGCGGTTTTTCAGTTTCTCCATGGCGTACCTCCGGGATGAAAGGGCATGATACCCCGTCCCGGACAGGAATCAACCATCAAAAGAGTACAGGTTCAGGTGCAGCCCCTTGTCGGGGTCGGTTTCGGGGAAGTCGGGTCCTGCGGTGTGGTGTTCGCGCCGTTGCAGGAACGGGGCGTGTTCGGCGACCGTTTGTTCCAGAAAGGAGAGGCCCAGGCGCGGCACAGCCATGCAGGCCAGCACCTCGCCGCCCGGGCGCAGCAGCTCGGGCAGGCGGCGCAGCAGTTTCGGCCAGTCGCGCTCGGGCCGGAAGCTGCTTCCCTGGGTGTCGGGCGGATCGAGAATCACCAGGTCAAAGGGACCGAGGCGCTTCAGTTTGCCGAAAGAGCGCAGCACATCGTGGGGCAGAAAGGAGGCGCGACGGACGTCAAGCTGGTTGAGCCGATGATTGAACCGGCCGCGCTCCAGGGCGCTGCGGCTCATATCAACGTTGACGACCTGGGCGGCGCCACCCGCCAGCGCGGCGACGGAAAAGGCGCAGGTGTAGGCAAACAGGTTGAGGATTTTGCGTCCCTCGGCTCGCTGGCGTACCAGGGTCCGGCCTGTCGCCATGTCCGGGAAAAAACCGATGTTGCGACCGTGGCTGAAGTCGAGGCGGTAGCGCAGGCCCTGTTCGACGGCATCGACCTCGGTCGGGAGTGTTCCTTCCAGGAGCTGATGCGGTGTTTCGGGCAGGTCGCGGCGCTGCAGCAGCATGGCGGCGGGCTCAAGCGCGCAGCGCAGGCCGTCCAGGACGGGCTGCAGGTGTTCGATTGTGGCGGGCCGGTAGCTGACCAGGTGCAGCACGGGCGGATACCAGTCGACGGTCAGCCAGTTCCAGTCGGGCAGAAGGTTGCCGCGCCCATGCCAGAGGCGGCGGCAGTCGGGACCATCAGCCCGTTCGAGGTTTCGCCGCAGGCGGTCAAGCAGTTGCTGGGCAGATGGATCAGACACGTTTCAGGCGCAGGGGGTGGTCAGTCCTTGTTTTGCAGACACTGGGTGCAGGCGGCGGTATAGGCTTTGCCGCAGGCTTTGCATTTCTGCATGGTGCCTCCTGGTAACTACATGTTGGGATTGAGTGGTGGAGTTCTCCCAAGATGTTGTATGTATACCTTGTCTTCCTTCGCCCGGCAAGAACAAATCACCACAGCGGTGCGGACATTCCTGCTTGGCAATCGAGACAAGGACGGCTAACCTGTTATTTTGACAGGCCGATTGCGGTCCAGTTTCTTCAGGGAGGGCACCATGGCACTGACGCTGCTGGAGATGTTGCGCGAGGCCGGGCTGATTACCCGGGAACAGTTCGACGAGGCGTTGCTCAACCGGGTGGTCTATGGCGGCAAGATCGGCACCAGCCTGATCGAGCTCGGCATGGTCGAAGAAGAAACCCTGGCGCGTTTTCTCAGCAAGAAGCTCGCGGTTCCCTATGTCCATCCCGATCAGCTGGAGAATATCCCTGCCGACATTATCCAGAAGGTGCCGCGCGGTCTGGCGATCAAGTACAAGGTGGTGCCCATCCGCTGCGACAAGAAGCGCCTTAGTCTCGCCATGGCCGATCCGGCCGACTTGAGCGCCATCGACGAAATCGCCTTTATTACCGACTACATCATCCGGCCTCTGGTCGCCCCGGAGGTGCGCCTGCTGCAGGCCCTGAATCGCTACTACGACTACGAGATCGAAGAGCGCTACCAGGCGATTATCGCCCGGATGAAGGATTGGAGCGGCAGTGCCGCCGAGGCCGAGGCCGAGCAGCAGGCGCACGCGGAGCAGATTGACGAGGACGAGCTGGAAGAGGCGGTCATCGTCGAGGACGACGAAGACTACAGCGAGCGCGTGGGTCAGTTTTCCATCGACGATGTGTCGCGCCAGCTGGCCGATGCCCGTTCCCGGGAAGAGATCGGCGATATTCTGCTCGGCTATCTCGGCCAGGAATTCGATCGTGCCGCCCTGATGGTCTGCCGCGGCGATCATGTCGACGGCTGGAAGGCCGTGAACGGGACCGAGGTTGTCGAAGCCTTTCCCCAGATGGTCGTCGACCTGGCGCAGCCTTCGGTCATCAAGACCGTGGTTGAGGGGAACAGCCCCTATCTGGGCGGTCTGCCCCCCGGAGGGGAGAACGACCGGCTGATTGCAGCGCTGGGAGGCAAGGCGCCGACTGCGGCCCTGCTGCTGCCGGTCCAGCTGGGCGGCCGGGTGGTCAATGTCATTTATGTCGATGGCGGTGAGGGACTGGGCGAGCGCATGGCCGACCTGAACCGGCTGGTGCGCAAGACGGTCCTGGCTTTTGAAATTCTCATCCGGCGGGAAAAGATACTGCAAACCTGATGTCCGGGCGGACAGGCGCCTGCAGTTCATTCCGGATTTGCGCCGGGCCTTCCTCTATGCGTTCCCGACCGGGTGGTCAAGGTCGAGGGACTGGCCGTTTTCTCCCACCACTTCCAGATTGTGGCTGAAGATTTCCGTGCGCCCGGCGCCGAAGCGGCGGCCGGTCTCGACGGCGCAGTAGGCCTCTTCGATCAGGTCCGACGGATTGGTGCTGCCGACGCCGCACAGCCCGCTGATGCCCATGCTCAGGCTGATGCGAAAGCGGCTTAAGGGGTGGTTGGGCTGGCGTTCCTCCAGTTCGGACCGCAGCCGTTCAGCCAGGGAATAGGCCTGGGGGGTCGCGGTTTCGGGCAGAATGACGACAAAGTCCTGATGATTGAACCGGCAGGGGATGTCGGTTTCCCGCACGACGTCGCGGATGCTGTCTCCCACCAGGGTCAGCACCCTGTCGCCATTGCGAAAACCGAAGGTGTCATTCAGCCAGGCAAAGCGGTCGATGGTCACCACGAGAAGTGACAGGGGATGACTGTAGCGCTGGCAGCGGCTGATTTCGAACTGCAGGGCCACGTCAAAATAGTTGCGGTTGTACAGCCCGGTCAGGCCGTCGGAAATCGCCAGTTTGGCCAGCTGGTCGTTCTCTTCCCGCAGGGCGTCGATGCGCAGCTTGCGGCTCAGGTGCGGGAAGAGCCGGGCGCGCAGGTCGGCGGGTGGAATGCCGTAACCGAGGCAGTCGCTGGCGCCGGCAAGATAGGCGGTCAGGGTCAGCTCCCGTTCCACCTCCGTCGTCAAAACCAGGAGCGGGATGTCGCGCCAGGTTTCTGTTTCCGCCATCAGGTCGGTCAGGTGCTGCAGAGTGTCACCGGAAGAACAGGGTGCGTACCAGTCGAAAAAGATGGCGTCGATCTCTTCCTCGCCAAGCAGGCGGCGCGTCTCATCCATGCCCGCGGCGCAGAAAATCTGCTGAAACAGCCCGGTGGCGTCCAGCAGGCGCAACAGGTAGGCGCGACTGACGCCGTTGTCGGTCACCAGCAGCGCGGCCCGGTCATGATCGTCCCATGTCAGATTCGGCTTCGGCATGTTCTCCTTATCGGCAGGGGGGGGCGATGGGTATAGGCTGTTCTTCTGCCGAGGGTGGTTGCGGATGTAGAAAGGGGTTTTATTGTCGCGCCTTCTGGGGGGCTTTCCAGGTGGGGCCTGTGAGGGGGTTAAAGAGAAAACAGGCCGAAAAAAGTGTTGACAGACGGAATCTTGTCGAGTATCTTCTGTTCAAACATCGTTTTGGAGATGGATTCTCCGATCCTGACACCGCGCTTTGAAGTGTGATTGGTTGCGTCCCGCCGACCGGCAGGGCGCTCTTTTTTTGTCTGCGCTCAGGATTCGAGCGCCTGTGCCAGTCTCTTTTCAAATGCCATCAGATCCGGCTGCGGTTTGCGTACGATACAGTCGTCGCTCAGCCCGAGCTGCCTCAGTTCCTCGGGGACGCTGTAGTCGATACTGCCGGTATGGATCAAAACCTTCAGCCGCGGCTGCAGCCCCAGGGCGTCGACGATCAGCCGGTTGCCGCTTTTGCCGGCCAGGCGGATGTCGATCAGGGCCAGGGGAATCTCCTGCCGTTTCAGCTGTTCCAGCGCCTCATCGGGATCGGCGGCCTCAAAGACCTGCCAGCCGAAATCCTCCAGAAAGAGTTTCAGGCTGAAGCGGATCGCTTCTTCGTCATCGACGATCAGGATGCATTTGTCGCTCATGGTTCCTCCGAAACCAGGCCGGGCAGACGGATGACAAAGGTGGTTCCGCGCCCCGGCTCCGACTCAACGGCGATGGTGCCGCCGTGGTTCTGGGTGATGATGTAGGAGACCAGCGCCAGTCCGATGCCGGTGCCGCCGCGGCCGGAGCGGGTGGTGAAAAAGGGCTCGAAAATGCGGCTGCGGATCGCCTCGTTCATGCCCGGACCGTTATCCGTCACCTTCACCAGCGCCTGCCCCTGGTCAAGGCCGATGTCAATCCGGATGCTCGGGGCCCTGGTGCGCGCCTCGTACATGGCCTGGGCGGCGTTGCGCAGCAGGTTGATCAGCGCCTGCTGCAGCTGGTCGCGCCAGGCGGGGACTTTGGGTGGCCGGCCGTGCACATGTTTTTCCACCCGGATGGCGCGAAAATCGTAGCTGCCGCCGGGGTCGTATTCCGTCTCCACCAAGGTAAGCGTCTGGTCGATGAGTTTTTCCAGGTCGACCGGTTGCATGGCTTCGCCCGGGCGACGGCTGAAGGTGAGCAGGTCCTCGACGATGAAACGCGCCCGCTGCGCCGATGTCAGCGCCTTGTCGAGCAACTGGTCGGTTTGGCGCAGCTGCAGATAGGTCTGCAGGGCGGTGAGGTCCAGACCGGCGGTCTCGGCCGCCTTGCGGTTGCCCGGATGGCCGCCCTGCAGCTGCAGCTGCACCATCTGCAGGTTCTGCAGGACTCCGGCAAGCGGGTTGTTGATCTCGTGGGCGATGCCGGCGGCCAGATGCCCCACGGTGAGCATCTTTTCGGCCTGCAGCATCATCTCCTCCAGCTCCTTGCGCCGGCTGATGTCGCGCACCCCGGCAACGACTACGGGACGATCGCCGAGGGTGACCTTCTTGAGCACGACTTCGCCCCAGAAGAGACGGCCGTCAAAGCGGCGTCCCTGCCACTCGAGAATCTTTGGTTCCCCCTCTTCGAGTTCGCCCAGGATGTCCAGGGCGGCACTGCCGGTGAACGGGCCCTGGTTGCTGCTAAAGTCTTCAGGTGTACAGCCGATCAGCTGGTCCCGGCCGGCCGCGAACATGATCTCGGCGGTGCGGTTGACGTCGATGATGCGCCCCGTGTCCGGTTCGTGCAGGAAGAGGGCTTCGCTGGCGGCGTTGAAGATCTGGCGAAAGCGCTCCTCGCTCTCACGCAGCCTCCGGGCCGCCTCTTCCTGCTCGGTGATGTCGCGGATGCTGGCAATCAGGAGCAGCTCGCCGTCCGGTCCGGTCATGCGGCTCTTGCGGGTGGCCAGTACCCGGGGTGGTTTGCCCGGAGGGGTGATGGTTTCCACCGCCAGATCGACCTTGCCGCTGTCGAAGACCTCGTCATCCTTGCGCCAGACATGACGCGCCTCCTCCTCGGGAAAGAGGTCGAAATCGCTCTTGCCGCGCAGCTCCTCCGGGGTTTTACCGATCAGGTCGCAAAAGGCCTGGTTGAACCGGATCCAGCGATGCTGGCGGTCCTTGACGAAGACCGGGTCGGGCAGGGCGTCGAACAGGTGGTCGATGAACATTTCGTAGGAAAGGCGGTCGCTGATGTCGACCAGAATGCCGCGCAGGCCGACGGTCTCGCCTTCGCGCCGGATCGGGCGGGCATAGCCGAGCACCTGACGGATGCTGCCGTCGGCACGCTGGACCCGGTAGATTCTTTCTCCGGGGGTGTCCGGCTCCTGGCCGAGCAGAATACGGATGCGCTGCGCCATCACCGGGCGGTCTTCGGGCAGCAGAAAATCCTGAATCTTGCGGCTGATGAGCTGTTCGGGCGGATAGCCGCTCCATTCGAGGGCATACCGGTTGACGTAGCGGATGGTGCCGTCCGGGTCGATCTCGAAGACCGTCTGCGGCAGGGTGTCGGTCAGCTCGCGCAGCTGCGCCTCGCTCTGGCGCGCCGACGCCAAGGCCTGCTGCAGCTGCGTCGTGGCACGGTCAACCCGGCGTTTGAGCAGCCGGTTCCAGAAGAGAGCCCAAATGATAACCAGGGTCAGCAGACCGAACACGCCGGCGGCGATCTTCAGTTCCCGGTCGCTGAGAATATCTGTGTGTTCCAGGCTGATCCAGCGATGACGCCAGCTCTGTTTGACTTCGGCCGGTATGTCGGCCAGCGCCCGGTCGAACAGCTCGGCCAAAACCGGCCAGTCCTTGCGGATGCCGAAGCGCAGGTCCCAGCGGTAGTCGATATAGCCGGCCACCTTCAAACCGGTGAGCCCGAGCCGGTCGATGTTGTAGCTGGCCACCGCCAGGTCGACCACGGCGGCGTCCGCCAGGCCGAAGGCGACCGCCTGCAGGGCCTCCACGTCGGAGCTGACGGTTATCTCCTGCAGGGTGGCAATTCGCTTGCGCAGGTAGCTGCTGTTGGCGTAGCCGCGTACCAGGGCGACCTTCCGGCCGCTCAGGTCAAACTCGTCCAGATTGTCGTCCCCGCCGGTGCGGGTGATGATGGCGTTGGGCAGGCTGACGTAGGGGGCGGTAAAACGCAGGAAGGTCTCGCGCTCGGCGACCTTCTGAATCGAGCCGATCACGTCGATGCGCCGTTCGCGCGCCATGTGCATCAGGGTGTTCCAGTCGGGAGCGAAGACCCGGCGGAAACGTACATCCAGCGCCTCTTCGACGGCGCGCAGATAGTCCGCGGTCAGGCCCTGCTGCCGACCGTCCACAACGAATTCAATGGGGGGATAATTGGGCAGAACGCCGACGCGGATGGAGTTTTTGTGCGCGAGCAGCCAGGCGCGCTCGGCATCCGACAGCTCCAGCGCCGCGGTCGGGGCGGCGGGAACGAGCAGCAGCAGACAGAACAACAGGCGCAGGAGCATGGCAATCCATCTTGGCTTCAACCTGAATCGGTGACAAGTTCACCGATTCAGGTTTGACGCGACGACCGGAGAACCGCCCGGAGCGGCATGTCTCTTATCGGCCGAAAAAACGTTTTGATTATAACAGGGATTGCCCGTTTTGCCCGAACCGCCTCTCAGCAGATGCGCGGCAGCTGCTCTCCGGCCAGCATTTCGATGGCGCGCAGGCCGCCGATGCCGGTACGCATCAGCACCCGGCCGGTCGAGTCGTCTGTCACCTCCCCGATGACTGCCGCCTGTTGCCCCAGGGGGTGTTTTTGCATGGTTTTCAGGGCGATATCGGCGGCCTCCGGAGCGACAAAGGCGAGCAGCTTGCCCTCGTTGGCGACGAAGAGGGGATCCAGCCCGAGAATGGCGCAGGCCCCGCGCACGGTGTCCTGGATCGGCAGGGCGCTTTCGTCCAGGGTGATGTCGACCTGGGCCTGCCCGGCGATCTCGCGCAGGGTGGTGGCGACCCCTCCCCGGGTCGGATCGCGCAGCACGTGGACGGCGTCGCCGCAGGCGGCAAACAGCTCCTCGACCAGACCGTTGAGGGCGGCGCTGTCGCTGCGGATATCCCCGGACAATTCCAGCCCCTCGCGGCTGGCGAGCACCGCCATGCCGTGGTCGCCGATGGTGCCGTTGATCAGCACCTTGTCGCCCACCCGGGCGCCGGCGCCGCCGGTGTCGCGTCCGGCCGGGACGTGGCCGATGCCGGCGGTGTTGATGAAGATACGGTCCCCCTTGCCGCGCGGCACCACCTTGGTATCGCCGGTGACGATGCGCACTCCGGCATTGTCGGCGGCGGCGCGCATGGAGGCGAGGATTTGCTGCAGATCCGCGACCGGCAGCCCTTCCTCCAGGATCAGGCCGACGCTGATGGCCACCGGAACCGCCCCGGCCATGGCCAGGTCGTTGACCGTGCCGTTGACGGCCAGGTCACCGATGTTGCCGCCCGGAAAGAAGATCGGATCGACCACGTAGGAATCAGTGGTAAAGGCCAGTTCGCCTGCCACCGGCGGCAGGATGGCCGCGTCGTTCTGGTCTTTGGGCGCGACCCCCGAAAGGGCGGGGATGATGATGTCGTCGAGCAGCTGATGGCTCAGCTTGCCGCCACTGCCGTGACCGAGGAGGATGATGTCGGTTTTCATGGGGAACTCCGGTTTGGTCTACCACAGAGCCACAGAGAGCACGGAGGACAAGGTCATGAGATATCTCTGTTTAAATAACATTTGAAAATTTCCGGGTACGCTTCATTGCGGCAAAAGCATTGCGAGGTTTTGGCAGAGGGATTTAAATCGTTTATCTCGGTGTCCTCTGTGCCTCTGTGGTAAAAAGTCAGTTTGTGCCGTACTTGTACTCCGCCGCGCAGGTCCCCTCGCTGGAGACCATGCAGGCGCCG
>CAZCUR010000092.1:0-9442 GCA_964501815.1 uncultured Geothermobacter sp.
AAGAGGCCGATGCGCCAGGCTGTTTGCCACACAAACGGAGTTCGCCCTCACCTCAGTCAGCATCCTGCCACCGAAAAGCGACACACCATGTCGCACCCTGATGGTTCTATCAGCTCACATCCTGACAATCGGGAGGTGGGAGGATGAAAAGGGATCAGATGGAGAAGTTCTTAAACAGGTTCGCACAACACCAGGCCGGTACCGGTCTGCAAGACTGTTACGAAGACCGCATCCTGCTCGATTACTGCCACAATGTCCTGCATGACAAGCGGGTCACGCCGAGAACCTTCGCAGAGGTCTGTGACTGGATCCACAACCAAAGCACAGCGCTCGGCATCGATCTGACCGATGAGAATCTGGCAGAGGACCTCGATACACTCAATCGCGTCGACATTGATCCGACGCTCTATCGAAAAGCTGTCCGGATCGTTCATACCTGGGTCATTCCCTATGTGCGCCAACGACGGGAAGATCTCAGGTCTGCAAAACCCGGGCTGTTTCAAAAAAACCTGAATCTTCTCGGCAAAGAGCTGGCCCTTGATAAAACCGATGTAAAAATCCTCGGTCTGCTGGCGCGCTATTTCAGTCATTCAACCGTCGAGGAGCTTTGCGACGCGCTCTGCCGAAAGAACGGTCGGGCCCTGACCGCCGTCGCCATCTTGCTGAACCTGGATGAAGACCTGGTCGCCGACCGCCTCGGCCCCAAGGGGACCTTGTTGAGCACGGGACTGGTCAAGCCGAAGTCCGGGCGTGTTTCGCTATTGAGCGATCTGGTTGAAGTCAACGAAGCCGTTATCAGCGCCCTGCAGAAGGCCCGGGGAAAACGGGACGATCTACGAAGTTTGATTCTCGGCGTCCCCTGCAAGGCACAGCTTGATTGGGAGGATTTCGACTATCTGGGTGAGGTACGCGAAAAACTGCAGCAGTTTCTCGCCAATGCCTACCGGAGCAAGGAGGTCGGTATCAACATTCTGCTCTATGGCGCACCGGGTACAGGCAAAACCGAATTCTGCAAAATTTTGGCGCAGGAGCTGGGTCTCAATCTGTACGCCATCGGCGAAAAAGATGAGGACGGCCTTGCCCCCACCCGCACCGAGCGCATGGCCGCCTACCGGGTCGCCCAGAGCCTGCTGCGCAACCAGAGCGGCAGCCTGCTGATGTTCGACGAGTTCGACGATTTGCTGTCGGCTCCGCTTTCGCGCGGCCACCATCAGGCTCACGCCGACTCGAAAATTTATTTCAACCGCATTCTCGAGGCCAACCCCGTCCCCAGCGTCTGGATCATCAACACCCTCGAGGGGATCGATCCCTCCATCATCCGGCGCATGTCCGTGGCCTTCGAGTTTCGTGAACCGCCGAAAGCCAACCGGGAGAAGGTTTTGCGCCGGATTCTTGTTCGCCATGGACTCGATCTCGATCAGGAGCAAATTGACGGCCTTCTGCGGGAGGGCGGCATCGCCCCGGCACTGATCGACTCGGCGGTCCGATTCGCCAAGCTGACAGGAGGAAGCAAGGACGATATCGACTTTGCCCTGCACAACCTGCTGCAGGCCCTCCATGGCCGACCCCAACGGAAAAAGGAAACACCAAAAAGTCTTGACCGCTACCAACCGGCCCTGATCAACGCCGATCTTGATTTGCGTCGGCTGACGCGCCGCCTCACATCCCGGCAGATGACCCGCGCCTTCTCCCTCTGTCTGTACGGACCGCCCGGAACCGGTAAAAGCGCCTACGCACGCCATCTTGCCGAAAAACTCGGCCTGGAAATTTTGATCAAACGGGCTTCGGACATCATCAGTCCCTTTGTCGGCCAAACCGAAATGAATATCGCCCGGATGTTCGAACAGGCCCGCAACGAAGGAAGTCTGCTGGTGCTGGATGAGGCCGACTCCTTTCTGATCGACCGAAGGCAAGCCCACTATCGATGGGAGGTGAGCGAGGTCAACGAAATGCTGACCTGGATGGAACAACATCCGTTGCCGTTTGTCTGCACCACCAACCTGATGGACCGGCTTGACCAGGCGTCGCTGCGCCGCTTTACCTTCAAGGTCCAATTCGACTTTTTAACCCAGGAGCAGGTCGTCCTCGCCTTTCGGCACTTTTTCGGCCGGCGCTGGCCGAAAGACCTGCCGGTACCGACACTGCTGACACCGGGCGACTTCGCCGTCGTCGCGCGCAAGGCCCAGATCATGAAGATGACCCGCGCTGCGGAACTGATCGCCATGCTGAACCAGGAACGGCAAATGAAACAGGCAACCTCTTCCCGCCCGCTGGGATTCACCGTATCCGGGTAAAGGGCCATAACGGGGCAGGCGACCCTGCCAAACAGACCTAATACTTCATGAAGAATGATTGACCTTGCCTGGGCGGATCGGTAAAGTCCGGAGACGTGCGACAAATACTGTCGCATAAAACTGATAGACCGGGGGACATCCATGGACACCCTGCTGAGACACTGGCGCACCCTGCAGCTGATTCCGCCGAGCAACCGCCATCCGATATCGGCATCTCAACTCAGGGATCGTCTGGCGGCCGAGGGCTATGAGGTGCATCTGCGCACGCTGCAGCGCGATCTGCAGAAACTGTCGACCGTCTTCCCCATCGTCTGCAAGGAGGGGAAACCACTGAGCTGGTCGTGGTCGGCGGACGCCGAGACGTTTGACATTCCCGGCATGGATACCAGCGCGGCACTGACATTCCGGCTGGTGGAGGCCTACCTGATGCGCATGCTGCCGCACAGTTGCCGTACGGCCCTGGCCGGGCACATGAAACGGGCACGCACCATTCTCGATGCGCTGGACGACAACAGCGTCAGCAGCTGGCCGCGCAAGGTGAAGATGGTGCCCCGGGTCCAACCGCTGCTTCCACCCGACCTCGATGAACAGGTGTTCGAGGTGGCCAGCGAGGCCCTGTTGCGCGAAGTGCGCTTCAAAGGGCACTACAAGGCGCGCCACGCGGACAATGAGCAGGAGTATATCGTCAACCCTCTGGGACTGATCTTCGCCGAACCGGTCGTCTATCTGGTGGCGACTTTGTGGAATTACCGGGAACGGAAGGATATCCGCCTGCTGGCCCTGCACCGTTTCCGCAACGCTGAACTGCTGAACGACAAAGCACTCACGCCGGACGGCTTCGATCTGGATGACTATCTTGCCAGCGGCGCGTTGCAATTTCCCTTCGAGCCGGGCAAAAACATCAAGCTCAGGGCGCGGTTCAACCGGGATGCCGCCGCCCATCTGTACGAAAGTCCGCTGGCTGCCGACCAGAAGCTGACGGAGGTGGACGACAAGGTCCTGCTGGAAGCAACGGTGCTCGACACCAGTCAGCTACGCTGGTGGTTGCTCGGATTCGGCGCTGCCGTAGAGGTGCTGGCGCCCAAGGGACTACGCCGGGAATTGAGCCAGGTCGCAAAAGAGATGGCGACCCTGTACACGAATTAGGCTGAGACAAACCAAGGAGGGGCCATGAACAACACCATTCATTTTCTGTTGGTTCCCGACCGAACCTCAGCACGCTACCTGCGTCGGGTGGTCTGTGAAAACGGCGGTGGACTGGGCGTCCAGGTCGGCACCTGGCCGGAACTGCTTCAGGCTGCCCTGGATGCCTGCCTGCTGGCACCGTCGCAGACAGACTGGCATCAGAACCTCGCCGACGCCCTGAAAACCCGCGAGGGGTTCTGGGCAAAAAGTTTCCAGGTCGCACCGGAAGAAACCACCGCTGCCGTGGCCCGTGAACTCAGCCGGTTGTTGCGCAGCATTCCCCCCGGACAAAGCCTCGACACCATCCCGACCTGCTCCCTGACGGAACGCGCCCGCAAACATCTCACAGATCTGGTCGCACTGGCAGCGAGCATCGGTCTGCCTGCCGAACTGGAGTCCATCCAGGCCCTGCTGGATGTCCCGGCGGGCCAGCTTCTCCGCACCATCGTCGTCTATCGTTTGCCCGACTTTCCGGCTCTGGACCCGTGGCAGCAGGCCTTGATCGACCGGCTCCATGCCGGCGGCGGCGTGCAACCGATGCCGTCCTGGCAAACGCTGCTGGAAAAACATCTGCCGATACCGGCCTGCGGCAACAACGGCGCACTGCGGTTTCTCCAGGACAATCTGTTTGCCGAAAACCTGCAACGGACAGAACTGGACACCAGCCTGCAGTGGATCGGCGTGCGTGACTATCTCGAAGAAGCCGAAGTCGTCGCTGGCATGATTCAGCAGGCGATGGAATCCGGGGACAGAAGCTTTGCCGATTTCGCCATCGTCCTGCCTGAAAATCCGATCTACGACGTCGCCCTCAAGCAGGTCTTTCGCCAGGCCGGCATCCCCTGCTCGGGTTTGCGCCGCCGGGAGGCAAAACGCGATCTGGCCGGAGAAGCGGTCTTTGAGTTTCTGCTGACCATGCACAAGCCGGCCCCGGTGATGGCCCTGGCATCGTTGCTCACTTCACCGCTCATGCCCTGGGACCGCCGCACCGGCTTCGACCTCGCCGACCAGATCATGTCGGGCAACTTCGACATGGACAGGGTTTCGCTGCCCACGGAGCCCGCCAGAAAGATGCGCACCCTGCTCACCCAAAAAGCCGAACGCTGCGACCAGCTGCGCCAGGCACTGTCTACATTCGCCGAGCTTCTCACCGCCCCGGATGGGCAAGAGGATTTGCTGGCATCGGCCCGGGTGCAGATCGCGGCCATTTGCGACCAGCTGCAGACAGGCGAAACCATCGATTGGCCTGGGCTGCTGGCGACAGCCGGACCGGCCAGACTGCAGGTGGAAACAGCCGAAGAACTGACCCGCGAAGGCGTCGCCGTCTTTTATGAAAACCTGGAACCCTGGCGCAGGGTCGACACCCTGTTCGTTCTGGGCTTCTGCGCAGGGCACTACCCGACTGCCGCGCCTGGCTCTCCGGTCTTTTCCGAAGAGGACATCCTCGCACTCAAGAAGACCGGTTGCTCCCTCGAAAGTGCCAGCGAACAGAATGCCCGGCTACGCGCCATCTTCGCGCGGCAATTGAAGGCCGCCGCCACTGGAATTCATTTTCTGGTACCGCGCCGCACCGCCACCGGTGAGGCCCAGACGCCCTCTGCCAGCCTCTCTT
Source organism: uncultured Geothermobacter sp. (assembly GCA_964501815.1). GTDB lineage: Bacteria > Desulfobacterota > Desulfuromonadia > Desulfuromonadales > Geothermobacteraceae > Geothermobacter. The sequence continues at coordinate 5,089 of CAZCUR010000092.1, forward strand.
TCATGGCGAGCCTGTTCACCGGTATCGATTCTCCGGAAGAGCTGATCCTTGACCTCGACGCCGAACAGGAGCGCAAGCGGCTGCGCGGGCTGGCACTGGTGGAGCCGGCTGTTCCCGAACCGCCGCGCCCACTGGATATTGGGCATCTTGAACTCAAGCGCAATCTGCTCGAGATCCTCAAATCCAAAGACGGCACTCCCTATCCCCTGTCGCCAAGCAGCATCGAAACCCTGATGACCTCACCTCTGGCCTGGGTTCTGGGCCGGGCCGGCCTGGAACCCAGGGACTGGAGCCCGGAGGAACTGGACGTGATGTCCAAGGGGACCCTGGCCCATGCGGTGTTCGAAGGTCTGTTCGCCCCCGGCAAGGACCTGCCTGACGCCGCGACCATCCGCACCGCCATCCCCAGCCTGCTCGCACAATCCGTCAGTAGGATCGCCCCCTTCCTGCAGCGCCCGGAGTGGAAGGTGGAGCGCAATCACCTGCAAAAGGAGATCGAGGAGGCGGCCTTGAGCTGGCGCCTGATGCTGGAGAAGATGGGCGCCCGCCCCCTGGGGGTCGAGGTCTGGCTCAGGGGACAGCTCGACAGCCAGCCGATTCATGGCAGCGCCGACTGCCTGCTGCAACTGCCCGATGGTCGCATCCTGGTGGTCGACTACAAAAAGAGCAAGAGCAAATCACGTCGGGAACGCATGCAGGCCGGTTATGACAGCCAGGCATCTCTCTATCGCATCATGCTCAAAACCGGCAGCGGCGAGTTTCTCTCTTCCGACGGCACCAAAGTGACGATCGAACCGGACGCGGAGATCGGTGTTCTCTACTACCTGATGAACGACCAGACGGCCCTGGCGGATACCGACCACTGGCTCGATCCCAGCCCACCCGGACTGGAGGAACTGGGGGCCGACGTCTCGGTCGAAGCGATGAAGCTGATCCGGCAGAGGCTGGTCGAGGTCAAGCAGGGGCGGGTACTGCTCAACACCGAATCGGATGCCGCCTGGTTCGAGACAAACGCCGGCATCACCCTCTACGCCCTCAAGGACAACCCGCTGGTCAAACTCTTTCTGCTTCCGGCCGAGGAGGTGCACCCATGACCCTGCCGCAACTTGAAATCATTCCGGCCGGTGCCGGTTCGGGCAAGACCTACACCATTCAGAAACGCCTGGCCGGCTGGATCGGCAGCGGGCTGGTACAGCCGGACCGGATTGTCGCCGTTACCTTTACCGAAGCGGCGGCCACGGAGCTGCGCGACCGCATCCGCGCCGAACTCATCGCCAGCGGCCGTCTGGAAGACGCCCTGAAGCTGGACCAGGCCTACATATCCACCATCCACGGGTTCGGCCTGCGCCTTTTGAGCGAGTTCGCCTTTGATGCCGGCTACAACCCGACTCCGCGACTGCTGACCGAAGACGAACAGAAGATTCTCGTGCGCCTGGCTCTGGCGGAGACCGACCGGGCCATGGCGGTCATGAAGGATTTGTACCGCTACGGCTACCGCTACGCGTTCAACAGCGGCGAAGGCCCGGAAGAGGCCTTCCGCAAACGGGTCCTCGGACTGATCGGCAAACTGCGCGCCATCGGCCGCCGGGACCATTGTCCGGAATTGACCCGGGCGGTCATCGAGCGGATCCGCGCGGGTTACGGGGCCACCGCCAGTGCCGCGAACCTCAAGAAGCGGCTGCTTGAAGCCATCGACGACTTTTTCCAGCACTTTCCCGAAGACATCTCCGGGCTTTGCCAAACCAGAGGGGTCCAGAACAAAGTCAGGGACGATTACCGGATTTTGAGCCGGGCCAGATCAGGCGATCGCCTCGATTACGACTGGGCCCTCTGGAACAAGCTGCGCCAACTGCAGACCTCGACAGCGCGCAACCCCTTGCCGGAGCCCTACGACCAGAAAATAGAGGCCATCATGGCCGCGGCAGAGGGGCTGCTCGAACATCCGGGGCCCTTGGCCGATGCCACGGGTCACGCCGAAGCACTTATGGCCACCGCAGCCGAGTCGATGGCTCATTACAGCAACGAAAAAAATCGGCGCGGCCTGCTCGACTATACCGACATGCTCGCCCTGGCTCTCGACCTGCTCACCCTGCACCCGGAGGTTCTGGCTGTCCTGCGTGAACGGATTCAGTGCCTGGTCATCGATGAGTTTCAGGACACCAACCCCTTGCAATTCGCCCTGCTCTGGGCCTTGCACCAGGCCGGGGTGCCGACTCTGATCGTCGGCGACCTGAAACAGGCGATCATGGGCTTTCAGGATGCCGACTCGCGCCTTTTGGCCGAGCTGCAGAACCAGTTCCATGACTGTTGCAGGCCTTTGGAGAGCAATTACCGTTCACGCGCCGAGATCATGGACCTGGTCAACGAAATCGGCACCGGCCTGTTCGGTTCCGCCTATGACCGACTCGAGCCAAAGGCGACGTTTCCCAGCAAACTGTCCCCCTTCGAAATCATCGACTTTCCCCGGAGAAGCTCGGCCGCAATCCGGGCGCAACACACCGTCGCCCGCATCAAGGCCCTGCTCGACGATGAAAACCAGCAGGTCTTTGACAAGCGCAGCAAATCAACCCGCCGCCTCCGGGGCGGGGATATCGCCGTTCTCTGCCCGCGGCACTCCGACCTGGAGCGCTACGCAGCCTGCCTGCGTCAGCTTGGGATACGCACCCGCATCGAGTCAGGCGGCTGGATGGAAACCCGGGAGATCGAAATTCTGCTGCAGGCGCTCAATTATGTTGCCGATCCGGGCGACCGCTACGCCGCCCTTTACCTGGCCGTCACCGAGTTGGGGGAAGAGACTCTCGCCGAGGCTCTGACGGCCATGCTGGAAGGCAACGAGCCGACCAGTCGCATTCTCCAGGAGCTCACCGCCCTGCGCAACAGCCTGCACGACGCCCTGCCCGCTGAAGTTATCGAGGCGATTATCGACCGGCTGCACCTGTACGACCGCATCTGCCGCTGGCCGGAGGCCGACCAGGTGCGGGCAAACATTCTCAAACTGATCGATGAAGCCCATGAATTCGCGACCGCCAACACGGAGGCTCTGGCCAGCGGCGGCTATTACGGCAGCGGCGTAAAAACCTTCATCGCCTGGCTGCGCGGACGCAACGAGCGCGAGGAGATCAAACAGCCCGAGGCGCGCGTGCGTGATGAAGACGCCGTGGTGCTGTCGACCTGGCACAGCTCCAAGGGCAGGGAATGGCCGGTTGTCGTTCTTTGCAATCTCGACAAGAATGCCACGGAAGTCCGCCTGCCGAGCCTGGACGTCAACTACACCGACTTTTCGGATCTGACCGAAATCCTGCACAAAGCAAGGGTGGACATCAGCCCGGCCTACGCTGCCAGGGAAAAGAACGAACCCTGGATCGAGCAGCTGCGCCCCGGGGTCGAAGATACCGCCCGGCGCCTGCTCTATGTCATTCTCACCCGCGCCCGGGAAAAACTCATCCTCGAATGGCCCTCATTTCTCGACAACGGCAACGAGAGAGAGAACCTGAGTCACTGGGAGCTGCTGGTCGCCGAAACCGGGCTGGAGCTGTCTGGAACGCAACTCAGAATCCATGACAAAGCCTTCGACTGCCGGGTGGTGCAAGCGGACAAAAACCCCCCGCCCGAATTCGAGGAGGAACAGCACACCGCGCCCACCCTTCTGGCCGGTTACGGCCGCCGGGCCCTGAAGACTGGCACCTGCACAGACCGGCTGACGCCGGAGGTGGTCAACGCCTCGTTGCTGGCGGCTGATGCGACATTCTCTGTCGCTATCCAGACTTATGCTTACAGCGAAACCGGGCCCTTGCTGACGGATCTGGATGCCATCGCGAGGGGGAATCTCCTGCACCGGGCCTTCGAAACCGGCGACAAACTGGCATCCAGAGACCTGCTTGAGCGCGCAACCAATGCCCGGATCGATGAGACGACCTTTGTCTCGCTCAAGCGGCAGATCGATGATTTTAACGGCTGGCTGACCAGCCGGCTTGAACCGGAGGCTTGCTACCGGGAGGTGCCCTTTCTGTATCTGAACGAACAGGGCAGTTGCGTCAACGGCTTTATCGACCTGCTGGTGGAAACCTCCGAGGGGTTCTGGATTCTTGACCACAAGTCGGACCAGAACGACAACCTGGAGGAACGTTTCGGCCATCACTATCCGCAATTGCAATGCTATGCTCAGGCGGTTGCGACTCTTCGCCCGGACAAGCCGGTGCTTGGCGTCGGCATCAACTGGGTTTCCTATGGCAAGGCGACACTGGCCGAGGCCCCGCTCCCCTGAGTGTTTGGGAAAATGAACGCAACAGGAGAGACCCCCATGCTCAACATCCGCACCAGTGAAACCGACCCACTGCAGATTGCCACCATCACC
>CAZCUR010000093.1:0-9417 GCA_964501815.1 uncultured Geothermobacter sp.
CCAATGTGGCGTCCCCAGGGGGATTCGAACCCCCGTCGCCGGCGTGAAAGGCCGGTGTCCTGGGCCAGGCTAGACGATGGGGACTTGAAACTCTCAAGTACCCAGCGGGAAATGTCCCCGCGAATACAGTGTTGATGAAGTGGTGAGCCGCGTAGGGATCGAACCTACGACCATCTGATTAAAAGTCAGATGCTCTACCAACTGAGCTAGCGGCTCACGCAACGAGGATGACTTTATACTGAAATGGTTCCGCCAAGTCAACCCTTTTTTTCGAAAAAATCACGCTTTCTCGGCGTTGCCTGTTTTGGGCTGTAACCCAAGTCATTTCAAGTAGTTAACGCACGGTGCCCTCTGTCAGGCGAACGGGTTGCTGATCTGGATGGTCTGGTCGCGCCGCGGGCCGACCGAGACCAGGACCAGCGGGCAGCCGGTGACTTCCGCCAGCCGGTCGAGATAGGACCGGGCTGCCGCCGGCAGTTCCTCGAGGCTGCGGACCCCGGAAATGTCGCTGCCCCAGCCGTCGAGCTGTTCGTAGACCGGCTTGCATTCACTGAGAATTTCGAAATCGCGCGGGAATTCCTCCAGCAGATCGCCCCGGTAGGAATAACCGGTGCAGATTTTGATGGTTTCCAGTTCATTGAGTACATCGAGCTTGGTGATGGCCAGGCCGGTCAGGCCGCTGGTGCGGACCGCCTCGCGCAGGGCGACCGCGTCAAACCAGCCGCAGCGGCGCGGCCGGCCGGTTGTGGAGCCGAATTCCTGGCCGGCGTTGCGCAGGGCATCCCCCATCTCGTCGTCAAGTTCCGTGGGGAAAGGGCCGCTGCCGACCCGGGTGACGTAGGCCTTGGAGATGCCGATCACCTGATCGATGTGGCGCGGTCCGATACCGGTGCCGATACAGGCGCCGCCGGCGACAGTCGAGGAAGAGGTGACAAAAGGATAGGTGCCGTGGTCGATGTCGAGCAGCGCACCCTGGGCGCCTTCGAACAGCAGGTTGCGTCCGGCTCGGATTTCCCGGTCGAGCAGGGTCGAGGCGCAGCCGCGGTAGCGTGCGAGGGTTTCGGCATAGGCACTGTATTCCTCGACAATGGCATCACGGTCAAGGGGGGCCTTGCCGAAAAATTTCTCCAGCAGGAAATTCTTCTCCGGCAGCACCTCGTCGACCTTGCGGGCAAAAACCTCCGGCCGGATCAGGTCGTTGAGCCGGATGCCGCGCCGGCCGATCTTGTCCTCGTAGGCCGGACCGATACCCCGGCCGGTGGTGCCGATCTTGCGGTCGCCCTTGGCTTCTTCACGCGCCAGGTCGATGGCGGTGTGCCAGGGCATGATGATGTGGACATTGCCGTCGATGACCAGCTGGCTGTCGTCCTGCAGGTAGCCCTTGGCCTTGAGCCCGTCGATTTCCTTGATGAAGACCCGTGGGTCGAGAACGACGCCGTTGCCGATGACGCAGCGCTTGCCCGGGTGCAGAATGCCGGACGGGATCAGATGCAGGATGGTCTTTTCCTCGCCGACCACAAGGGTGTGGCCGGCATTGTTGCCGCCCTGAAAGCGGATGACGTCGTCGGCGTATTCGGTGTAGATGTCGACGACTTTCCCTTTGCCTTCGTCGCCCCACTGGGCGCCGACAATGACGATGTTGGGCATTTTGTTCAGCTCCTTGCGAGAACGTCAGCGATTCTGCCGTTCCCGATATCTTGAATATTGAGACGCTGTCGTGATGAATCCTGGGTGCGGATCAGTTCGACGGTGTCCCCGGTGGTGTCGATGGTCAGAACGAAGCGAAAGCCGGCCTGCCGGGCATAGACAAGGGTTTCCTCCAGCGACCGGGGCATGCTGTCGCGCGCGGCCGAAAAGCCCTGTCCGCGCAGTTGGGCCGCGAGGCGCTGGGCCCGGCTCTTGTCGGCGCCCGGCTGAAACAGCAGCACGTCAAAGCTGCGTTTCGCTTCCGCATCCAGCCCTTTTTCCAGGGCAAAGAGCAGATGGGTGATATTGAAGGTGAACCCGGTGGCCGGCAGGTTGCGACCGTAGCTGGCGGTGAGATTGTCGTAGCGGCCGCCGCTGCAGACCGCCTCGCCCATGCCGGGCAGAAAGGCCTGAAAGGTGACGCCGGTGTGGTAATCGAGGCCGCGCAGCTCCCCCAGATCGAAGATGACGTGCCCGGAGACCTGGTAGGTGTCGAGAATGTTCAGGATCTCCTGCAGGTTGTCGAGGGCCCGGACCGCCGTTTCGGTTTGGATGATGGCCCGGGCCTGATCCAGAATGTCCCGGGGGCCGAACAGGCGCGGCAGGGCGGCAATTTCCTGTTTGCGGCCTTCGTCGATGGGCAGGGTTTCGAGCAGGGCCTTCAGGCCGGCGCTGTCCTTGCGGCCGAGACAGTCTCGCAGGGCCGCCATTTCAGCAGGCGGCAGGGCAAGATCGTCGATCAGGGCCCGGACGAAGGCGACCTGGCCGATGTCGACGGTAAAGCCTTCGGCCCCCAGATCGCGCAGGATTTCGACCACCATGGCCACCATTTCGGCGTCCGCCTCGGCCTGGGGCAGTCCGATCAGTTCGACGCCGGCCTGATAAATCTCCCGGTCCTTGCCGCTTTGCTGTTCGGCATGCCGCAAGACCCGTCCACTGTAGCAGAGCCGGTAGGGCAAAGGCAGATCCTGCAGGCGCGTGGCGGCGATGCGGGCGATCTGTGGGGTGATATCCGGGGGGACGGCCACAAGCAGACCGCTTTGACGGTCGTCGAAACGAACGGTCGACTGGCTGAGGCCCGGTCCCAGACCGCGTTCCAGAACATCCAGATGTTCCAGCCCGGCAGGCAGAACCAGACTGAAGCCCCAACTGCGGAAATGATCGAGCAGCCGGCGGCGCAAAAAATCGATGCGCGCGGCGCGGGCGGGCAAAAAATCCTTGACGCCCCGAGGCAGGGCGACGTGCTGGCGCGGTGTTATGCTCATACGCTGCGGTATCCTCGTCAGAAAATCACCTGCACCACCCGGTCGACCGCGGGGTGGTCCGTCATCTGCTGGATGATCTCGTCGGTAACCGGGGTGTCGATACGAATGACCGAAAGGGCCCGGTTTTCTCCGCGGGCCAGGTTCATGCTGGCGATATTGACATGGGCCTGGCCGAGAATCTGGCCAAGGGTGCCCACCACACCGGGCTGGTCATTGTTGTAAAGGATCAGGGCCGGGCCGTCCGGGGTGGTTTCCACCGGATAGCCGTCGATGCCGACGATCCGGCCCTGGCCGCCGAAAAAGGCGCCGGATGCGCTGTGGCTGCCGTGGTCGGTTTCGATGCTCAGGCGCATCAGCGAGGAATAACCGCCCGAATCCGAAATTTTGGCTTCGGTTATTTCGATGCCCCGTTCACGCGCCAGGTGGGGGGCGTTGACATAATTGACCATGGAGCCGACGGCCGACTTCATCAGGCCGTAAAGGGCGGCGCAGGTCATGGGTGCCATCGGGTGGCGGGCCGCCTCGCCGGCAAAGTCGATGCGGATCCGGCGCAGCGGCTCAGGGCAGAGCTGGGCCAGCAGCAGGCCCAGCTGTTCGGCCAGGCGGATGCAGGGGCGCAGCTCCTCCAGCATTTCGGTGCTCAGAGACGGGACGTTCAGGGCGTTGCGCACCTCCCCATGGCGCAAAAAGGCAATGACCTGTCGGGCCGCCTGCACCGTGACATTGATCTGCGCATCCCTGGTGGCGGCGCGCAGGTGGGGGGTGCAAATGACCTGCGGCAGGCTCAGCAGCGGGCTGTTCCCCGGCGGTTCCTGGGAGAAGACATCCAGGGCGGCTCCGGCGATGCGGCCTTCCCGAATCGCTTCAACCAGGGCTTCTTCGTCGATCAGGCCGCCGGTGGCGCAGTTGATAATGCGGCTGCCTGGTTTGCACAGCGCCAGGGTCTTGCGATTCAGCAGATGTTCGGTTTCGGCATTGAGGGGGATGTGCAGACTGATGAAATCCGCTTCGCCAAGCAGCTGCTCCAGTTCGACCGGCTCGGCCCCCATCTGCCGGATGATATCTTCGGCCAGGTAGGGGTCATGGACCAGGATACGCATGCGCATGGCCCGCGCCCGTTCGACCACCAGCCGGCCGATTTTCCCTGCGCCGATGACCCCAAGGGTTTTGCCGGCCAGTTCCACACCGAGAAAGTCATCCTTGTTCCAGTTTCCGGCGGTGGTGCTGATGTGGGCCTGGGGAATGTTGCGCGCCAGGGCAAACAGCATGGCCAGGGTGTGTTCGGCCGTGGTGGTGGTGCTGCCGAACGGGGTGTTCATGACCACAACACCTCGGCGGTTGGCGGCGTTCAGGTTGATGTTCTCCACGCCGATGCCGGCCCGGGCGACAACACGGAGCTTTTCGGCCCGGTCGAAGACGTCGGTTCCGACCTGCGTCCCCCCCCGGACGATGAGGGCGTCGACATCTGTGACCAGGTCGAGCAGCTCATCCGCTTCGATACCGGGGCGGTAGACCAGCTCGATATCGTCGGCCTGCTCGAATTCGGCCAGCCCTTCGGCGGAAAATGTATCGGAAATCAGAACCTTCATGTTCGTGACCGGACGCTAAAACCCTTTCGTTGCGGCAAACAGACACTTTAGACGGGTCGGGGATGGGTGTCAATGAAAAGGCCCGGCTGTACGCCGGGCCTTAGGGGATTGGGGGTCTATGGTTGACGGTCAGCAGACCGTGACTTTCTGGGCCTGAAGCCCCTTGGGGCCTTCAATCATTTCGAACTGAACGGTGTCGCCTTCGTTCAGGGTGCGGTAACCGTCCATTTCGATCGCGCTGAAATGGACGAAAACATCAGGGCCGTCCTCCTGTTCAATAAAACCGAAACCCTTGGCATTGTTGAACCATTTCACGGTGCCACGCATGCTGCTCATCTTTTTTCTCCTCCTGATGCGGTTGGGCCCCGGGTGGGGCCAGAGAAACTCGTCGGCACTGATTTTACCGCCTGTCGGCAAAAGTTCAACCTGAATTCGTTAAGAAGGGCTCACCGTCCTGAAACGTCATGGCCCGACCGGAGGGTCGGGCCATGTGTCAGCTGTCGCCGGCGAAGATGGCGGAGTCGGGAGGATGGTCCCGGTCCCGGGCGCAATCGGCCAGCAGTCCCTGCATCTGTTTCAGGCAGGCGGGACAGATGCCGGTGGTGTCGATGGCGCAGAGGTTGACGGCAATCTGATAGCCTTGTGCCCTGTTCGCCCCCAGGTATGTGCCGCACCAGCCGCAGTAGCGTAGCAAAGGCCCCTCCTTGTGTTTTTTTAATAACACAAGATGTTGAGGAGTCAAGGGCCTTGTCGTCCTTTATTTTGTGGTCAGCGTCGCTGGAGAAAGTCGATCAGCAGGCGGACACCGACACCGGTGCCACCGAAGGAGCGGTAGTCCTCTTCGCTGTCCTTCCAGGCCGTCCCGGCAATGTCGATATGGGCCCAGCGCTGTTTGTCGGCAAAAGCCTGCAGGAAGGCCGCGGCGGTAATCGTCCCTGCCGGGCGGCCGCCGATATTCTTCAGGTCGGCCACCTTGCTTTTCAGCTGGGCGGCGTAATCGTTCCAGAGCGGCAGTTGCCAGAGCCTTTCTCCGGTGCGCTCACCGGCTGCGAGCAACTGTTTGACAAGGGTCTGGTTGTTGCCGAGGACGGCGCTGGCATGATGGCCCAGGGCGATGATGCAGGCCCCGGTCAGGGTCGCCAGGTCGATCACCGCCTCCGGTTCGAAGCGGGCGGCGTAGGTGAGGGCGTCGGCCAGAATCAGGCGTCCTTCGGCATCGGTGTTGAGAACCTCGATGGTTTTGCCGGAGAGCGAGGTCAGAATATCGCCGGGGCGGTAGGCGCTGCCCGACGGCAGGTTTTCCACCGCCGGGATAATGCCGACCAGGTTGATGGGGAGCTTCAGGCCGGCGGCGGCCTTCAGGGTGCCGAGCACGGCGGCGGCTCCGGCCATGTCCATTTTCATTTCGTCCATCTTTTCGGCGGGTTTGAGGCTGATGCCGCCGGCATCGAACACCACGCCCTTGCCGACCAGGGCCACGGGTTTTTGGCCTTGTTCCCCGCCCCGGTATTCGAGCACGATCAGGCGTGGCTCGCGCCGGCTGCCCTGGGCGACCCCCAGCAGGGCGCCGAATCCCTCTTTTTCGAGCTGCGGTTTTTCCAGAATGGTGCAGCCCAGATGGAATTCCCGGGCGAGCTCGCGGGCCTGACGGGCCAGGTCCTCGGGGGCTTTGCTGTTGCCCGGCGTGTTGACCAGGTCGCGGGCGAGTTCGACTCCGGCGCAGACGGCGCGGGCCTTGACGGCCAGGGCTTCGGCGCGCACCGCCTGACGGCGGTCGGCGGCCAGAAGTTCCAGGTCTTCAAGGGGACTGGGGCGCTTGTCCGGGTCGCGCAGATAGTGGTCAAAGCTGTAGCCCGCCAGAAGAGCGCCTTCGATGGCGGCCTGCCAGGCGGCGTCCTGATGGCTGGAAAGGTCGAAGGACGGCAGATAGAGGGCGAGGCGGGTGAGTTTTCTTTCCCGGGCAAGGCGCACCGCCCGGCCGGCGGCACGGCGGACGGGTTCGGTATCGTTTGCGGCGGGTTTGCCCAGACCGACCAGCAGGACCCGGTCGGCGGCAAGTTCCTTGCCACTGTGCAGCAACAGGCTCTGTCCCGCCTTGCCGGCAAATTCACCATCTCGACGGCTGCGTTGCAGGCGGTTTTGCAGCCGTTCATTGAGTTCTTTCAGCCAGGGGGTCTGGAACTGGCCTTCCCGCACGCCGACAATCAGGCAGGAGGTGCGGATGCGAAACAGGTTGCGATGGGATACGTTCATGTGCGTCATCATGGTCTCCGGTAGCTGAATGGGCGGGTGAGGGGGCTTTTGACATTTTCCCCCAAGCCGCTACACTGTCGTTAACATCCGATTGTTACAGTAGAATATAGAATGCTCAAGGCTTTTTCCAGTCGGGAGGTGAAGATGATGAGGTGGTTTGCGGGGTTGTTGTGTCTGGGGCTGGTATGCGGCTGTGCCGCGTTTCAGGGCCGTGCGCCGGCCGATTCGGCTGCTGCCGTCCGTTACCTCGACGGATCGGGCCGGACCGGCTTGACGGGCCAGGTTGTGCTCAGGGATTCCGGTGCGCCCCTTGCCGGGGCCTTCGTCAATGTTTATACCGATACCACCTCGAATTTGCTTGGTCCTTCCCAGTATATTTCCCGCCCGACGGATGCCGCGGGGCACTTTGATCTCGATGTGCCGGCCGGGACCTATTATGTTGTCGCGCGCAAGCGCATGAGCGGCGAACCAAGCGGACCTCTTGCTCCCGGCGATTACTATTCCGAACACCAGCGGGTGCGGGTCGAAGTTCAGCCCGGCAGGCTGGCACAGCTGAAGCTCGAAGTGGTGCCGATGAAGGCGCCGATGTTCTTCAAGCAATCGGGAGCGGAACGGCGCACGGATACCGGTATCCGCGGCCGCTTGGTGGATGCGGCCGGCAAGCCGGTGCCGGGCAGTTTTGCCATTGCCTACACCGATGCCAACCTCAAGCGTTTGCCCGATTACGCCTCGTCCCTGTCCGACAGTGACGGCCGTTTTACCCTTTATCTTCCGGACGGCGGCACCTACTATCTGGCCGCGCGCGTGCACGCCTGGGACATGCCGAAACCTGGAGAGCTCTACGGCAAGTATGGGGATGACCAGCCGCAGCCGATCAAGGTGAAAAAGGGTGAATTTGTCGAAGGCATAACCCTGGTGCTGACACCGTTTACCGGAACCTATACGCCGGGCAAAAGCCGCAGGCCGTATTAAACCTCGCCTCGTCCGAAAACTTCCATGGCGCCCGGTCCCTCTCTCACCGGTTTCGTTGCAAACCTGTGAACAGTGCGGAGCCGGTTGCAGGGGTTTTCTGGTGCGCCTGAATCGAAAAAGCCCTCCCCGTTTCAGGGAGGGCTTTTTGGCAGGATCGGTCGGCTCAGCGCATTCCCATGCGGGTCAGCAGACGACCGAGATTGCGGTTGAGAAAGTGCTCGCGTGGCAGTGCCGGGATGGGAGGTGGCTTGCGCTGGCCCAACTGAATCAACAGATCGATGATCTGCTGGTTGCGTTCCATTTTGAGCCCCTTGCGCAAGGCCCGGATCGCCTTGAGCTTCTGCCCGGCGGCCAGGTAGGTGCGGCCGAGGTTGAGGTAGTGCAGACTGTTGTTCGGCTCCTTCTGCTGGGCCGACAGACACATGGCCACCGCCTTTTGAAACTGCTTTTTCTCCCGGGCCAGGCAATAGGCGAGGCAGGACTTGGCCGTGGGAGTGTCCGCCAGTTTGCAGGCGTCCTCGAACAGCACCATGGCCAGCAGGGTGTCGTTCTGCTGCAGCGCCTCCAGTCCCTGGCGGATGAGCATGCGATAGCGTTCGGTGGTCATGATGGCTTCCCCGTGCGGCATCGATGGGAGCCGCACAGGGAATTGTACCGCTGAATCACCGGGATGCAATGAGCGGGGAGCGAATCGTTACACCTTGGGCCTTATCCCATGCGCAAAGCGATGAAGCTCTCCAGGTCGTTGCAGAGCAAAAAGGGGTTGGACTGTTTTTCCTGGCCCAGGGTTGCTGTCGGGGTGGGGCCGTAGTCATGCCCGGGGTAGACGGTCAATTCGTCGGGCAGCAGTTTCAGCTTCTGCAGGCTGTGATAAAGACGTTCGACATCGCCGCCGGGCAGGTCGGCACGGCCGCAGCGGGAGATGAACAGGGTGTCGCCGGTGATGAGGGCGTTTTCGGTCCGGAAAACCACCGAGCCGGGCGAGTGCCCGGGGGTGTGCAGAACCTCGACGGATCCGTTGCCCAGCATCAGGGTTTGACCGTTGTGCAGCGGAATCTGGGCCAGAGGAATGTCGGCATGGTGGGCGGCCAGCGGGACGCCGGTGACGCCGATGATGCGATCGTTGCCGGCGGTGTGGTCGCGGTGACCGTGGGTGTTGGCGACCATGACCAGCTCGAGGTTGCGCCGGTCGATCTCATGCAGCAGCGTTTCGGCGGCGAAGCTGCTGTCGATGATCATCGCCTGCCGGGTCTGGTTGCAGAAGACCAGATAGCTGAAGTTGTCGCCGCGTTCGCCGCGGATTTGCACGATTTCCAGCGTCATAATCAGAGCCACTCCGGTTTTTCCGGTTCGATCTGGCCGATCTTGCGGATGTGGCCGTCAATGATTTTGAAGCGGAACCCGGTCTCCTGAACGGTCCATTCATCCCCCTCCTCGGGCGGCAAGGGGAATTCGCGGCTGCCCAGGTAGAGATCCTCGTTGTCGATCAGGCCGTACCACTCGAGCTGACCGGTCTGCCAGATTTTGGTTTTCAGTTCAAAGGCCATAGGACTCTCCTGTCTCGGTTTGCCTGTCATCATAGTCGATGCCGTCGGCTGCGGCAACGGCGGCGGTTGTGAGGGGGGTCGTTTTGGTTCTATAATCAGCCAACC
>CAZCUR010000094.1:0-9235 GCA_964501815.1 uncultured Geothermobacter sp.
AACGCCGCGTTTCGAGGAGGGATTCGAAGCGCAGCGAGCGCACATACTCCAATCTTTTTTGCCCTCTTCGTGGCGGCCGGCTTTGCCGTCAGAAGTGACAGCCGGGTCCCGCGCAACGGGCGGTTGTGAACCCCGTCAGGCCCGGAAGGGAGCAGCGGTAGCAGCTTTCCCCGTGTGCCGCGGGGGTGCCTGGCTGTCACTTGTGCCGGCAAGGTTTCGCCGGGTGCACACGGAGATGTCCCATGTCCTACCTTGTTCTGGCCCGAAAATGGCGCCCCCAGACCTTTGCCGATCTGATCGGGCAGGAGCACGTCAGTCAGACCCTGGCCAACGCTATCCGTTCCGGCCGGGTGCATCACGCCTTTCTCTTTACCGGAGCCCGGGGGGTCGGTAAAACCTCGGCGGCGCGTATTTTCGCCAAGGCTCTCAACTGTGAAACCGGCATAACCGCCGAGCCCTGCAATCAGTGCCCTTCATGTCTGGAAATCGCCGAGGGGAATGGCACCGATGTGCTTGAGATAGATGGCGCTTCGAACACCGGCGTTGATGATATCCGTGAGCTGCGGGAAAACATCCGTTATCTGCCTTCCCGTTCACGGTTCAAGATTTTTATCATCGACGAAGTCCATATGCTGTCGGTGAACGCCTTCAACGCTCTGCTCAAGACCCTTGAAGAGCCACCGGCGCACGCCAAATTCATTTTCGCCACCACCGAGCCCCACAAAATCCCGATTACCATCCTGTCACGCTGTCAGCGCTTCGATTTCCGCAAAATCTCTCTGGTGCGGGTTGTTGAAAGGCTTCGCCAGATTGTTGAGGCCGAGGGGATTTCTGTCAGTGATGCGGCCCTGACCATGATTGCCCGCCGGGGCGAGGGGAGCATGCGCGACGCTCTGTCCGCCCTGGACCAGGTGATCGCCTTTTGCGGGGAGAAGGTCGCGGATGACGAGGTGCGCGGCCTGCTGGGCTTTATTGACCGGCGCCTTCTTTACGAGACCTTTGAGGCGCTCATTTCCAGGGATTGTCCCCGGCTGGTCGATCTGGTGCGCAAGGTTGACAGCCTCGGCTATTCCTGCAGGCAATTCTGCCGCGACCTGGCGGAGTTCTGTCGCGGGCTTATTCTGAGTTTGCTGCTTGAAAACCCCGGCGAGGCTCTCGATGTGACGGCCGAGGAGCTGGCGGACCTCAGGGAGTTGGCCGCCCGAAGCAGCCTGGAGGATCTGCAGCGTATGCAAGGGGTCCTGCTGAAGCTGGAGGTTGATGTGGCCTCGGCCTCGATGCAGACCCTGACGCTGGAATCGGGGCTGCTGCGACTGGCCCTGTTGCCTCCTGCGGAGGAGGTCGGGGTTTTGCTGCGCCGGTTGACCGATTTGGAAAAGCGGTTAAGGTCGCTGCCTGCGGGGGCAGGGGTGGGGACGAATCCGGTTTCGGCCTCGGCCTCCGGAGTCCGCGCACCTTCTCCGCCCCCTTCTTCGGCCGAACAGCGGGAGCCGGCGGCAAAAAAGACGGATGCCCCGGCCGCCAAGGCATCCGGTGAGGACGGTTGGCCGGGGCTTGTCGCTCACGTCAAAAGCCAGCGACCTCGTCTTGGTGTCATTCTGGAAAAAGCCAGTCTGTTGCGCCTTGCCCCGCCCCGGCTGGAAATCGGCCTGCCCAAAGGGTCGTTCGAGCTGACCCAGCTGGAAGATGCCGATGACCGGAAGGTGATCGGGGAGCTGGCGTCGGAGTTCCTCGGCGCGCAGGTGACCTTGACGGTCAAGGGGCTGGAAGCGGAAAAGGAACAGGCTCCTCCGTCGCTGGCGGAGGAACGGCAGCGGCATGAAACCGACCGTCAGCGCCGCCTGCGGGAAGATGCCGTCAATCATCCGCTGGTACGAGCGGCCAGGGAGATTTTCGAAGCGGACGTTGTCAGTGTGCGGCCGATCGACAAGGGCTTTGTCTGAGTCGGGCTGATTCACCGGAAGGGTGCAGCGCCCTGGCTGTTCATGGGGCGGCCATGCCGGTTGCGGGGGGCGCCGAGTCCAGCCTGGCCCGCGAGTCCGTAGGCCGGCTCTGAACACACAATACATCGCGCCGAAGGCGCCGGGAGGTTCTGTATGGCAAAAGGTTTGGGCAATATCATGAAGCAGGCGCAGCTGATGCAAAAGAAGATGATGCGCCTGCAGGAGGAACTGGCTGAGCGGCAGGTTGAGGCCTCGGCCGGAGGAGGTATGGTAACCGCGGTGGCCAACGGCCGCCAGCAACTGGTGTCATTGACCATTGACCCCGGGGCGGTCGACCCTGAGGATGTGGATATGCTTCAGGACCTGGTCCTGGCCGCCGTCAATGAGGCGCTGAAAAAGAGCCAGGAGATGATGCAGGAAGAAATGGGCAAGCTGACCGGAGGCATGAATATTCCGGGGCTGTTTTGAGTTTGACGGTCAAAGGCGTTCCGGTTCGGAGCGCCTTTGGCTTTTATGGAACCTGTTTTCACAAAGTGAAACTGCTCTTTCGTTTGCAGGAACCTGCGTTAAATCCTTGATCTTGCGCTGAAAAGCATGGTATTACAAGGCTCGTGGCCTGACCATTTGACCAGAAAATTTTAAGGTCGTTGTAAGAATTTTTTGACGAACCTATAAAAATAAAACAGCGTTCCAAAACTCTTGGATTTCAGGGTTTTCTCATGCTAGACTCCATCCCGTCCTTCGCCCGGCTGGTGGCCGAACTGGCCAAGTTTCCGGGGGTTGGCAAAAAGACGGCAACGCGGTTGGCGTTTTCTTTGCTGGCGCGTCCGGCCAGTGATGCCGAAGCCCTCGCGGTTGCGGTCCTGGAGCTGCATAAAAAAATAGGGTTTTGCTCCATCTGCTTTCATTTGACCGAAACGGATCCCTGTCCCATCTGTACCGACCCGGGGCGGGATGAGCGTCTTCTTTGTGTTGTTGAGCAGCCCCAGGACCTGCTGGCCATCGAGCGCAGCCGCTCCTTCCGGGGACGTTACCATGTGCTTCAGGGAGCGCTGTCTCCGCTGGATGGTATTGGTCCCGAGGATTTGCGCATTGCGGAACTGCTGAAGCGACTCGATGGCGCTGTGCAGGAGGTGCTCATCGCCACCAATTTTACCGTGGAGGGGGATGCCACCGCCCTGTATCTGGCCGATGTGGTTCGGGAACGGGGGGTCCGGGTCACCCGTTTGGCCCATGGTATTCCCACGGGCAGTGATCTTGAGTTTGTCGATGATGCCACGGTGCACCGGGCCGTGGAGAATCGTCGCGAGCTGTGATTTTTTTTGACGGATGACGTATACCTTACCGCTTTGAACCGTACCGTTTGAAACCACCGCCGCTCATTGGGGAGAGTGACGGACAGAACTGTTGAACCACAGTTATCAAGCCAAAAGGAGGACGTACATGTCACGCAGGATGGTTTGTATCGACGGCAACACGGCGGCGGCGCATGTTGCTCATGCCACCAACGAAGTGATTGCCATCTATCCCATCACACCGTCATCGGTGATGGGTGAAATCTCGGACGCCAAGAGCGCCAAGGGAGAAAAGAACATCTGGGGGACCGTCCCCAAAGTGGTTGAAATGCAGTCCGAGGGCGGCGCCGCCGGTGCCGTGCACGGGTCGCTGCAGGCCGGTGCCCTGACCACCACCTTTACCGCGTCCCAGGGCCTGCTGCTCATGATCCCGAACATGTACAAGATTGCCGGTGAACTGACACCGACGGTCTTCCATGTTTCGGCCCGTGCGATTGCCGCGCAGGCGCTGTCGATCTTCGGCGATCACAGTGACGTGATGGCCTGCCGCCAGACCGGCTGGACCATGCTCTGCTCCAACAACCCGCAGGAAGTCATGGACTTTGCCCTGATCGCCCAGGCCGCCACCCTGGAGTCGCGCGTTCCGGTGCTGCATTTCTTCGACGGTTTCCGCACCTCGCACGAGATCCAGAAAGTCGAGGAGCTGACTTTCGACGACATGCGCCACATGATCGACGATGAGCTGGTTGCCGCCCATCGCGCCCGCGCCCTGAGTCCGGACAGCCCCAAGCTGCGCGGCACCGCCCAGAACCCGGATGTCTATTTCCACGGGCGTGAATCGGTCAATCCCTACTACCTCAAGGTGCCCGGCATCATGCAGGCCCAGATGGACAAGTTCGCCAAGCTGACCGGGCGTCAGTACCATCTGGTCGATTATGTCGGCGCTCCGGATGCCGAGCGGGTGGTGGTGATGATGGGCTCCGGCTGTGAAGCCATGGAGGAACTGGTGGGGTATCTCAACGCCCAGGGCGAAAAGGTCGGCCTGGTCAAGGTGCGCATGTTCCTGCCCTTCCCGGTGGAGCAGTTCTGCAAGGCCCTGCCGGCCACGGTCAAGAAGATCGCCGTCCTCGACCGCACCAAGGAGCCCGGCTCCATCGGCGAGCCCCTGTATCAGGCGGTTCGCACCGCCATCGGCGAAGGCATGGTTGACGGCCTGACCAGCTTTTCCGGTTATCCGACCATTGTCGGCGGCCGCTACGGTCTCGGTTCGTTCGAGTTCAACGCCGGCATGTGCAAGGCGGTGCTCGACAACCTGCTGCTCGACAAGCCCAAGAACCACTTCATTGTCGGCTTCAAGGACGACATCCTCGGTCAGAGCCTCGATTTCGACGAAAACTTCAAGGTCCCCTTCAAGGGCTACGCCGCCATGTTCTACGGCCTTGGTTCCGACGGGACTGTCGGCGCCAACAAGAACTCCATCAAGATCATCGGCGACTGCACCGACTACAAGGTGCAGGCCTACTTCGTCTATGACTCCAAGAAGGCCGGCAGCATGACCACCAGTCACCTGCGTTTCGGTGACGAGGTCATCAAGGGTACCTACCTGATTTCCGACAACGAGGCCGACTTTGTCGCCTGTCACAACTTCTCCTTCCTGGAGAAGTACGACATGCTCAAAAACGCCAAGGAAGGCGCCACCTTCCTGCTCAATGCTCCCTACAGCAAGGACGAGGTCTGGAGCAAGCTGCCCAAAATGGTGCAGCAGCAGATCATCGACAAGAAGCTCAAATTCTATGTCATTGACGGCGTTCACCTCGGGGAGAAGATCGGGCTTGGTCCGCGCATCAACGTCATCATGCAGACCGCCTTCTTCAAGATTTCCGGCATCATCCCGCTCGAGCAGGCGATTCGTGAGATCAAGGAGGCCATTGTCAAGTCCTACGGCAAGGCCGGTGAAAAGGTCGTCAACATGAACAAGCAGGCGGTCGACGCCGCCCTGGAGAACGTCTTCGAGGTCGAGGTGCCGGACAAGGCCGACAGCACCATCGACATGCAGATCGGCAAATGGGACGGGACTCCGGAAATGGTGCAGAAGACCCTCGGTCCGATTATCGACGGTCTCGGCCACAAGCTGCCGCTGTCGGCCATGCCGGCGGACGGTACCTTCCCCACAGGCACGGCCGCGTTCGAAAAGCGCAACATTGCTGTCAATGTGCCGGTCTGGAAGGAGGATCTCTGCATCCAGTGCGGCATCTGCTCCTTCGTCTGCCCCCATGCCACCATTCGCATGAAGATTTACGACGAGGCCGAGCTGAAAAACGCGCCCGAAAGTTTCAAGGCGGTGCCGGCCAAGGGCAAGGACATGGATGGCAAGATGTTCACCCTGCAGGTGGCGGTCGAGGACTGCACCGGCTGCGGCGCCTGTGTCTACAACTGCCCGGGCAAGAGCAAGACGGAAGAGGGCGTCAAGGCGATCAACATGGAGCCGCAGTTCCCGCTGCGGGAAAAAGAACGGGCCAACTGGGATTTCTTCCTGTCGCTGCCTGACACCGACCCGGCCCTGATCAATCGCGCCACGCTCAAGGGGAGCCAGCTGCTGCCGCCGATGTTCGAATTCTCCGGCGCCTGTGCCGGCTGCGGCGAGACCCCGCACCTCAAGCTGGTTTCCCAGCTGTTCGGCGACCGCATGATCGTTGCCAACGCCACCGGCTGCTCGTCGATCTACGGTGGCAACCTGCCCACGACCCCCTGGACCAAGCGCAAGGACGGTCTGGGCCCGGCCTGGAGCAACTCGCTGTTCGAAGATAACGCCGAGTTCGGTCTTGGTATGCGTCTGGCCGCTGACAAGACGACGGAATTCGCCCGTGAGCTGCTGGAGAAGAATATCGAGTGCGGCTGCAAGGCCTGCGTCGGGACGGCCGAACTGAAGCGTGAAATCCTGAATGCCGACCAGTCAACCCAGGAAGGGATTGAGGCCCAGCGCGAACGGGTTGCGCGGCTGAAGAAGATTCTCGGCGCCTGCACGCACGAAACCGCCAAACCGCTGCTGGTCAACGCCGACTATCTGGTGCAGAAATCGGTCTGGATTGTCGGTGGCGACGGCTGGGCCTATGACATCGGTTACGGCGGCCTCGACCATGTCCTGGCCTCGGGCGAGAATGTCAACGTGCTGGTCCTCGACACCGAGGTCTACTCCAACACCGGTGGTCAGGCCTCCAAGTCGACCCCGATGGGGGCGGTGGCGCTGTTTGCCGCCGGCGGCAAGAAGATGCCGAAGAAGGACCTGTCGATGATCGCCATGAGCTACGGCAACATCTACGTGGCCCGTATCTCGCTCGCCAACCCGGCCCAGGCGGTCAAGGCGCTGATCGAAGCGGAATCCTATCCCGGACCTTCGCTGATTATCGCCTACAGCCACTGTATCGCCCACGGCATCAACATGGCGACCGCGGTCGACAACTGCAAGGAAGCGGTCAACTCCGGTTACTGGCCGCTGTTCCGTTTCGATCCGCGGCTGGCGGAGCAGGGCAAGAATCCGCTGCAGCTCGACAGCAAGGATCCGTCCATCAGCTTCGAGGAATTCGCCAACAACCAGAACCGGTTCCGGGTGCTGAAAAAGGTCAATCCCGAAGCGGCCGAGTCGCTCATCTCCAAGGGGGCCGAAGTCACCGCCACCCGGTACGACCTGTACAAGAAACTCGCCAGCTTGCAGGCTGACTGCGGCAAAGGCGAATAAGTCTGGAAAGACCTGAACGGCTTCTCCCCGGCACCCTCAGGGTGCCGGGGAGTTTTTTTTCTGGCCAAAGCGGCAGAGACTGTTTAGCCTGCGGCCTGGAGGTGGCCGATGCTGCTGGAATTGGTCAAGGTTCTGGTCGAGGTTATCCTGCCGGTTTTCGGTGTTGTCGTGGTCGGCTTTCTGGCCGGGCCGCGTCTTGGCCTGCAGGCCGGAACCCTGACCCGCAGCGCCTATTTTATCTTTGTCCCCGCCTTTATCTTTCGGGTTATCAGTCACACAGAGGTGTCGCTGGCTGCGGCGGCGCGCATGATCGGTTTTGTCGTCCTGGCGCAGGTTCTGGCGGCTTTGGCTGCCGGGGGACTGGGCCGGCTTTTGGGGCGTCCGCGCCAGATCATCGCCGCTTTCATCATGGTTGCGGTTTTCGGCAATGTCGGCAATTTCGGGCTGGCGGCCATCCGGTTTCGGCTGGGGGATGACGCCCTGGGGCCGGCGACACTCTATTCCGTGGTCATCACCCTTGCTGCCTTTGTTCTCTGTGTCGGGGCGGCCGGCTGGGCCCGCGGCGGCGGCGCCGGGGCGGTTTCCGGTGTGTTGAGAACCCCGGCGCTCTGGGCCATGGTGCCGGCGCTGATGGTGTCCGGGTTCAATCTCACCGTACCCCTGTTCGCCGAACGTCTGATCGGGCTGCTGGCTGATGCCATGATTCCCGTCATGCTCTTTGCCCTTGGCGTCCAGATTCACGAACAGAAGCGCATTTTTATCGACCGGGACGTTTTGACCGCGTGCGGCTTGCGCCTGCTGCTGGCCCCGCTGGTCGCCTGGGGGGTGGTCGGCTGGTTTGGGCTGACGCCGCTGCAGGCCGCCTCGGGCATTCTGCAAGCCGGCATGCCGACCGCCATCCTGGTGTCGATCATCGCCCGCGAGCATGACCTGCTGCCGGCATTTGCCACCTCGGTCGTGGTGGTCTCCACCCTGTTCTGTCTGGCGAGTCTCAGCCTGCTGATGGTGCTGGTCTGACCGGCGAAAAACCGGTAAATGCCTTGCCCGTCAAGGGGTTTGATGCTATATAACGCTGGATGCGCAAACCTGCCCAAGGAGCCTGCACATGATCGGGACCCACAGCTCTCCCTTTGTCATGTATGAGGAGGAACTTCAGCAGATCAACGCTGTGTTGAACAAACTGCTGAGGGAATCGAATTCCAAGGTCATCTTTCTGGTCGACAAAAACGGTCAGCTCATTGCCGCCACCGGTGAGACCGAGCACCTTGATACCACCAGCCTGGCATCTCTCACCGCCGGCAACATCGCCGCCACCGGCGGCCTGGCCAAGCTGATCGGTGAAAAGGAATTCTCCATCCTCTTTCACGAGGGAGAAAAGGATAACATCCACATCTCCATTGTCGCCCAGCGGGTTATCCTGGTGGTTATCTTCGACCAGCGCTCCTCTCTCGGGCTGGTGCGCCTGCGGGTGAAGAAGGCCAGTGAGGAGCTCACCCGCATTTTTGACGAGCTCACGCGCAAGACCGAGGCCCTGGAAAAATCGGGCGCCTCACAGAGCCCCTTCGCCGAGATTACCGACGACGATATCGACAACCTGTTCAAGTGAGGGGGTAGCAGGTCATGTCCTTCATCAACTACGCCTCGCGCGAGATCAACTGCAAGATCGTCTATTACGGTCCCGGCCTGTGTGGCAAGACGACCAACCTGCAGTACATCTATCAGAAGACCGACCCGGCGGCCAAAGGCAAGATGATCAGCCTGGCGACCGAAACCGAGCGGACCCTGTTTTTCGACTTTCTTCCCCTGGCGCTGGGGGAAATTCGCGGATTCAAGACCCGGTTCCATCTCTACACCGTTCCCGGCCAGGTCTTTTATGACGCCTCGCGCAAGCTGATTCTCAAAGGGGTGGACGGCGTCGTCTTTGTCGCCGATTCGCAGGAAGAGCGGCTCGATGCCAACATTGAGAGCCTGATCAATCTTGAGGAAAACCTCGAGGAGCAGGGCTACAAACTCGAAAACATCCCCTTTGTCATTCAGTACAACAAGCGTGACCTGCCCAACGTCACCCCGGTTGAGGAACTGCGGCGGCTGCTCAATCCCAGAGGAGTGCCCGATTTCGAAGCCTGCGCCACCACCGGCGAAGGTGTTTTCGAAACGGTCAAGGCGGTGGCCAAGCTGATTCTGCTGGAACTGAAAAAGGGCGGATAATCGGTAGTTTGAGGCCAAAAGGCTGGGCCCGGTTTTTGATGAAATTTCTGGGT
>CAZCUR010000095.1:0-9231 GCA_964501815.1 uncultured Geothermobacter sp.
TACTTTTTGCTCTTTTTGCGTCCGCCTTTTTTGGCGGCGCGGGCCTTGGCGAGGTTTTCGGCGAGGCCGGCGTCGATCGCCATCTGGCGCCGGGTTTCCGAATAGCTGCGGGCCGCCAGGGGCTGGGAGCTGGGGATATCGAACTGCTTGCGGTACTCCGAGGGTGTCATGTCGTGTTTGGTGCGCAGGTGACGCGACAGGGTTTTCATCCCCTCTCCGCAGATCATGCAGTAGATTTTGTCCTTGCCGAAAGCCTTTTTGCGGCTGACGGCCGGACCGGTCGTTTCCGCTTCTTCGACCGTGCCCTCGTTCTGTGACAGGTTTTGCAGGGCTTTGTAGATTTCTGAAAGAGAGGTAATCATCTCTTCAGTCGACATGGATCTTGAGGTTGCCTGGGCCTCGACAAGGTCTTTGGCCATTTGCAGAATTTCTGACATGGTTTTCTCCTTTTGCTGTGATTGACAGGTGAATTCCCGAAACAGGCTTTACGCTGTTTCTTAAGTCCCGGTATAAAAAAATTGACCATTTGCCTGCAAAAGATAATATTGAAACATTCTCTTTGCAAGTGCAGAGACTGAAAAAATGAAGAAAACATCTATCAGAGAGTCGTTGCAGAAAAAGGAAGAGCTCCTTTTGTCCTCACTGGGTACGTCCAGTCTCAGTTCCAGGGGGAGACAGAAGAGAGAAAAGGAATGTGGTGTGCGAACCTGCTTTCAGGTTGACCGGGATCGCATTCTTCATTGCAAATCGTTTCGGCGGCTCAAATACAAAACCCAGGTCTTTTTGGCTCCGGAAGGCGACCATTATCGGACCCGCTTGTCTCATACTCTGGAAGTTGCACAGATCGCCCGGACCGTTGCCCGGGCTCTCGGTCTCAACGAAGACCTCACCGAAGCCATTGCCCTGGGGCATGATCTCGGCCATACGCCTTTCGGCCACGCCGGAGAGAGGGTGCTGAACCGGCTGGTTCCGGGCGGCTTTCACCATGTGCGGCAAAGTCTGAGGGTTGTCGACCATCTCGAACGGGACGGCCAGGGGCTGAATCTGACCTGGGAGGTTCGCAACGGCATCGCCTGCCACTCCAAGGGTGAGGGTCCCCTGGTCCATCCCGACCCCGAATACCGGCCGGCGACCTGTGAAGGTGAGGTGGTTCGGCTGGCGGATCTGGTGGCCTATGTCAATCATGACCTCGATGACGCCCTGCGCGGTCATCTGATTCGCGCCGAAGATGTGCCGCAGGACATCGTGTCGGTTTTGGGCAGGCGTCACAGCCGGCGCATCGGCACTCTGGTGGAGGACATGATTGCCACCACTCTGGCGCGTGATGATGGTCATGTCCATCTCTCGGACGCGTGTGCCGAGGCGATTCTGGCTTTGCGTGACTGGTTGGGCAGCCATGTTTACCGGGCGGTCGAGGTTGACAGGGAATTTTCCAAGGCGGCGCGGATTCTGGAAGAGCTGTTCCATTATTTTTGCGACCACCCCGAGGCGCTGAGGCGCTTTGGAGGGAGCTGGGACCAGGTCGAGCCGCGCGAAGAGCGCATCGCCGACTTTCTCGCCGGCATGACCGACCGGTTCGCCCTCAATCTCTATCGCCGGCTCTTTTTTCCCGAGCCCTGGCGTGTTGTGTAAGATCTTGAAAAAACATGGGAATATTCTCAGGTTTGCTTGACAGGGGCTGAAACGATTTGCTAGGAGGTTGTCGACCAGGCGGGTTGGGTCCGGATTCCGGATGACCGGCATCCCCCCTGACAACTCATGGCACGCGCTTTGTTATGACCGGTTCCAGGGATCTTTTTTTGGTTGCGCACACCGGCGAGCTTGGTCTGGCCGTCCCCGTCGATTTGTTGTGCGAGGTGGTCGAGGGGGCTTCGGTGCTGTGGCTCGATGGTGACGGCCGGCATGGGGGGCGGGTCGAATGGAACGGCGCGACCCTTGGTGTGTTGCAGCCGGCGCAACTGCAGGGATGGGGCGAAGCGTTTCGGTCGAATGGCCTCCACCTGCTGATCCTGCAGGGGGAGGGATCAACGTTCGGGATGCTTGTTGACGATATTGTTGGCATTTTTCCCGCTGAAGGCTTTATACTGCATCCGTTGCCCGCACCTTTTTCCGGGCCGGGCATGTTCTACCGGCGACTGGCCGTCCGTGACGACCGGGTCATGGTCGTTTGCGACGGTCGTTTTGCCGCCGGACTGGTCGGCGAGGGAGGCCTGCGGTGAAGGTCTTTCTGCTGCGAACCGGTTCGGTTGACTGTGCTCTTGATGCCGGTGTGGTCGACCAGGTCCTGGAGGCGCCGCCGCTGTTCCGGTTGCCTCAGGTTCCCGGAGCCTTTTTCGGTGTCTGTCTGGTTGACCGGGTTCCGGTTGCCGTGTTGCGGCCGGGCGCCCCGGGCCCCGAGAGCACACAGGTGAGCTATCTGGTTGTCCTGCTTACCCCTCTGGGGCGAGTCGGACTGCCGGTTTCCGCCCTGCCGCAGGTGGTGGAGGCCCAGTCGACAGAAGGGCCGGAGGCGGCGGGATCGCCGGCCGACTGGCAGGCGGGTTGGATTGAGCACCGGGGGGCAAGATGGCCGCTTTTGGATATCGGTCGACTCATCCCGGCACCATGTTCGTGACGGCGCCGCCGTCAACCTAGACGAGGAGGCTTTCCATGGGCAAAAGACTGCTGCTGGCTGATGACAGCATCACCATCCAGAAGGTCATCGGTATTACCTTTGCCAACGAGGACTACGAACTCGACATCGTCGACAATGGTGATGCTGCCCTCGAGAGGGCCCGGGCCACGCAACCCGACCTCATTCTCGCCGATGTCTACATGCCCGGCAAGAACGGCTACGAGCTTTGTCAAGCGGTCAAGAACGACCCAAACCTGCGCCGTATTCCCGTTCTCCTTCTGGCCGGAACCTTTGAGCCGTTTGATGAGGACAAGGCGCGTCAGGCCGGCGCTGATGCCTGGATCGCCAAGCCGTTTGAATCCCAGGCCCTGATAGACAAGGTCGAGGAACTTTTGGCCCAGGCGGCCGAGGCGCCCGAACCGGAAGCCGTGGTCGCGCCCGAACCGGTTGCTGCAGCTGAACCGGAACCAGCGGCTGAACCGGTTGAGGATGTGGTCGAGCTGGGTGATGACGACATCTGGGTTGATGAAAGCGACCTGGAGCTGGTCGAAGAGGATTTCGATTTGGGCGAGGTTGCCGAACAGCCCGAAGTCGCCGTGGCCGGCCCTGTCGAGGATGCCGCCGCCCCGGCTCCCGAAACGGCGGCTCCGGCTGCCGAGCCTGTGGCCGAGTCCGCCGCCGCGGCCGGTTCCGACGATGATATCTGGGGTTCCATCAGCTTTGATGAAGAGGACCTGGAGCCTGTCGAAGTCGCAGAACCTGCAGAGACCGAAGACGTCCAGGCGGTCGTGTCACAGCCCGAGGTCCAGGCAGAGACCGCTTCGGCCGATGCCTTTGCCACGGAAGCGGAAGACCTCTGGCAGGACACCGAGGATGAGATTTTCGACCTCGACGATGTCGATGTCATTGATGAGGAAGAGCTTCTGTCCGAGCCTGAACCGGTTTCGGTCGCGGCACCGGCTGCCGGGCCGCAGCCGGAAGCCACTGTCGAGCCGGAGGTGGCGGGCGAAACGGCCGAACCGGAGGTGGCCGAGAGCGACTTCGATTGGGCGGGGGTCGACCTGGAGGCGTCCGAACCTGCCTTCGAGGTGCCCGAAGCTGCGGAAACGGCCGCGTCTGCCGCTGCGGAGGCTGCCGCGCCGGTGGCTCAACCGGAGGAGGTTCGTGCGGAGCAGCCTGCAGCGCCTGAACAGCAGGTGGCACAGCAGGTGGCGGCGCTCGATGAGGCCGCCATTGAGGCCATTGTCGAAAAGGTCGCCGGGCGGGTCATCGAGCAGCTGGCCGGCTCCGTGCTGGAGCGTATTGCCTGGGAGGTCGTTCCCGACCTGGCTGAAAGCTACATCAGGGAAGAACTGCGCAAGATCCGGGAGGCGGTTTGAAAAGCGTCTGAGGACCGCCTGACACGCTGACGAAAACCGGTGTGATTGACGCCGCAAGTGGGGATTGCTAGAATCCCCACTTCTTTTTTATCCCCTTTATGCAAGTGAGGCCTAGCGAAGATGGACCAGGGACTGCCCAAGGGGTACGAACCCCGTGACGTGGAACAGAAGTGGTATCAGAAATGGGAGGCGGACGGCTGCTTTCATGCCGATGAAAACTCGCCCAAGCCCCACTATTCCATCGTGATTCCCCCGCCCAACGTCACCGGCGTGCTGCACATGGGGCATGCTCTGAACAACACTCTTCAGGATATCCTCTGCCGCTACAAGCGCATGACCGGCCATGAGGTGTTGTGGATGCCCGGTACCGATCACGCCGGAATCGCGACCCAGAACGTGGTGGAGAAGCAGCTCGCGGCCGAAGGGAAAAACCGGCACGATCTCGGCCGGGAAGCCTTCGTTGAGCGGGTCTGGCAGTGGCGTGAGGAATCCGGCGGCCAGATCATCAATCAGCTCAAGCGGCTGGGCGCTTCCTGTGACTGGCGCCGGGAACGTTTCACCATGGACGAGGGCCTGTCGAAGGCGGTTCGTGAAGTCTTCGTCACCCTCTATGAGCAAGGGTTGATTTATCGGGCCAATCGTCTGATCAACTGGTGCCCGCGATGCCACACCGCCCTGTCCGATCTCGAGGTTGAACACGAGGATCGCAAGGGGAACCTGTGGCATCTGCGCTATCCGGTGATTGGCAGCGATCGCCATCTTGTGGTTGCGACCACCCGTCCCGAGACCATGCTGGGGGATACGGCCGTGGCGGTACACCCCGAGGATGAGCGTTACGCCGGACTGGTCGGGCAAAAAGTGCTGCTGCCTCTGGTGGAGCGCGAAATCCCCATCATCGCTGACGACTATGTCGACCGGGAGTTCGGGACCGGGGTGGTCAAGATCACACCGGCGCACGACTTCAATGACTTTGAAGTCGGCAAGCGTCACAATCTGGAGCAGATCAACATTTTCGATGAATCGGCCGTGGTCAACGAAAACGGCGGGCCCTACCAGGGGCTCGGCCGCGACGAGGCCCGCAAGCGTGTTCTCGAGGATCTGGAAGCCCGGGGACTGCTCGAACGGGTCGAGGACCATGCCCATGCCGTCGGCGAATGCTACCGTTGTCACTCGGTTATCGAGCCCTGGTTGTCGAAGCAGTGGTATGTCAAGGTCGGTCCCCTTGCCCAAGAGGCCATCAAGGCGGTTGAGGACGGACGCACCCGCATCGTTCCCGAACACTGGACCAAGACCTATTTCGAGTGGATGTACAACATTCAGGACTGGTGCATCAGCCGTCAGATCTGGTGGGGGCACCAGATTCCGGCCTGGTTCTGCAATGACTGCGGCGAGATCACCGTCTCCCGTGAGGATGCCGAATCCTGTGCCCACTGCGGCAGTGCCGACATCCGGCGCGAAACCGATGTGCTCGACACCTGGTTTTCTTCGGCCCTGTGGCCCTTTTCGACCATGGGCTGGCCGGAACAGACCGAAACCCTGAAGAAGTTCTACCCGACCTCCTGCCTGGTCACCGGTTTCGACATCCTCTTCTTCTGGGTCGCCCGCATGATGATGATGGGGCTGAAATTCATGGGGGAGGTTCCTTTCCGCGAGGTCTACATCCATGCGCTGGTGCGGGATGCCCAGGGCCAGAAGATGAGCAAGAGCAAGGGGAACGTCATCGATCCGTTGACCGTGATCGACGACTACGGCACCGACGCGTTCCGCTTTACCCTGGCCGCCTTTGCCGCCATGGGCCGGGATATCAAGCTGTCGACCGATCGAATCGCCGGCTACCGCAATTTTGTCAACAAGTTGTGGAACGCCAGCCGGTTTGCCCTGATGAACCTGGAAGGCTTTGAGCCGCACAAGAGCAATCTGGCCGATTTTGAGCTGTCCGCTGCGGACCAGTGGATTCTCACCCGTCTCAGGCAGACCATCGAGCAGACGCGGCAGGCGCTGGAGGAGTACAAGTTCAACGACGCCGCCGGCACCCTGTACAGCTTTACCTGGCATCAGTTCTGTGACTGGTATGTCGAACTGGTCAAAGACGACCTCTATGGCGAGGATGCCCGGGCCCGGCAGCGCGTGCAGGCGGTGCTCTTCACTGTGCTGGAACAGTTGCTCAGGCTGCTGCATCCCTTCATGCCCTTTGTCACCGAAGAGATCTGGCAGTCGCTGCCGGGTGAGCGTCCGTGTCGCTATCTGATGCAGGCCTCCTATCCGGACGGCAGTGAACTGCGTGCCGATGCCGAACCGGCGGAACGCATGGAGCAGGTCATGGACATCATCCGCGGGATTCGCAATATCCGCGGGGAAATGGATATCGCCCCAAGCCGCCGCATCGCCGTTGTGCTCGACTGTCGAGATGCTGAGGCCGAGCAGGTTGTGCGGGCCGGGGAGGGCTACATCCGCAGTCTTGCCCGGGTTGACGAGCTGACCTACGGGGTTGGATGTGAGCGTCCGGGGCAGTCGGCCACCCAGGTTGCCGGCGCGGTCGAAATTCTGGTTCCTCTCGCAGGCCTGATCGACCTGGCCGAGGAGGAAAAGCGCCTGAGCAAGGAGATTGCCAAAGTGCAAAAGGATGTCGACTTCTTCGACAAAAAACTCTCCAACGAGAAATTTGTCGCCAACGCGCCCGCTCATGTGCTGGAGAAGGACCGGGCCAAACAGGCGGCCGCCAGGGAAAAACTGGAGGTGCTGCAAAAAAGCCTTGAACGTATCCGCTCCCTGATGTAACCGGTCAGGGCCCGGCAAACGTCAAACGGCCGCAGGCAGGGTTGCCTGCGGCCGTTTTTTTTTCGGTGCCCACAACGAACTCAGCTGAGCAGCCGGTTCAGTTCATTTCGGATGGCCCGGCTTTCGCCGAGATCGATAATACGGTCGAAGGTCTTGCCGATCTCTTCGAGGTTGATGCGCCGCAGCCAGTCCTTGATGCGGGGGATGTAGGGCGCGGGGGTGGAGAATTCCCGCAGGCCGAGCCCCAGCAGGGTGACCAGACCGAGCTGGTCGGTGGCCATCTCGCCGCAGACGCAGAGCCCTTTTCCGGTGTCCCGGGCGATCATGTGTACCTGTCTGATGGTTGCCAGGACCGCCGGGTGCAGGGGGTCGTAGTATTTGCGCACCAGGGGATTGCCCCGGTCGGCGGCCAGCAGATACTGCACCAGGTCGTTGGTGCCCAGGGCGAAAAAGTCAACCTGCTCCGCCAGGTGCCGAGCGATGGCGATGGCCGCCGGCACCTCGATCATCACTCCCACCGGTATATCCTCACGAAAATCGAGCCCTTCCCGGCGCAGGTTGGCGGCCGCCATACCGATGGCCTCGCGGCAGGCGCGCAACTCTTCCAGGGACGATATCATCGGGAACAGCAGGCGAACATTGCCATGGCACGCCGCCATCAGAATCGCCTCGATCTGGGTAATGAAAATATCCGGATTGTCCAGGGAGACCCGCACCGAGCGCCAGCCCATGAAGGGGTTTTCCTCCTCCGGAGGGCGGAAGTAGGGCAAGGCCTTGTCGCCGCCGATGTCGAGGGTCCGGATGGTGACAACCTCTCCCGCAAAGGCCTCTGCGACCCGCCGGTAGAGACGGTACTGGTCGTCCCGGTTCGGAAAACTGCCGCGCGCCATGTAGGGGAATTCGGTTCGGTAGAGGCCGACCCCGCAGGCCCCGTTGCGCCGGGCGATTTCGATGTCGCCCAGAAGGCCGATATTGGCCCGCAGCACGATATCGACCCCGTCGGCGGTGCGAGCCGGCAGCTGGCGCAACTCATCGAGCCGGTCCTCTTCGCGATGCAGTTCGGCGTGCAGCCGCCGGTATTCCTCGGCAATTTCCGGCCGCGGCCGGATATAAAAGGTTCCCGCATTGGCGTCCAGAATAACCTCATCCTCCGGTTCGAGCTGGCGGAGAGCCCCCTTGACGTCAATCAGGGCGGGAATGCCGAGGGATTTGGCCATGATGACGGCGTGGGAATACAGGCCGCCGCTTTCGGTGACCAGCCCGCGGATCTGGTCCAGGTCGAGGCTGGCCAGGTCGGACGGGAGGATCTCCCGGGCGACCAGGATGCCCGGGGTCTTCAGGTGCAGACCGCTAGGCTCCTCACCGGTCAGGTGCGCCAGGATGCGCCGGCCGATATCGTCCATATCGGCGGCGCGTTCGCGCAGATAGGGGTCCTCCATCGCCTGGAAGGCGGCGATGTAGTCACTGACCACCTTTTTCAGGGCGTAGGCGGCGCTGTGTCCGGACTCGATTCCGGCGAAGAGTTTGTCGGTGAAGCTGTGATCCTCCAGAATCATCAGATGGGTGTGGAAGATGGATGCGTCCTCCTCACCCAGTTGTTCCGCCATGCGTTTTTCCAGGTAGAGCGTCTGGATGCGGGTCTTTTCGAGCGCCGTTTCCAGTCGCTCCTTTTCCTGCACGGGATCCATGTCATCCTCATCCAGAATATCAGCCAGGCCGTGGCCCCGGTCGAGAATGTGTGCCGGCCCCATGGCAATGCCGGAGCTTGCCGGCTGTCCGCGCAGCACCGGATGGGGAGAAGCGGGCTGGTCGCTGGCCCCGGGGGGCTCCTGGGCGGCTCGGGGTGGCGCCGAGGTGATGGAGTCGAGCAGGCGCGCGTTGACGACAATGCTGGCAACCTGGAAAGCGATGGTCGACAGGGCGCTGATTTCTGATTGGGTAAAGGTGCGCGGGGCGACGGTCTGGATGACGAGCACACCTGTCGGACGCTGCCGGTCGAACAGCGGAATGCCGAGAAAGGAGTGGTATCGTTCCTCTCCCGATTCGGGAAAGTAGCGGTAGCGGGGGTGCTTTTCCGGTTCGCTGATGGCCAGGGGGCGCCCCTGTTCAACCGTCAGACCGGCCAGCCCTTCGCTGGTTTTCATGCAGACCCGGCCGACGGCATGGCCCTTGAGACCGTGGGTCGCCCGCAGCCGCAGGGTTTCGCCGTCCTCGTCCAGCAGGTAGAGGGAACAGACTTCGGTTCCCATTCTGCGCGCGACCAGGTCGACGATGTTTTGCAGCGTTTCGTCCAGGTTGTGGGACTTGAGGATAAGGGCACTGATGTCCTCAAGAGTCCTCAGACCCAGTTTACTTTTCATGGGCGGCTCCGGAATTGATTGGGGATTCAGGCAAGATCCAGACGACCATCATCATAGCGGAGCACATTCGGGCGGGTAAAGAAATAAGAAGTCGGAAGTC
>CAZCUR010000096.1:0-8900 GCA_964501815.1 uncultured Geothermobacter sp.
GCCGGGCAGCCCGGCGATTGGACAATCGTCTCTGCTGTGGTTTAATGACCGCAACGAGACCCATGTTGGTCCAGGTCTTTTCAGGCTGATTCCGGAGCTGTCATGATATCGCGCCTCATCGTTCTTACCCTTTTGGTGCTCTTTTCCTTCCTGGGGGGGCATCCTGTGTCCGCGGACAGTCTTGTCATCCCCGGCACGGGTGACAGTCAGGAACTGCTGCGTGCCTTGGCCGCCGATTTTTCCAGCCGCACCGGTCATTTTGTCGTCATTCCGGACAGTATCGGCAGCAGCGGAGGCATTCGTCAGGTTCTTGCCGGCAAGGCGGTGATGGCGCGTGTGGCCCGCAGGCTGCGCCCGCGCGAACAGCAGATCGGACTGGTCTGGCAGCCATTTGCCCGGTCGCCGGTTGTCTTTGCCGTCCGGAAAGACGGCCCCGGTGTCACCAATCTGACAGCGGGACAAATCAACCAGATTTTTGCCGGGAAGATTCACAACTGGCAGGATCTGGGAGGCCCGAATGCCCCCATCTATGTCGCCCAGCGGGAAAAGGGAGATTCGTCACGCACCATTTTGGAGGCCTATTTCCCGGTTTTTCGCAAGGGCGAGCTCGCCGGTGAGGTCTTGCTGTCCACTCCCGCTATGGCCCAAACCCTGGCTCGCTATCCAGGGACCATCGGGTATCTGCCTCTCAGCGCCACCATCGGTCATCCCCTCAGGCCGATTGCCGTCAATGGACAGACTCCCAATCAGCCCGGAGCGTATCCCTATGCGGTGCCGCTGGCCCTGGTCTGGAAACAGAAGCCCAAGGGGGCTGCCGCAGACTTTGTCCGCTATCTGTTCAGCCCCGATGCCCGTGCCCTGATACGCGCCAAAGGGGCGTGGCCGGCCGGAGATCTGCCATGACCGGAGCCATTCGCGGACGTATCATCATTAGCCACTGGCTCGTGGTGCTTCTGGTCCTGCTGATACTCGGGCCCACTGCGTACTGGTTGATGGTCAGTACGTTGAAAAAACAGAGTTTCCAGCAGCTGAGCTTTCTGGCGACCCATATGGCCGGTATGGTTGACACCCGGATGCAATGGTTCAGCCAGCAGCTGGCAGACCTGGCGCGGGATCCCCTGATCAGGTCCTTTCCCGAAACCGCACGCATCCCCGCGGTCTCAGACCTGTTTATCCGCAGGAAACAGCTGTTTCCGGTCATGGCCTACCTGGACGCCGAGGGCTGGGAGGAGGTTCGGGTCGTCAAAGGCGTGCAACAGGCAGACATTGGTCCTTTTGCGAACAAGGAGCTGTTCGAACAGGCCAAGGACCATGCCAACAGCCTGCTGAGTCAGCACCCCAGGCTGTCACCCTGGGCGGGGGAGCCGGTTGTGCCGGTTGTTTATGGTATCCGACGCTATTTTGGGGATGAATTCGTCGGCGCCCTGTATGCGGAATTGCGGTTGGACAAACTGACGCGTTTCCTTGGGACGATTCCGGTAGGGCGGACCGGTTTTCTGCTCCTGTTCGACCGTCAACGCCGGCTGCTGTACCATCCCGACCGGCAGATGATTTTCCGTCACCTGACCCCGTCGGACAAGGATTCGAGCTGGATCCAGGAAGCGTTCAAAGACAAAAGCGGTGTTGCTGAAGGAAGCGTTATGGGCCTTGAGGCGCTGGTCGGTTACGCGCCGGTCAAGAGTCTGGACGCCGTCCTTGTCGCCGTTTTGCCGCTGGATGAGTTTTTTGATGCGCCCAACAGGATGAAAAAGACCATTGCTTTTGCGGTGGTTCTTCTCCTTGGCGTTGCGGCGTTCATCGCCCGCTGGTATGCGGCCCGCCTGACCCGGCCCCTGCTGCAGCTGACCCGGCTGGCGGGGCAGGTTGCGTCGGGCGTTTTGCCGGAACAGGTTGACGTGCCCAAAACCGGCGATGAAATCGACCAGCTGGCGGAATCTTTCAAACAGATGGTTACTGAGCTGCGCTATTCCATGGTTTCGCGGCAGTATCTGGACAGGATTCTTGCGGTCATGAATGACGCCCTGTTGCTGGTGGGGCTGGATGGAAAAATCCGAACGGCCAACAGGGCCGCCTGCGAGCTGCTGGCCCTGCCGGAAGAGGACCTGACAGGCAGGCAGCTCGAATCGCTGTTTGTGGTGGAAGAGACGACGGGCGAACCCTGGCTTCAGGTGCTGCTGGCACAGCCCGGTGCCAGGCAAACCAGACAGATGTTGAAAACCGGTGATAAGCTCCGGCCCGTTCGTTTTACCTGGAGTGTGCTGGCTGACGCGACCGGGCGGGTTCGTGAAGTGGCCTGTCTGTTCAGCCCCCTGTCTGAAACGTATTCCGAAAAAACTGACCTGCATCAAGGCCAAGAGTGATTTTCGCTGCCATACTCTCCCGCATGAAAAGACTTCTTGTGCTGGCGGCTGTGGCCGGAACGGTTTGTGTTGGCTGTCTGCCGCACCCTGATGCCCGAAAACCAGCCAAACACGTCGCGCATGCACCGAAAGCGTATGCAGGCTGGCGGCTGCAGCAGGATGGGGACAGGTGTCAGCTGACAGACAGCCGTTCCGGGCAGACGCTCTGGCAGGGCAAGGGGTTTTGCTGGAATCTCTGGGGGGAGGCAGGACGCCCCGTGGCATTGGTCGCCAGAATGGAAACCTTTTCGTTCGGTGCCAATGTCAAACTGCTGCGCATCGGCGCGGACGGCGGGCCCGAAACGCTATACGATACAACTCTGGCTCCGGCCTACGGCAGACTCTTTGCCGTTTTGAACCGGCAAGGGGTCCGCTGGAGCGCCCTGACGCCGCAACACGACATCCTGATCTACGCCGAACCGCACGACCCGCCTGCAGAAGAGGCTTATCTGCGGCTGGTCGCACTGCATCTTGACTCCCGGCGGTCCTGGGAGCTTGGGCGAGCCCCCTGGAGTGTGGCCCAGATGACAACCGATGCCGCCGGCGAGGTTGCCGTCCTGCGGGACGCCGGAGGGGGCTCCAGGCGACTTGATATCTGGGGGGAGGGA
This sequence comes from uncultured Geothermobacter sp., assembly GCA_964501815.1. Lineage (GTDB taxonomy): Bacteria > Desulfobacterota > Desulfuromonadia > Desulfuromonadales > Geothermobacteraceae > Geothermobacter. The sequence continues at coordinate 3,008 of CAZCUR010000096.1, forward strand.
GAAATCCCCGCGGCTGCCGGCCCCATCGAAGCCTTCCCTGCTCAACCGGCCGCAGACAAATCGGTTTTGCAGCTTCGTTCCTGGCGTGCCCGGGGCCTGATTGACGCCGACATTTACCGGCGCTACCGCCAAAGGATAGCTCAACCATGACATGGCTCATTTCGGCTCTTTTGTTGCTTTTCGCTCCGGCGGTCTGGGCTTCCGACTGCATTGACTGTCACCAAAAAACATCCCCGGCTATGGTGCAGATGTGGCGGCAGAGTGCTCACGCGCCGGCCGGGGTCGGCTGTGTCGCTTGCCACGGCGACGACCACGACCGGATGAAAGCCGGGCAGGCCGCCGTTACCGCCGAGGTCTGCGGCCGCTGTCATGCCAGGGCCCTGACTGAACACCGGCAGAGCAGGCACGGTCTCGGTTTGCACAGCGGCTGGGGCTGCACCCGCAACCTGTCCGGTCGCGACCGCGGCGAATGCGCCTTCTGCCACCAGCAGGGGAGCGCGCTGCCGGTCAGCACCGTGCACTGCGCGCGCTTTCTCAAGCAGTCGAGCGAAATGGGCCAGATCGGCTGCAACCGATGCCACCAGGTCGAAAACGCCTGCGGCAGCTGTCATGGCAACCACCTGACCGATTTGAACGTTGCGCGTGATCCCCAGGTCTGCGCCAAGTGCCACATGGGGCCGGACCATCCCCAGTGGGAGATGTGGCAGACCAGCCAGCATGGCCAGCTCAATCAGGTTAAAGGTCGTGATGCCGCTCCCGACTGCCAGGTCTGCCACATGGATGGTGGTCACGATGTCTCACGCGGCATCACCCGCACGCCGGCCGGCAAGCCGGTCGCGGCCGATACCACCCCGCAGCGCGCCGCGATGCTGGCTGTCTGCACCCGCTGTCACGCCCCATCCTTTGCCCGGCGGGAGCTGGAGCGTGGGGACCGGGTGTTCGCCCAGTCCGCGAAAATCGTGGCCGAGGCCGAGGAGCTGATCCGTGACCTGGAGCGGGAAGGGGCGCTGCGTCCCATGCCCGAGGACCGGCCGGCACATCCGCTCAAGGGCAAAACCGTTGTGCTCGACGGGCAGATGCTCTACGAGGATACTTCCGGCATCGAAGCGCTCTTTTTCCGGCTGAAAAAGTACGCCTTCGCCCGGACCTGGAAAGGAGCCTACCACCAGAACCCCGCCTACAGCCACTGGTACGGCAACGCTGAAATGAAGCTGTTGCTGGAACAGATTCGGGCCGAAGCCGACCGCCTGCGGCTGCAGAAGACGGCCGGAACTGCTCCATCCGCCAATGCGGCAAAGAGCGCCGATCCGGTCGAGGCGGAGCTGGAGCGGCTGCGTTCAGCTTTCGACAAGGGGCAGCTCGATGAGGAGCAGGTGCGCCGGGAGCGGGAGCGGGTGCTGGAAAAGTGGCTGCAACGGCAGCACCCTTGATCCGGGTCAAGGACCGCGGCCGCAGAAATGAGGATGATAAGAGCATGACCAGGGGACTGCCGAACAGGGAACTGACCCACAAGGAGATCAAAGACCTCAGGGTGCTGGTGCGCTTTACCGAGGTCTATTGTCGGGCCCACCATCACGAGTGTTCCCGCGGGCCGTTGACCGATGGCCTGGCGGCCCGGCTCGCCGGGCGCAAAAGCGCCTATTGCGACGCGTGCCGTGATTTTCTCCAGTATGCCATCGAGCGCCGGCTGCGCTGTCCGCTTGACCCCAAGCCTGCCTGCAAGCATTGCCCGGTCCATTGCTACAAGCCGCAGATGCGTCAGCGGGTGCGCGAAGTGATGCGCTTTGCCGGTCCCTATCTGATCAAACGGGGGCGAATCGACCTTTTGTGGCACTATTTTTTCTGATTTGACCCCGGTCAAGGGCCCGCCCGCGCCAAATGTGCATGATAAGACCCCTGACGCCATCAGGAAATCCGTATCGACAAAGGGAGCAAACGCCATGATCCGCGAAATCGTGAAAATCGACGAAGAGAAATGCAACGGCTGCGGTCTGTGTGTCCCGGCCTGCGCCGAAGGGGCCATCCAGATCATTGACGGCAAGGCGAAGCTTTTGGCCGACAATCTGTGTGACGGTCTGGGGGCCTGCCTGGGTGAATGCCCGCAGGACGCCATTACCATTGAGCGCCGCGAGGCGGATGAATTCGATGAAAAGGCGGTCGAGGCCCACCTCGGGCACAAGCCTGAACCCCATCACGCCCATCCTGCCCCAGCCGGCGGCGGTTGCCCTTCGGCGGCGGTCCAGAGCTTCGCACCGGCCGGCGGTGGTTGCCCATCGGCCCGGCTGCAGAGCTTTGCCGGCGGTGACGACAGCTCCGAAACCACCGACAGCCCGCGGCGGCCGTCGGAACTGCGCCAGTGGCCGGTGCAGCTGCACCTGGTGCCGCCGACTGCGCCCTTTTTGCAGAATGCCGATGTGCTGCTGGCGGCCGATTGCGTCCCCTTTGCCTATGCCGACTTCCATCGGGACCTGCTCAAGGGCAAGGCGCTGCTGATCGCCTGCCCCAAGCTTGATGACACCTCTCCCTATGTCGCCAAGCTGACCGCCATGATCCAGCAGGGCCAGATTCGCAGTCTGACCGTGGCGCATATGGAGGTTCCCTGCTGCAGCGGCCTGATTTTCATGGCCCGCCAGGCGATCGAGGCCAGCGGCCGGGACATTCCCTTTGAAACCATCAACATCGGTATCCAGGGCGACCGGAAATAGCCTGCGCGACAAAAGCGCACACAAAAAAGGGAGAGCTTTTGGGCTCTCCCTTTTTTGCATGGCGCCGGCACGGTTTACCAGGAGCGGTAGCGGATGATTTCCTTGCGAACGATGTAGGGCCAGGGCCTGATGACAAGACGTTCGGTTATTCGTGCCGGCCGCCCGTATCGATAAAGCCCGGGAGGCGGGGTCCAGCGGTTCCGTTCATGACGCCAGGTGCTGTGTCGCCGTTCGTGCCCACGGTGGTGTTTGTGTTCGTACCTCTCGTCATGCCGGTGGTCGCATGCTTTGATGTGGTACCGCTCTTTGTAGCTGACCGGGGTGTGACCCCAGCCGTCCCAGGCTGAAATGGAAAAACTGAAAGAGGTTCGTGTGCCGTCCGCCAGAACCGGTCCCGGCAGCATCAGGATGAAAACCAGCAGCAGAAATCGTTTCATGTCACACCTCCTGTTCTCGTTTGTCCTGGTTCGATGGTAGCCGGAGGTGATGGTGAAAACAGCTGACATCCATCCGGATTGGCCCCGATGTCGGCCTTTTTTCATGTCGTTTCAGGATGTTGGACAGGCCGATGTCGGGGTGAGGAGGCAGGATTTTCTTTTGGAAAAGGCTCCGGACCGCCAATTTCATCCCCCTCCCATGAGCGGAACGGGATAAAATCCGCTAGACTGAAGGCAACATCCCTTCTGCGGAGGAACCATGGATCAACTCGACCACATTGCCGGTATCATCGCCCTGACCATGGGCGCCGCCTGGGCCAGCGGCATCAATCTCTATGCGGCCATCGTCATGCTTGGCCTGCTTGGTCAGTCCGGCAACCTGACCCTGCCGCCCGATCTGCAGATTCTCGCCAACCCGCTGGTGATCGGAGCGGCCGGACTGATGTACATCATCGAATTTTTTGCCGACAAGGTTCCCGGAGTCGATACCACCTGGGACACCCTGCATACCTTCATCCGCATCCCGGCGGGCGCGGCCCTGGCCGCCGGCGCCGTCGGTGACATGAACCAGGCCGTGACCCTGGCGGCCGCCATTGCCGGCGGCGGACTCGCTGCCGCGACCCATGCCACCAAGGCCGGCACCCGGGTCGTCGTCAATACCTCTCCGGAACCGTTCAGCAACTGGGCCCTGTCCATCAGTGAGGATGTCGCCGTCTTTGCCGGTCTCTGGGCCGCGCTGAATCACCCCTGGCTCTTTCTCGGGCTTCTGATTCTGTTCATTCTGCTGCTGGTCTGGCTCCTGCCCAAAATCTGGCGCGGCATTCGCCGTATCTTCGCCTGGATCGGCCGACTCTTTTCCGGCAAACCGACACCGGAACCGTCCGAAAACGGGATAAAGCCCGGACCGCCTGCATCGCCCCCCGAAAATCAGCCGTAACCAGCTCCATCTGCCAGGTTCAGCTTAAGGAACTGCTGTTCCGGCCGATAAGTAGGACAAGCCCAATCACTTCCAGGAGAAGCCTATGGAGCTGATCAAGTGGCGCTCGGCCTACGAAACCGGTCTTGGCATGTTCGACGATGAGCACAAGGTTCTGGTCGGCATGATCAACCGTCTCTATGGCGCCCTGCGAGACGGAAAGGAGGACCAGGTGCTGCGTTCCCTCCTCGAGGAGCTGATCGGTTATACGCGCGATCATTTTGCTCACGAGGAAGAGTGGATGGAGCGCAAGCAGTATCCTGATATCGAGCAGCACCGGTTCGAGCACAACTCCTTCCGCAGCACCATCAAGGACCTGCACAGAATGGTCAACCAGGGCGTCGAAGGTCTTGGCCGGCCGTTGTTGCAGATGCTGCGCGACTGGCTGGTCCATCACATTCAGGAAGTCGATGCCAAATACGGGCAGTTCGCCCGGGAGAGTGAACTCGGTTGAACCTTGGGCCGGGGAGGGGGAAAGGCAGATCCCATGGAGCGAAAACCGGTCATCCTGCTGGCTGACGAATCGGACTTTTTTCTCGGTCTGCAGCGCCAGTTTCTGCGTGACTCTCAGGTGAAGGTTATCACCTTGCAATCGGCTGACTCGGTTGAACCCCACGCGCGTCAGCTTCGCCCGGCCCTGATTGTCATGGACCGTTTCGCACCCGGCTATGAAGGGATGCTCTGCTGCGCACGGCTCAAGGGGGACCCAGGCACACGGGAGATCCCCGTTGTCCTGCTGGTCGCGGAAAAGGATGCGCATGAGCGGGAGCTGGCTCTGAAATCCGGCTGCGATGGTCTGCTGACCAAGCCTCTTGAGCGCAATGCCTATCTGGCCATGGGGCGCCGCTTCCTGCCTGCTATTGACCGGCGCATGCGCCGGGTTTTGTGCCATGCGTCCGTCTTTTTCAGCACCGTTTCCGGCAGCGACTATGGGCATACCGTCGATATCAGCATCGGCGGGGTTTTCATCGAAAGCCGCTGCCCGGTCAAGACCGGCGACCACCTGAAACTGTCCTTTGCTTTACCCGGCACCAACAGCGGCCTCATCGAAGTCGAAGGGCAGGTGGCCTGGATCAACCCCGTGGAGAAACCGGTACGTTCCAGCTATCCCCCGGGATTCGGCGTCCGGTTCGAACAGGTCGACCCGACCGCCCAGGCTGCGATTCAGAACTACGTCGAATCGCAACCCGATACCTGGCAGCGCCCAGGCGCCAGGTCTGTCGGCCTTGGCTGGCAGGCCTTTCTGCCGCCCCCTGAGGAATCAGCCGCCGGTCTGTTTTCATCTCGCTGAGCATCTGTCATAATCCCGGTGCACGCCTGCACCGGGAGGTCCCATGTCAGCCACTGTTACAACTGAACTGCGTGTCCGTTATGCCGAAACCGATGCCCAGGGGGTGGTGCATCACGCCAACTACCTGGTCTGGTTTGAACTCGGCCGTTCCGCCTGGCTGCGCGCCCACGGTCTGCGGTACGCGGAATGGGAACGGGCCGGCCTGTTTGTCGTCGTGGCCGAGGCGACGGCGCGCTATCGCGCCCCTGCCTTTTACGACGACCTTGTCCGCCTGGAAGTCAAGCTGACCCGCGTGCGCGCCGGGTATTTTGAATTCGCCTACCGGGTTCTCAATGAACAGGGGACGATTCTGGCCGAAGGGCAGACCCGGCACCTGGTGGTCGGTGTCGACAAGAAGCCGGCCAGATTGCCGGATGATATGTTTCAGCGGCTGAAGCGGGCAGCGGAAACGGTCTGAACAAAGGTCGGGCACAACATCAAAAAA
>CAZCUR010000097.1:0-8796 GCA_964501815.1 uncultured Geothermobacter sp.
CAGGAGCCGCCGGGAAGGCGGTGACGAAGGCGGCGATTCCCATCTACTCCCGCCAGTTCTCAGGATAGGCCACCAAGACACCAAGGGCACCAAGAAAAGCAAAGTTTTTTGCCGGGCCCGGAGGTCTATCCTGCAAAACCGCCATCGGCGTGGAAACAGCCTTCTCCCCGACCGAAAACTTTCCCTCCCCCCTTGAGGGGGAGGGGCAGGGTGGGGGGGATGTCCCCAAACGAAAGCACGGCCCTTTGGAGACCCTGTGGCTCCTGATTCCCGAAAAACTGAACCGGAACCCGCAATGACTGAGCGTCAATCCTTGCTGCGCAAACTCCCGGCTGTCGACAGGCTGCTGCAGGCCGCGCCCGTGGCGCGGCTGGCTGATGAGATTCCCCACGCCATTCTGCTCGAAGCCTGCCGGCAGACGGTTGAGGTGCTGCGGCGGGACATTCTCGAACGCAACCGGCAGCCGGAGGTGCTCACCGACGGGGTGGAGGCGGTCGCCTCTCTGGCCGCCGACCAGGCCCGGTTGCTCTGGCAGCCCAGCCTGCGGCCGGTGATCAATGCCACCGGCACTCTGCTGCACACCAACCTCGGTCGCTCCCCCCTGTGTGCTGCGGCGCTCCAGGCCGTGAACGAGGTGTCCAGAGGCTATTGCAACCTCGAATACGACCTGGACAGCGGCGCGCGCGGTCATCGCTACAGCCATGTGGAAAAGCTGCTCTGCAGGCTCACCGGCGCCGAGGCCGCCACGGTGGTCAACAACAACGCCGGTGCGGTCCTGCTGGCCCTGACCGCCCTGGCCAAGGGCAGGGAGGCGATCGTCTCGCGCGGCGAGCTGGTTGAAATCGGCGGCTCCTTCCGGGTACCCGATGTTATGGCCGCCGGCGGGGTGACGCTGCGCGAGGTCGGCACCACCAACAAGACCCACCTGCGCGACTACCGCCAGGCCATCGGTGATGCCACCGGCCTGCTGCTCAAGGTGCACACCAGCAACTACCGCATCGTCGGCTTTCACAGCGATGTCCCGGCGCGCGAGCTGGTCGAACTCGGGCGCCAGTTCGGTCTTCCGGTGATCGAGGATTTGGGCAGCGGCATGCTTATCGATCTGACTGAATTCGGTCTGCCGGCCGAACCGACGGTGGCCGATTCGGTGGCCGCCGGTCTGGATCTGGTCACCTTCAGCGGCGACAAGCTGCTCGGCGGTCCCCAGGCGGGGCTCATCGTCGGCCGCGTCGAGGCGGTTGACAAGGTGCGTCGCCATCCACTGGCGCGCGCCTTGCGCATCGACAAGATGACCCTGGCCGCCCTGGAGGCGACCCTGCGCCTCTACCTCGACCGCAAGCGACTGCTGGCCGAGAACCCCGTACTGCGCCTGCTGCAGGTCTCTACCGCCTCGCTCGCCTCGCGTTGCCGTGCCTTGCGCCGCCGACTGCTTGAGTTGAACCTTCCTTTGACCGAGGCGGCCGTGGTGCGCGACACCGCCCGGGTCGGCGGCGGCGCCCTGCCACTGGTGGAACTGCCCGGTTACGCCCTGGCCCTGCGACCGAAAACCGGCACCGTCGAGGATTTGGCCGCCCGGCTGCGCCAGGGATGCGTTCCCGTGGTCGGCCGTATCCATGAGGACCGTCTGCTGCTCAACCTCCACACCGTGCTGCCGGGGCAGAGCCGCGTTTTGCTTGATGCCCTGGCGACGGCCCTGTCCGAAGACTGAGATGAATCAGCGCCAAAACCATGTGATCATCGGCACCGCCGGCCACGTCGACCACGGCAAGACCGTGCTGATCCGTGCCCTGACCGGGGTTGAGACCGACCGTCTCGAAGAGGAGAAGCGCCGCGGCATCTCCATCGACCTGGGTTTTGCTCCCTTCCGCCTGCCCGACGGCACCTTGGCCGGTGTGGTTGACGTGCCGGGGCATGAACGCTTCATCAACAACATGCTCGCCGGCATCGGCGGCATCGACCTGGTGCTGCTGGTGGTCGATGTCAACGAAGGGGTCATGCCCCAGACGCGTGAGCATCTGCAGATTCTCAAACTGCTGCAGATCCCGCGCGGCATCATCGTCCTGACCAAGTGCGACAGCGCCGACGAAGAACTGATCGAACTGGTGGAAGAGGAGATTCGCGAAGAGGTCGCCGGCTCCTTCCTGGAAAACGCCCCCTGCTGCCGGGTCTCCGCCCTGCACGGCGAGGGAATCCCGGAACTGGTGCGCACCATCATGGCGGAGGTGCGCCAGATCGATCCCAAGCCGGCCGACGGCCCCCTGCGCCTGCCGGTCGACCGCCATTTCAGTGTCGCCGGCTTCGGCACCGTGATCACCGGAACCCTGCTGTCGGGGCAGGTGAGCGTCGGCGACCAGGTCGAAGTGCTGCCGGCCGGGCTGAAGGTTCGGGTGCGCGAGGTCCAGGTGCACGGCAAAAAGGTCGGGCAGGCGGTTGCCGGCCAGCGGGTCGCCCTCAACCTGGCCGGTCTCGACCGGGACAAGGTGCCGCGCGGCTCGGTTATCGCCACGCCGGGCATCTTCGGTCCAACTGTCCGCTTCGACGCCCGGCTCAATCTGCTGTCCGAGGCCCCGCGGCCGCTGCGCTTTCGCGACCCGGTGCACCTGATGCTCGGCACCGCCCGCGCGGTCGGGATTGTCGTTCTGCTCGACCGGGACGTGCTGCGCCCCGGCGAGAGCGCCATGGTCCAGATTCACCTCGACCGGCCCATGGTCGCCCATCGGCTCGACCGTTTCATCATCCGTTCCTATTCCCCGGTGACCACCATCGGCGGCGGCGTGGTCATCGACGCCAATCCCGGTCGGCACAAGCGGTTTCGCACCGAGGTGATTCGGGCTCTTGAAGAGCTCGAATCGGGAGAACGGTCCTTCCTGCTGCAGAAGATACAGGAGCTTGAGTGTGCCGGTCTGCGCGAACTGGAACAGAGTTCCGGTCTGGGGCGCGATCGCATTGGCGATCACCTCAAAGCCCTTGAACAGGCGGGCCTGGTCCGTCATCTTGCCGACCAGTGGCTGCCGGTCCAGACCATCTCTCTCTGGCGGATACAGCTGCTCGAAGCGGTGGAACGGTTTCACCGGAACGAACCGCTGCAGGCGGGCATGCCCCGGGCGTCCCTCAAGGGGATTCTGCCGGCCAGGCTCAGGCAAAAGGCCTTTGACCAGCTGGTCGCCGACCTGTTGGCCTCAGGGGAGCTGGAGGGGGAGGGGGACCAGGTGCGGCGGCCCGGCTTTGCCGTTCAGCTGGATGAAAAACTGCAGCGAGACCTCGACCGGGTGGAAGAGCTGTACCTCCGCGAGGGGGCGCAGGCGAAGAACAACAGGGAGATGGCGGGCAAGCTCGGCATGGGCCTGGAGCAGATGCTGCCTCTGTTGCAATTGCTCTACGACCAGGGGAAACTGGTGCGCCTCAGCAGCGAGCATTCCCTGCACCGGCAGACCTACGAGCAGGCCCTTGACCTGCTGCGCCGCCACTTTGCGTCCCATGAAACCATCAGTCTGGCCGAATTTCGCGACCAGTTCGGTTCGGCGCGCAAGCTGGTGCAGGCGCTGCTCGAATACTGGGACGGGCTCAAGTACACTCTGCGGCGCGACGATGTCCGGGTCGCCTGGAAACTGCCGAAAAAAGCTGAATCATAAAAAGATATTTTCTGTTATTCCGCATGAACGCACGTGCGGAAAGACGGGATAGCTGCCATGACCTTCAGCTGCAAGAATTTCGATCACGACAGCGGCTGCTGCCGCAAGCTGGGCGGGGAGTGCATTCCCGGCCGGCCGGGCTGCGTTCTGGACGGCCAGGTGGTTCTTTCCGATGAACTGAAGGAGCGCCTGCGCCAGTTCGAGCGGCAAAAAGACAACAAGGTCGAGGACTGATGGTCTGGCTGCGGCGTCTGCCTCTTCTTCCCCTGGCCCTGCTGGCTCTGGCCGCCGGCCTGGCTCCCTTCAGTCCGGAGCCGCACCTGGTTGAAAAGGTGCGCCTGCTGCTGTCAGGTCAACTCCACCGGCCCATCGATATCTTCGACCTGGTCTTTCACGCCCTGCCGGTTCTGCTCTTCCTGCTGCGGCTGGCGGCCGGCTTCGACCGGCCTTGCCGTTGAGCCTTTTTCGCTCCCTCCTGCGGAACCACTTTCGCCAGGCATTCGACATGCGCGGTCTGGGGGAACATGTCCCAGGCTTCCAGCTTCTCCACCTTGAACCCTCTGCCGCTTAGCAGAGCCAGGTCCCGCGCCAGGGTGACCGGATTGCACGACATGTAGATCAGGGTGCGCGGCCGATGCTGCGCGATCAGGTCCAGCACCTCCTCGCGGCAGCCGGTGCGCGGTGGGTTGACCACCACCGGGCAGCCTGCGGGCATTTTCGCCAGCAGGCGCGGCAGCTCCTGTTCGACCTCGCCGGCGATGAAGCGGCAGTTTTCCAGCCGGTTGCCCCGGGCGTTGCGCTCGGCATGCCTGATCGCCTCGGGCACCGCCTCGATGCCGGTGACGGACGCGCCGCGCGCCGCCAGATGCATGGCGATACCGCCGATGCCGCAGTAGAGGTCGAGGACCTCCTCCCGCTCTTTCGGCGCCAGCCAGTCGGCGATGGTCGCGTACATCTTTTCCGCCTGCGCCGGGTTGACCTGCAGAAAGGAGGTCGGTCCCAGGTGGATGGTGAAGGGGCCGATGCGGTCACGCAGGTCGGGGGCGCCCGTCATCTTCAGGGTTTCGCGACCGAGAATGACGTTGCCGGTACTGGCATTGACATTCTGGTGGATGCCGATCACCTCCGGCACCTTGCGTTTGAGCCAGCCGGCCAGGGCGTTGACGCGGTTGAAGTCGCGCCGGTCGGTGACAATGGTCACCAGCGCCTTGTTGAAGGCCGGGCTGACCCGCACCAGCAGGTAGCGCAGCAGGCCGCGCTGCTGTTTCGGATTCCAGACCGGCAGCTTCTGGCGCGCGATCTCTTCGCGCGCCACCTCGATGACCCGGTTGATCAGCGGATGGTGCAGCGGACAGGCGCGCAGATCGACGATGTCGTGGCTGCCGCGCCGGTACAGTCCGATGACCACGCCCCTGCGGTTGCGGCCGATGGCCAGCTTGGCGCTGGTGCGCCAGCCGAGATCTTGCGGCGCGGCATGGACAGGGGGGACGTCGATACCATCCAGGCCCGCCTCCCGCAGCGCCCGCCGGACCAGCTCCTGCCTGGTCTTTAGCTGCGCGCTCGTTTCCAGATCCATCAGGGGACAGCCCTGGCAGCGGTCAAGGATGGCGCAGGGCGGGCGGCGGCGCGCCGGATGCGCCTTCACCACCCGCCGCAGCCGGCCGATCCAGCGCTGCCGGCCACGGTGGATGATGCCGGCCTCGACCCGTTCACCGGCAAAGGCACCGAAGATCAGCACCTCGCGTCCGGCGTGGTGGCCGACGCCGATGCCGTCGGCATTGTTGCGTTCGATGTCGATCTGCAGGATGTTCTGTTCCGTCGCTCTGTCCATGGGAGTCCCCTTGCTGTCCGGTGCCGGCAAGATAGGTCGGTACGGGCAGGATGTCAAACAAACACGGTGCCTTGACCCGGCCCGGACGCGGTCGTACACTGCGCTGACCGGCCCCTTGTTCACGATTTTCGGTTTGTTCACACATTGCCAGTTTGGTGAACAGGGTGAGAAAATTGAACGGAGGCCGCAATAACAAGGATTTATGCCCTGTGATGACCGAAACAGCCATGAAGCGTACCACCCGTCCGATCCAGTTGGGTTCCGTTGCCGTCGGCGGCGGCGCGCCGGTGTCGGTGCAGTCGATGACCAACACCGACACCCGCGACTGTGCCGCCACGCTGGAACAGATCAGCCGCCTGGAACAGGCCGGTTGCGAGATCATCCGTTGCGCCGTTCCGGATATGGCCGCGGCCGAGGCGCTCGATACCATCGTTGCCGGAACCTCCCTGCCGGTGGTTGCCGATATCCACTTCGACTACCGGCTCGCCCTGCGCGCCCTCGAGGCCGGCGTGGCCGGATTGCGCATCAATCCCGGCAATATCGGCGAACGCTGGAAGGTTGAAGAGGTGGTGCGCGCCTGCGCCGAGCGCCGGGTGCCGATCCGCATCGGCGTCAACGCCGGTTCGCTGGAAAAGGAACTGCTGGAGCGATACGGCCATCCCACCGCCGAGGCGATGGTCGAAAGCGCCCTGGGTCACATCCGCATCCTTGAAGAACTGAACTGGTTCGAGATCAAGGTCAGCCTCAAGGCCTCCGATATCCGCCGCACGGTCGAGGCCTACCGGCTGCTGGCCGAAAAGGTCGACTATCCGCTGCACATCGGCATCACCGAGGCAGGCACCAGTTTCAGCGGCACGATCAAAAGCGCCATCGGGCTCGGCGTGCTGCTGTACGACGGCATCGGCGACACCCTGCGCGTGTCGCTGACCGGCGATCCGGTCGATGAGGTGCGCGTCGGCTTCGAGATTCTCAAAAGCCTCGGCCTGCGCCAGCGTGGTCCCGTCTTCGTCAGCTGCCCGACCTGCGGCCGCTGCCAGATCGATCTGATCGACACCGCCGAACAGGTGCAGCAGCGCCTGAGTGACCTGCCGGTGCCCCTGACCATTGCGGTCATGGGCTGCGTGGTCAACGGTCCCGGCGAGGCACGCGAGGCCGATCTCGGCATCGCCGGCGGCAGGGGGCAGGGGCTTCTGTTCCGCAACGGCGCCATCGTGCGCAAGGTGCCCGAGGCCGACCTGGCCGACGCCCTGGTCGAGGAGGCCTGGAAGCTGGCGCGGGAACGACAAAAACAGGGCTGAACTGGCATGTGCGTTCGCCTCTGGTAAGCTGTCTGACAGATTGCCAACCCGAGGAGGGAACCATGCCCGAAGAACCGATCCTGTCGATGGCGTTCGTCAACGCCTACGTCATCCCCTGGTCCATCAATATCATCAGCGCCCTTGTCGTTTTCATCGTCGGTCGTTTTCTGGCCGGCGTGGTCACATCGGTGGTGCGCAAGCTGCTCGAGCGTTCCGGAATGGACCAGATCCTGGTCGATTCCGTCGGCTCGCTCACCCGCACCGTCCTCATTCTCTTTGTCATCATCGCCGCCCTCGACCGCCTGGGCGTCGATACCACCTCGCTGGTCGCCCTGCTCGGCGCCGCCGGTCTGGCGGTCGGCCTGGCGATGAAGGATTCGCTTGGCAACTTCGCCGCCGGTGTCATGCTCATCCTGTTCCGCCCCTTCAAGGCCGGGGATTATGTCGAGGTGGCCGGTACCGCCGGGACGGTGGAGAAGGTCGGCATTTTCACGACCATCCTGAAGACGCCCGACAACTGCGAGGTGATCGTCCCCAACGGCAACATCTACGGCGGCAACATCACCAACTACGCCGCCCGGCCGACCCGGCGCGTCGACCTGGTCTTCGGCATCGGCTATGATGACGACCTGAAACAGGCACGTCAGATTCTGCAGCGCCTGGTCGACGCCGACGCGCGTATCCTCAAGGACCCCGAACCGGTCATTGCCGTGAGCGAACTGGCCGACAGCAGCGTCAACTTCGTCTGCCGTCCCTGGGTCAAGAAGGAAGACTACTGGGCGGTGCGCTGGGATCTGACCGAAAAGGTCAAGCTGGCCTTCGACGAGGCCGGCATCTCCATTCCCTACCCGCAGCGGGATGTCCATCTCTACCAGGAAGGAGCCTGATTCGGACCCATGCAGATTCTCGGTATTGATGTCGGAGGCAGCAATATCAAGGCGGCCCCGGTCGATGTCGACCGGGGCTGTGTCGTCGGGCAGGTGCGGCGCGTGCCGACCTGCCGGCCGGCGACGCCGGACGGCGTCATGACGCAGCTTGCGCAACTGGTTCAGGAACTGGACTGGCAGGGAGACGTCGGTATCGGACTGCCTTCGGCGATTCGTGACGGTGTCGTTCTGACCGCCGCCAACATCGATGCGGCCTGGATCGGTCTGGATGCCGCCGGCGAAATATCCCACCGGCTCGACCGATCGGTGAGCCTGATCAATGATGCTGACGCCGCGGGGCTGGCCGAGATGCGTTTCGGCGCCGGCGCGGAACGCCGGGGGACGGTGCTTTTGATCACCATCGGCACCGGACTTGGCTCGGCGCTGTTTCGGGACGGCGTGCTGGTGCCCAACACCGAACTGGGACACCTGCAGCTCGAAGGCCGCGATGCCGAGCAGCTCGCCTCCGACCGGGCCCGCCGGCGCGACCGGATCGACTGGCCCGATTTTGCCGCCCGCTTCAGTCGCTATCTGCAGGCCCTTGAGCGGCTGCTCTTCCCCGACCTGGTCATCATCGGCGGCGGCCTGAGCCACCAGTGGGATGCCTTTGGCCCCCTGCTGAGGCTCGAATCCGAGGTGGTGCGGGCGCAGCTGCAGAACGATGCCGGGGTGGTCGGCGCCGCCCTGGCGGCAAGGGAGGTCTCCGATGCCTGAACGCTGTGAAGTCGTCACCCGTCTTTATACCGGCGACGATGGTGAATCGCATTTTGAGGAGATCGCCATTCCGTTGCAGGACGCCGGTGCCATCGGCCTGCTGTCGCAAGGTCATCCGGTCAGGGAGCTGGTCTTCCGGTTGACCGAAGGGGACTACGACTACGACTGGCACAACGCTCCGGCTCGCCAGTATGTCATCATGCTCGAAGGTCAGGTCGATATCGAGGTCGGCAGCGGCGAGGTGCGCCGTTTCGGCCCCGGCGACATCCTGCTCGCCGAGGATACCACCGGGCGCGGTCATCGCAGCCGGGCGGTCGATGGCCGGCCGCGCCGGTCGCTTTTCATCACCCTGCCGGATTGACAGTCCAGCCCGGCGGGGGGCAATATGGGGCCAT
>CAZCUR010000098.1:0-8497 GCA_964501815.1 uncultured Geothermobacter sp.
CAACCCGTAGATGAGCTGGCCGCAGCGGCTGCCGTCGGGCCAGTGAGCGACGTCGGGCAGGCGCCCCCAGGGCTGGAAGCCAAAGCGCTGCAGCAGTTTCAGGCTGGGCTCGTTGACCTCCATGAGAATGGCAATCAGGGTGTGAAAACCGTGCCTGCGGGCATGCGCGAGGGCGGCCCGCAGCAGGCGACTGGCCCGTCCGCGTCCGCGCGCGGCACGGTCGAGGTAATAGCTGACCTCGGCGACCCCCTCCAGGGCCTTGCGGTCCTTGCGCCAGGGGCTCAGGCTGCACCAGCCGAGCATCTCTTCCTGCTGTTCCAGCACCAGGATCGGATAACGCTCATCCAGGTGGGTTTCGAGCCAGTCCCGGCGGCTTTCGAGGGTGGCGGGTTCCAGGTCGGCGGTGCAGTGGCGTTCCTCAACCGCCTGGTTGTAGATGGCGAGAATGCGCGGCCAGTCTTGGGGGGCCGCGATCCGGATGGTCTCATCTGTTTGCGCTTCGGCTCCGGTTGGCGATTGGGGTGCCGGCGGCGCACCTTCAAGCTGGCGGTCCTGCACTCGGGCGAGCAGCAGTTGGCCGCAAATGGCGCCGACAAGGGCCATGAACATGTCGGACTGGGTGTCCCAGATATAGCCCTGGGTGCCGAGAAAGGCCTCGGCGGCGGTGCCGGACCAAACGGCGACCCACCATTCGATCAGCTCGTAAAAGGCGCTCACCGCCAGGCAGATGCAGGTGACGATGGTGAACAGCCAGCCGCCCCGTTGCAGCGGCGAGGTGCGCAGCAGAATCTCGCGCGCCACCAGTGCCGGGATGAATCCCTGGGCCAGATGGCCGACCTTGTCGTAGTGATTGCGCCCCAGGTCCAGGACATCCTTCAGCCAGTTGAACAGCGGCACCTGGGCATAGGTGTACTTGCCGCCGATCATGAGGATGACGCTGTGCAGCAGAATGAGCCCGTAACAGAGCGGGGTCAGCGGGAACCGGCGCCGGGTGGCGGCCAGCAGTACCAGGCCGATCAGTGCCGGAGCGACCTCGAGAAACCAGGTGAAGCGGTCGTGGGGCTGCCAGCCCGACCAGACCAGGACGGCGGCGAACAGGGCGAGCCAGACCAGGGTCGCCGGGTGATTCAATTCAGGGATGGCCGGGCGGTTGGGGTTCATGCGCGTCCTCGATGGTAGAGAGGGGAACCAGCTGAGGCATCTTTAACACGCACATCCCCCCTCGGCAACCCGGAAGGTGGTAGAGTAGGAGAAACGGGTGGGTTGACGGCCGCTGGAGCGGCCTGCCGGCCTGCCGCTGAAAAAGAGAGTCCCTTATGCGTACCCTGGTTTTTCTGCTTTTGGCCCTGGCCGCCTGGCCCTTGTTGAGCCTTGCGGCCGGCGACGAGGCGACCATGAACAGAGATGAGACGGCGACTGCAACCTTTGCCGGAGGCTGCTTCTGGTGCATGGAGCACCCCTTTGAAGAGCTGGACGGGGTGATCGAGGTCATTTCGGGCTACACCGGCGGCCACAAGGTCAACCCGACCTACCGGGAGGTCTCCGCGGGCGGCACCGGTCACGCCGAGGCGGTGCAGATTCGCTATGACCCGAACAAAATCGGCTATCGTGAGCTGCTCGATGTCTTCTGGCGCAACATCGATCCCACCGACGCCGGCGGCCAGTTCGTCGACCGGGGCAGCCAGTACCGCAGTGCCATCTTCTACCACAACGAAGAGCAGCGCCGCCTGGCCGAGGAGTCGAAACGGCAGCTGGCGCAGAGCGGCCGCTTTGACAAGCCGATCGTCACCGAGATCGTCCCGGCTTCGACCTTCTACCCGGCCGAGGAGTATCATCAGGATTATTCCAGCAAGAACCCGCTGCGCTACTGGTTCTACCGCTCGGGTTCCGGGCGCGACCAGTTCCTGGAAAAGGTCTGGGGACAGAAGGATTAAATTTGTCTATCTCGACAACGGTGGCCGTTTTTTGGCACAATGCCACACGTTTTGGGAACGTCCTGGGGGATGCGAGCCTTCGGGCGTTTTTTATTGGGAGGGGAGAAGGAAGGGTCCTGCGATGGTGTTGACCAATCTGGAGGCGGAGGGCAGCCTGCTGCAGGCGATGCTGGATGCCAGCCCGGCGATGATGCTGGTGGTGGATGAGAACTTCCGGGTGCGCGCCTGCAATGCGACCGCCAGCCGGCTGGTGCGTAACAGGGCTCTGCCCCGGGAGTGCACCACTGGGGAACTGCTGGCCTGTGCCAACCACGAGACCAGCCCGGAGGGGTGCGGCCACGCCGAACACTGCCGCATCTGTCCGTTGCGCGATATTGTCGCCAAGGTGCGGCGCAGCCGAACGCTGGAACGGATGCGTGCCCAACTGGAGTTTCGCGATGCTGCCGGCCAGGTCAAAAGCTTCTACGCCCTGATGACCGCCGTGCCGTTTGACTGGCGCGGTCAGGATCTGGTGCTGCTCGATCTCCAGGACATCAACGAAATGGCCGGTCTGTGGCAGATTCTGCCTATCTGCTCAGTGTGCAAAAAGATTCGTGACGACCAGCAGAGCTGGTCCGAGGTGGAACACTATTTCCACGAGCACCACGACCTGAAATTCACCCACGGCTACTGTCCGGAATGCCAGGAGAAGGTTTTGCGGGGCGAGATCTGATTCCGCGCAAGCTTGTCGTCAGGGCCGAACCCGGTTGCAGGGGGGCTTCGGCCCTACGAATATCCAGCCTCCGTCCGACGTCACGCCTCATTCATCGACAGGCACAACGTCTTTTTCCGTCAGCCAGAATTCCTCGACCTGCAGACGCCGGCCGCTGCTGTGGCGGTAGGTGAACAGCACCGGCGTGCGCAGCCCTTTGCGTCCGGGCAGCCGGTCGAGGGCGCAGGCGTACCAGTGCAGGCGGCCGCTTTGCGCCTTTTCGGTGCGCAGACGCTCCAGCACCTTGTGCACCCGGGCTGTTTCGGCGGCGTTCAGAGACTCTCCGGCATAGGGGGGCGGTGCTGCGGGCTGGATGCGCTCGTTGCGGGCGTGGTCGCGCAGCAGCGCCTGGCGCAGGGCGCTCTGCTCCTCTTGCGGGCAGGTCTCCAGTATCCAGCTGTCGACCAGGGCGTACAGGGCGGTCAGCCCAAGAGGATGGCGCAGGGCGCCGCGGGCGCGGCACCAGCTTGCCAGCCTGTCGAGGATGGACGAGACCGCGTGCCCCAGCGCGGCCAGTTGCCGGTACAGGTGGATGAAGCGCCGGCTGTTCCAGGTCAGGTCGAGCAGACGGCTGACGGCGCGCAGCTGCTCCAGCCGGTCGAAATCGAGGTCCGGTGTTGCCAGCACCGTGTAGGGCGGATTGGGGTCGAAACGGATGCCGAGCTGACCGGCCTGCCGGCGCAGGGGCGCTCCGGGCAGCAGCTTGACCGGTTCAACCTGCAAATGGTCGGGGTTGAGCGCCAGCACCCGGTCGATGGAGGCGAGAAAGTGATGATAATCCTCCCCCGGCAGGCCGAAGATCAGGTCGAGGTGCAGGTGGATATTGCCCGCCCGAACCAGGGCGCGCACGTTCTGTTCCAGTTTGTCCAGGCTGGCCCGGCGGCCGACGGCCGACAGGGTTGCCGGCAGGGTCGACTGGACGCCGATTTCGAACTGGAACATCCCCTCGGGTACCCGCGCCAAAAGCTCGAGACAGGTGTCGGTGAGCAGGTGGGCGCCGATTTCGAAGTGAAAGCGACTGGTGCGGTTGTGCTCGAGGATGAAGCGCCAAATGTGCCGGGCGCGGGCGGCGTCGTAGTTGAAGGTGCGGTCGACCAGCTTGACCAGCGGCACCTCGCGCTCCATCAGCCAGGCCAGGTCCCGCTCGATGCGCGCCATCGAGAAGCTGCGCACCCTGCTGTCGAGGGCGCTCATGCAGAAGGCGCAGTCGTAGGGACAGCCGCGGCTGGTTTCCAGGTAGACCTGGCCGCGGCTGGTGTCGACCAGGCCGAGGGCGAAGGGGGAGGGGATGGCATCCAGATGGTCCAGCGGTGCTCCCTCCGGACCTTCCTGCGGGCTGCCGTCCTTGCTCCTGACGCACAGCCGGGGGATGTCAGCCGGCGGCCGGTTGGCCAGCAGCGCCTCGACCAGAGCGCGGAACGGGCCTTCCCCCTCGCCGCGCACCAGGGCGTAAAGACCGGGGTGACGCCGGAACAGCTCCGGCCCGTCGAAGCTGACCTCGGGACCGCCGAGCACCAGACGCACCTCAGGCCTGGCCGCGTGCAGGGCGTCGACCAGCTCCAGGGTGGCATGGCGGTTCCACAGGTAGGTGGAAAAGGCGACCAGGTCGGGTTTGTGCTCCAGAATCTGCGCCAGCAGCGATTCCTTCGGCTCCTGCAGGGTAAACTCCAGCCGGGCAACCTCCACCGGCAGGTCGTGGCAGACCGCGGCCAAATACGGCAGGGCCAGACTGGCGTGGATGTAGCGGCTGTGCAGGGTGACCAGAAGGATACGCATGAGCGCGAGGATACCCGAATTGCCGCCTTCTGCCAAATTGTCGCTGCTGTTGCGGCTGTGCTATAGTCAGCGCCGGATTTCAACCCTGCCGGAGCCTGCCGTGAGCCCAAAACGCACCTTTTTGACCGTGGTCGCCGACGAAAACGGCGAGGTCTTTGAACATCCCGACCTGCTGCTGGCCGGCGGCCGGGGCCTGGCACCCTGCCGGCCGGAGGCGGAAGAGCTGATTCCCCTGCCCGAAGGCAGCCGTCTGTTCACCATCCCCGACACCCCGCCGGTCGGTTTCGACCGCCAAAGCGGCCGGCTGGTGACCCGTGAAACCTTGCCGCGCGCCTGGGGCGGCGGCCGTATTCAGGCGGTCAGTGTCTTTCTCACCCCGGGATACACCCGCACCCTGCTGCCGGCCGCCGCCTGGGACGCCAAGCAGGTGACGCTGCCGCTCTGGTCCTATGCCGCGGTCGGCTGGTGTGTCGAGGAAGAGCGGTTCTATGCCGCCGCGGTCAAGGTCGACTGCAATCCCCAGTGGCAACCGCATCATTTTGATGACCGCAAGCTCGAACCGCTGGTGCGCAAGCGGCTGGCGCGCTACCCGGACAACCGGCTGTACGAGCAGCTGGCCCGCTGCGCCCTCGACTATCATTGCTTTGCCGCCAAGAACCTCTTCTTCGGCCGCTGGGAGGCACCGCTGCCGACCTCGCCGGTGTGCAACTCCCGCTGTGTCGGCTGCATTTCCCTGCAGGAGTCCGAGTGCTGCCCGTCGAGCCAGGAACGGCTCAGCTTTGTCCCCACGGTGCAGGAGCTGTGCGAGGTGGCGGTGCCGCACCTGCTGTCTGCCGAGAACGCCATCGTCTCCTTCGGTCAGGGATGCGAGGGGGATCCGATTCTGCAGCACCGGGTGATCGCCGAAGCGGTGCGCGAGATGCGCCGGCAGACAGCACGTGGCACCATCAATTTCAACTCCAACGCCTCGCTTCCCGATGCCATCGACAGCCTGGCCGAGGCCGGGATCGAGTCGATTCGGGTGTCGCTCAATTCGGCCATCGAGGAACGCTACAATGCCTACTACCGGCCGCGCGGCTACCGGTTCGCAGACGTTGTCGACAGCATCCACCGGGCGAAGAAGAACGGCCTGTTCACCATGCTCAACTACCTGGTCTTCCCGGGGGTGACCGACCGGGAGGAGGAGTACCGCGCCCTGTCGGATTTGATTGACAGCGCCGGTGTCGACCTGATCCAGATGCGCAACCTGGCCATTGATCCGGTGCTGTACGCACGCGCCATTGGTATCGACGGCGGCGGTTTCGGCATGAAACGCTTTCTCGACCGGCTCAAGGCCGACCATCCGGAGATTCAGTTCGGTTATTTCAATCGCACCAAAGAGCGCTTCTATCCTGACGGCTACCGCGACACCTGGCCCATCTAGTCCCTGTTTTCGGAGACTGCATCATGCACTGGTTCGCTGACCCCGAGGCCTGGCTGGCCCTGGTGACCCTGACCGCCCTGGAGATCGTTCTGGGCATCGACAACATCATCTTTATCACCATTCTGGTCGGGCGTCTGCCGGAGCATCAGCGCGGCAAAGGGCGCATCCTGGGGCTGGCCCTGGCGATGGTGACGCGGCTTTTGCTGCTGGTGTCGCTCGCCTGGGTCATGGGGCTGACCGCGCCGCTGTTTGAGCTGTTCGGTCATGCCTTCTCCGGTCGCGACCTGATCCTGCTCGGCGGTGGTCTTTTCCTGCTGGTCAAGAGCACCTTCGAGATCCATCACAGCCTCGAAGGGGAGGAGGGGCAGGCGGTGCCCACAGGCGCCAGCGGCTTTGTCGGGGTGCTGGTGCAGATCGCCCTGCTCGATATCGTTTTCAGCCTCGATTCGGTCATCACCGCCGTCGGCATGGCACGCCATCTGCCGGTGATGATGCTCGCCATCGTGCTGGCGGTGCTGGCCATGATGATGGCGTCCGGTGCCATCGGTCGTTTCATTGAAAGCCATCCCACCTTCAAGATGCTGGCACTCAGTTTCCTGATCCTGATCGGCGTGACCCTGATGGCCGACGGGCTGGGGCTGCACGTTCCCAAAGGATATGTCTATTTCGCCATGGGCTTTTCGGTGGCCGTCGAACTGCTCAACATGAAGGTGCGCAAGGGGCGGCAGCCGGTCCACCTGCACCGGCGCGGCACGGCCGACAAGGGAGAGGCCTCATGACCGACCTGTCCCAGGGTGACAGCCCCGTCACGACCGACCCGCTGCGCGAGACCCTGGAAACCGTCTTCGGCTTTCGCTCCTTCCGGCCCGGTCAGGAGGAGGTTGTGCGCGCCCTGGCCGCCGGCAAGGACGCCTTTGTGCTGATGCCGACCGGCGGCGGCAAGTCCCTCTGCTATCAGCTGCCGGCGCTGGTGCGGCCGGGGACGGCGCTTGTCGTGTCGCCGCTGATTGCGCTGATGAAGGACCAGGTCGACAGCCTGCGCCAGCTCGGTGTCGCCGCCGCCTGCTACCATTCCGCCCTTGGGGCCGAGGAATCACGCCGGATTCTTGCCCGGCTGCACGCCGGCGAACTCGACCTTTTGTACGTTGCGCCGGAACGGCTTTTGACCGACGCTTTCCTGCAGCGGTTGCGTACCCTTGATATCGCCCTGGTCGCCATTGACGAGGCTCACTGCATCAGCCAGTGGGGGCACGATTTCCGTCCCGAATACCTGCAGCTTCCCGTGCTGCGCCAACATTTCCCCGGGGTGCCCCTTGTGGCCCTGACCGCCACGGCCGACCCGCAGACCCGGCGCGACATTGTCGAGCGCCTCGGCCTGGAACGGGCCCACCACCATGTCGCCAGCTTCGACCGTCCCAACATCCGCTACACGGTGCTGGAGAAGGTGCGCCCCTTTGAGCAGCTGCGGCGCTTTCTCGCCCGGCACAGGAAGGCTTCCGGCATCGTCTACGCCCTGTCGCGCAAGCGCACCGAGCAGATCGCCGAAAAACTCTCCGCCGCCGGCCTGCGCGCCGCGCCCTACCACGCCGGTCTGCCGGATGACCTGCGCCACGCCACCCAGGAGGCGTTTCTGCGTGACGATATCGATATCGTCGTGGCCACCGTCGCCTTCGGCATGGGCATCGACAAGCCGAACGTGCGCTTCGTGGTGCACTATGACCTGCCGAAGAACCTCGAGAGCTACTACCAGGAGACCGGTCGGGCCGGGCGCGACGGCCTTGCCTCCGAGGCCCTGCTGCTGTTCGGCTATGGCGACATTGCCCTGGTGCGCGGCCTGATCGAGCAGTCGGAGAATCCCGAACAGGTGCGTATCGAGCTGCACAAGCTCAATGCCATGGTCGCTTATGCCGAGGAGCGCGGCTGTCGGCGCCGGGCGCTGCTCGGCTATTTCGGCGAAAATCTCGATCAGGACTGCGGCAACTGCGACACCTGTCTCGATCCGCCCGAGACCTTTGACGCCACCGAGGACGCTCGCAAGGCGCTCTCCTGTGTCTTCCGGGTTGGTCAGCGCTTCGGCATCGGCTATGTGGTCGAGGTGCTGCGCGGCGCCGACAACGAGCGTATTCGCGCCAATGGTCACCACCAGCTGTCGACCTGGGGCATCGGCCGGGATCAGGGCGCCGACCACTGGACCAGTCTGCTGCGCCAGTTGATTCAGCGCGGCTATCTGCTGCAGGATATCGGCAACTATTCGGTCTTGAAACTGACCGAAAAAGCCCGGCCGCTGCTGCGCGGCGAGGAATCCATCGAGCTGGCCCGACCGCGCATGCGGCTCAAGGCGGCCGCCAAACCGCGCAAACGCCGCGGTCCGGTCGTCGACTGCGACGCGGCGTTGTTCGAGCGCCTGCGTGCCCGGCGCAAACAGATCGCCGATGCCCAGGGGATTCCGCCCTATATGGTTTTTTCCGACGCCACCCTGGCGGAAATGGCCGCCGTGGTGCCGCAGACCGCCCAGGAACTGCTGCAAATCAACGGTGTCGGCCTGACCAAGCTGGAGCGGTTCGGCGGGGAGTTCCTGGACGTGCTGACACGGCCCCCGGAGGGGGCGTGAGA
>CAZCUR010000099.1:0-8378 GCA_964501815.1 uncultured Geothermobacter sp.
GTGGAAGACGTGACCGGACAGGTCAACACTCTCGAGGACGAGGTCGGGGCCTTCAGGGTCTGAGCCCGGCCTGCAGCGGTGAATGCGATGACGACTCCCGAAGCAGAACTCGAAGTCATTATTCTCGGCAGCGGCGGCAGTCCCGGCGTCCCCATGCCGGGTTGCGACTGCGCCGTGTGCCGCTCCGACGACCCGCTCAATCATCGCACCCGCTGCAGCCTGCTGGTGCGCGCCCCCGGCGGCAACATTCTGGTGGACACCTCCACGGATCTGCGTCAGCAGGCCCTGCGCGAAGGGATCGAGCGCATCGACGCCGTCCTGTTCACCCATGGTCATGCCGACCATGTCCACGGCATCGACGATCTGCGCCCCTACAACCATCGCCAGGGGCAGGCGATTCCGGTCTACGGCGAGGAAGCAACCATCCGACACCTGCACCGGGTCTTCCCCTACATCTTCACCGACCCGTTGCCGCAAGGCTACCGGCCGCAGCTGACCAGCCATATCCTGACGGGCCCGACCGTCATCTGCGGCGTCGAAGTGATCCCGGTACCGCTGATTCACGGCCAGGGGACCGCAACCGGCTACCGCTTCGGTCCGGTCGCCTATCTGACCGACTGCAGTGCCATCCCGGAGGCATCGCTGCCCCTGCTGAACGACCTCGACCTGCTGATCATCGACGGATTGCGCCTCAGGCCTCATCCGACCCACTTCCACGTCGCCCGGGCCGTTGAGACCGGACGGAGCATCGGAGCGCGGCGGACCGTTCTGACCCACCTGAACCACGAGATTGATCACCGCCGGCATCAGCGGCAGTTGCCCGAAGGCTTTTTCTTCGCCCTGGATGGCATGCGCTGGCGGACAAAGACCGGAAGCAAGGACGAATCAACTTGAAATCAGAAGCAAAACCGATTTAATTGGATGAACGTTATCTTGCCGGACTGAAACGCATGTACCAGGAACTCAGGCTGCACGGACACCTCAATGACACCATCGAGTACTATGCCTCGGTGGCCAGCAGCAACCTGCACCAGCACTACTTCTACGAGCAGGAAGGCGATACCTTGCGCTTTTTCAGTCCGGGTAACGAACTGGTCCTGAAGGACAACCGCCTGGAGCACCGTGGCAACGGGGGCACCTTCTGCGAATACATGTTCGGCGTCGAACAGCCGCTTTCCGACATGGCCAAGGCCGAAGTCCGCAACCGCCTGGTGCTGTACGGCGCCACCTACCGGGATGATCACGAACTGGTCTTCACCGACCAGACCGACGGCAGCCTCGGCCTCGACCAGGTCTTTCTCGAAGGCCACGCCATCTGCAACTACTTCTTCTTTCTCACCGGCCCGGTAGCGGGCCGGCGCAGCCAGCAGCAGCGGGATATCGTCCGGCTGCTGGGCAAGCAGCTCAAACGCAGTCCCCATGTCGGCACCGGCGACGACAGCGAACTGGTCTCCGAGCTGGTTCGGCTCATCGGACCGCGCAGCGCCCTGTATCTGATCAAGCTGGTACACAAGCCGCACAAGGCCTATGCGGAACTCTTCTCGCGCCTCTATTTCGCCAACAAGGCGATCGGGGACACCGACTTCGACCAGCTGCAGGCCCTGGCCCAGGACCTGGATATCGACCGCTATCAGCAGGAGCGCATCCGCATCGACGTCATGTACCGGCATCCGGACAACCGGCGTATCGTCGACGAGTACAAAAACATTCTTATCGACTGCAACCGGCGCGGACGCATCCGTTCCGCCGACAATGCGCGCCTGACCCGGCTGAAAACCCTGTCGGTGCGCAACAAGATACCGAGCGCGCTCTTTTTCACTCTGGATGAAATGCTGCGCGACGACCGCATGCAGCACGAGGTCGACAAGGAGGACTACCTCACCGAAACCCGCCAGATTCTCGAAGGCATCCTGCTGCACGAGGCGGACATCGATGCCGGCATCACCAATGAGGACATGCTGCGCCTGCTCGAAGCCAAAAAACAGGCGAGCGAAAACCGCGACCACGCCTTTGAACAGATGCTGCTGGAGACCGGCAAAATCTGTGACGAACGCATCCGCGACGGCGCCGACATCGCCCTTTTGGAAAACTTTTCCCGCATCATCACCTACTTCGACCGCTACGACAGCGCCTCGGCCCACATCAACCGCCTGGCGTTCATGGAGAGCATGCGCCTGACCGAAGAAATCATTCGCAGCCTGCTGGGCAACAGAAACGCCTTTGAAGAACTCGAAGAGGGCCTTTTTGACCGGCTCTTTTTCTCGGATGTCATCGGCAACAGCTATCTCGGCCGTTACGGACGCACCAAGGTCACCTTGCTGCGCAAGGGGCTGGCGGCCATCGCCGACGGCCGCATGACCATCCGCCAGCTGCTCGACCAGGAAGAGGAAGTCGCCCGGGAGGAGCGCCTCTGGCAGACCCTGTTCCACGAGGTCAAGGAACGCTTCCGCAATCTCTACACCCGCGCCAACACCCGGGCGGAACAGGAAGAGCTGCGCCGGGAACTGGGAGAAGTACTCAACGCCCAGGGGCTCTGGCAGGGAGAAATCCCCAAACGCCTGTTCCGTGATGTCCTGCTGACCATCCGCAAAGAGGCCCTTTATCTGCACAGCCTGCTGCCCGACATCCTGGAGAACGAGGATGTCGCCCTGCGTGAGGACTTCATTGCCAACAGCGGTCTGGACCGCTTTCATATCGAGGAACTCGAGCGCAGCTATTGCGAACAGAACAGCATCCCGCCCGAACGGCTCGAACGACTGCGCAAGAACACCGCCCGGGGAGCAGCCTGATGACGCGGCCGGCACTGAACCAGATACGCAACTTCGGCATCATCTCCCACATCGACGCCGGCAAGACCACGGTGTCGGAACGCTTTTTGTTCTACACCGGCGAGATTCACAAAATGGGCGAGGTGCATGACGGCTCGGCCACCATGGACTGGATGGAGCAGGAGCAGGAGCGCGGCATCACCATCACCGCCACCGCCACCTGCTGCCGCTGGCAGACATGGTGGTTCAACCTGATCGATACTCCCGGCCACATCGATTTCACCATCGAAGTGGAACGCTCCCTGCGTGCCCTGGACGGCGCACTGGCCATCTTCAGTGCCGTCGAAGGGGTCCAGCCCCAGAGCGAATCGGTCTGGCGCCAGGCGGACCGTTATGATGTGCCGCGCATCTGCCTCATCAACAAAATGGACCGTACCGGAGCCGACTTCGCCGCAGTGCTGGACCAGATGCGCACCCAGCTCAACGCGCGCCCGGTGCTGATGCAATGGCCCATCGGGCAGGAATCGGACTTTGTCGGCGTTGTCGACCTGATACGCCTGAAAGCCCTGGTCTTCCGGGACGAACGGGGCGAACACCCCGAGGAACGGGAGATTCCGGACGAACTGCGGGACCAGATCGCGCAGGCACGTGAGCAGCTGATCGAAGCAGCGGCCGATTTTGACGAAGAGATTCTCGCCGCCTTCCTTGAGGGCGAACCGGTCGAAGAGACATCCTTGCAATCCGCCTTGCGCGCCGGGACCTTGCAGGGCCGAATCTTTCCGGTCTTTCTCGGCAGCGCCCTGCGCAACAAGGGGATGCAACCGCTGCTCGACGCCGTCGGCCTCTACCTCCCCTCGCCGCTCGACCGCCCGTCCGAAAGCGCTCATCCGCTCGACGATGCCACCGTGACTGTTCCGGTTGCCTGTGACCCGAAAGAGCCCGCCTGTGCCCTGGCCTTCAAGGTGGTCTCCGACGAAGGGCGCAAACTGACCTACCTGCGCCTTTATCGCGGCACCCTGAAACCGGGGGACACCCTGATCAACAGCCGGACGGGACAGGGGGAAAAGGTCGCGCGCCTGTTTCGCATGCACGCCCACAAACGTGAGCGCCTCGACCGGGCCGAAGCCGGAGACATCGTCGCCGCCACCGGACTGAAGGACGCCCTGACCGGGGATACCCTGAGTGCTCCCGGGCAGCCGTTGCGCCTAAGCGGGCTGAACATCCCCGAACCGGTGGTCTCTATTGCTGTGGAACCGCGCGGCGTCGACGACCGCGATCGCCTGAACCCGGCACTGGAGAAACTGCAGTGGGAAGATCCCACCTTCCGGGTGCGCGAGGATGCCGAAACCGGCCAGACCATTCTGACCGGCATGGGCGAGCTGCATCTCGAAGTGCTTGTGCGCCGGCTGAAAGACGATTTCGGCGTCGAGGTGGTCACCGGCCGACCGCAGGTGGTCTACCGTGAGACCGTAACGTCCCAGGTCCGGCACCGGGAGACCTTCGCGCGCGAGGCCGAGGGCAAACTGCTGCAGGGGGAAATCGAACTGCAGCTGCAACCGGCGGCCAGCGGCGCCGGCTGCAACATCGGCCTGCCGGAAACGGCCGATATCCCGGAGGAATGGCGTTCCGGGCTGCTCGAATCCCTGGCCCAGGCCTGCCAGGCGGGCACCGCCACCGGCTATCCGCTGACCGATCTCATCGTCGAGGTGGTCGATCTGCCGGCCGAGGGCAACAGCTCCGAAGCCGGACTGCGGGCCGCCGCCCAGCGGGGCCTGGCCATGGCCGC
Source organism: uncultured Geothermobacter sp. (assembly GCA_964501815.1). Taxonomy (GTDB): domain Bacteria; phylum Desulfobacterota; class Desulfuromonadia; order Desulfuromonadales; family Geothermobacteraceae; genus Geothermobacter. The sequence goes on from CAZCUR010000099.1 coordinate 4,555, forward strand.
CCGCAAGGCGGGCATTCACCTGCTCGAACCGGTCATGGACCTGGAGATCACCACGCCGGGGGAATTCACCGGCAAGGTCCTGGCGTCCCTGCAGCAAAAGCGCGGTCAGATTGAAGCGGTCGATTCCCACGGAGAGATGGAGATCGTACGCGCCCGGGTCCCCCTGGCCGAAATGTTCGGCTTTATGACCGAACTGCGCAGCGCCACCCGCGGGCGCGGAACCTTCTCGATGGAATTTGCCTGCTACACGCCGGCTCCGGCCGACGTCCAGCAACGTTTTGGCCTCGCCTGACGCCCCCCCTGCCCCCGGCCCCTGTCTCCTCCCCGGTGGAAATGCCCTCCTGAGCGGCTATACTTTGTGCTACAGCGCAGTGAATCTACCACCACGGGAGGACAGCGATGGCAACCCGAGCAACAGCCCCGACCCTGATCAATCACGTCAAGGCGGTTCAGCGCGGTCAGCGCCGCTTTGAAAACGCCGTGCAGGGTATTGCCCGCATGATTCTGGAGCAGCCGATCGAAAAGACGGTGGTCAACGGCAAGACCACTTACGATTTCAAGATCTTTCGGCAGGGAGACAAGCATGTTATCGGCATGTATGACGAAATCAACAGCTTTGTCTCCTTCGTCAAGGATGCCGCCGAAGGGGGCTCCTCCAAGGAGATGGCCTTTGTCCTGGTCGGTGAGCCGGGCAACGGCAAAACCTTCTTTGTCGAGTATCTGTGCAGCTGTTACCGGCGCTTTCTGGCCCAGCCGGAAAACCGCAAATACACCTTTGCCTTCACCGGCATGGACAAGATAGGCGGCTACGGCAAACTGAGCCGCATCGAGTCCCAGACCTACGAAGACCCCATGGTGCTGGCCATGAATCTGGGGGAGACCGAAGACGAAAGCCGGAAATGGCTGGCCGCCAAAGGAGGTTTTTCGGACAAGCAGATTGACGAGCTGTACCGCAACTACCGTCCGCTTGGAGCCTGCAGCGAGTACATCTGGAACGATATCCGCCGTCACACCGACGGCAAAATCGACGACATGCTCAAACACATCGAGATCGTCCCGGTGCCGATGACCGAAAGTCTGGGCACCATCACCGGCAAGTACTCGGCCAAGGACAAGATCACCTCGAGCGCCGTCGATCTTTTGGGCGAAGAGTCGATCCAGCGGCTGCTGCATATCACCGACACCAACAACCCGTACCGCTTCGACCTGCGCCGGGGCGCCCTGGCACGCGTCGCCGGCGGCGGCATCCACTTTTCGGACGAGATTTTCAAGAACAAAAAAGACCTGGTTCAGGTCTATCTGGCGGTGATTCAGAACCGCACCATCGAAATCGACGGCTTCAAATGGCCCATCGACACCATGATCATCGCCACCAGCAACAATTCCGAGTTCAACCGCTTCCTTTCCGAAAAGGAGGAAGCGCCGATCATCGACCGCTGCCGCATCTGCTACGTCTCCCACAACACCGACTACCTGAGACAAAAGGATTTGACCGCCTACGCCATCGGCTCGGAGACCAAAACCACCCTGGCCCGCGAACAACTGCATCAGGACCCCAATCTCAATTACGCAGCCTCGGTGGCGGTCGTACTGACCCGGCTGCCGCGCTCGGAAAAGCTGACCCCGATCGAAACCATGAAGCTGGCCGCCGGCGAGGTCGCGGGCGAGAAGAGCATCAAGACCCTGGCGGAAGTCATCGACACCCTCAACCAGGAACCGGATATCACCAAGCGCTTCGGCCAGAAGGGACTCGGACAGCGCAATCTCGGCCGGGCGATCCAGCTGCTGGGCGAAAGTTCGGAAACCAACGAGGGGCGCTGCATGGTCGCCCTCGACATCTTTCCGGCCCTGGAGCGCATCATCCTCGACTACGTGCCGGACGCCAATGACCGCGCCAAGTATCTGGAGGATCTGAAACTGGCCCGCACCCTCTATCGCGAACGGGTCATGACCGAAATGTTCAACGCCTACATGGATGAGCCGATGGCTATCCGCAAGGACGTCATGAACTACGTCAACATGATTATCGGTATCGACGCCGAAAATCTCGGTCCGGACAAGATGTGGAAATACAAGGACCCCCAGACCGGCGAGCTGAAAGCCATCAAGATCGATGAACGTTTCGTCCAGAGTGTCGAGGCGTTGCTGGGCCTGAAAACCGAGGAACAGCGCGAAACCTTCCGCACCACCATTCGCAAGATTTACGGCCAGAAGATCACCACCGATCCCAACTACGATTTCATGGACAACCTCGAACTGGTCAAGGCGGTCACCGACGTGCGTCTCAAGTCGGATATCGCCGGCGCCGGCAGCCTGATCGGCGCGCTGGCCAACCGTACCAACGAGGAAAACCAGAAACTCTACGACCGCATGATCACCACCATGCTGGAAAAACTCGGCTACTGCCGCACCTGCGCCCAGAAGACCATCGAGTACTTCTGCACCCAGGAGGACGAAACCTGATCCGGCATCTACGCCCTGGGGACAGCCATGAAGAAGACGCTCTGGCGACGCTACCGACAACTGAAACAGGCCGGGCTGACCGATGCGCAAAAGCGGCACATGCTGGCCGAATTGCGCCACCGCGGCCGTCACGACCTGCCCGGGCCGCAAGATCAAACGGTCATTGTCGACAGCCTGTACGCCTGGACCGACTTTGCCCTGCTGCAGAATCTGGCGGTCTCCGTCGGTCCCTATATCACCCGCATCCGCTCGCTTGATGAGCTGCTCGAGCGCGACCGCCAGCGCGAACAGGACGGTTTCCCGCGCAAAATCCGGGTCGGCCGCATGATCCGTCCGGGGCGCGGGGGCGAGGACAAGGTCGTTGTCGTCCCGACCACGGTCGAGGAAAAACTGCTGCATGATATGAACCCCAGCCCTGCGGGTGAAGGAAGCTCCGGCGGCTCCGGTGAAGGGGATGAGGGCGAGCTGATCGGCGAACAGCCGGTGCGCCAGCAGGGCGAAGGGGGGGACGGCCAGGCCGGTCAGGGCAGCGGCGGCCAGCACGAACTCGAGTCAAGCGCCTACGACCTCGGACGCATTCTCACCGAACAGTTCGAGCTGCCCAACCTCAAGGACAAGGGCAAAAAACGTTCGCTGACCCGCACCACCTTCGATTTGACCGACCGCAACCGCGGCTTCGGCCAGATTCTCGACAAGAAGGCGACCCTGCGCCGCATTCTGCAGACCAATATCGGCCTGGAACGCCTGCCCGACATTGACCACATCGACACCACCGAATTTCTCATATCTCCCGACGACAAGGTCTACCGCATCCTGTCGGAGGAGAAGGACTACGAATCCCAGGCCGTGGTCTTTTTTGTACGCGACTACTCCGGCTCCATGGGCGGCAAGGCCACCGAAGTGGTCTGCACCCAGCATGTGCTGATCTACAGCTGGCTGCTCTACCAGTACCAGCGCCAGGTGGAAACCCGCTTCATTCTGCACGATACCGAAGCGAAGGAAGTCGAGGACTTCTACACCTACTACAACTCGCGCGTCGCCGGCGGTACCGAAGTCGCCTCCGCGTACCGCCTGGTCAACGAAATTGTCGAATCCGAGGGGCTGGACCGGGACTACAACATCTACGTCTTCCACGGTACCGACGGGGATGACTGGGACACCACCGGGGAGAAGACCATTCCGGAACTGAAACGGATGCTGCGTTACGCCAGCCGGGTCGGCATCACCATCGCCGAGCACACCTACACCGATACCGGCAACACCGAGGTCGACAAGTACCTGCGCAAGTCCGGTCTGCTCAAGGACGCCGAAAACCTCCTGCGCAAGGATACCCTGAGCGAAACCAGTGACGAGGCGCGCAT
>CAZCUR010000100.1:0-7527 GCA_964501815.1 uncultured Geothermobacter sp.
CCCAGCCTGTCTCTAGCGGAACGCGCCAACCAACAGGCAAATCGCGCCAACGTTGCTCATCGAATTTTTGGGAACTTGAGCCGTCGGTAGGAGTAGAAAGTTTTCTGGCAATGATGGGGGGATAGCAAAAGGACAGCGAAATACTGCTTCAGCAAGAGAAGGGGCTGGAGAGGTGCGTCCTCAGCGGGTTCGATGTTTCAGTGCTGCGGCCACCGCCGGGGGGGCAAATAAAGACCCCTCTCCTCTTCAACTGCTGGATATCCCGCAGGGCAAGACCATTTAAGCTGTTAGAAATCGGTACGTTGTTTACACTTTTCCGCCATAAAAGTGCTCTGGCAGCTTTTCTTATGGCGTCATCCCGTCGATCCCCTTGTGAGGCTTGACTGTGTTGTCATAGTTGACGACGCGCAACAGGCTGATCTGGCGGGACTTGCGGTCCCTAAAAATCTCCCGCCTGTGCCACATGTCCATCATTATTCGAATAACGCGCTCGGCCTTCCCGTTGGTTTGAGGCCGGCCGGGAGGGGGCAAGAATAATGTCGCCGGAGCTTTAAGGGGACCAAACGCCCCTACCCCCTGGGTGTCTTGTTGCCGAGACGGACATAGCGCTTGATGACCCAACCGGTTGCGCCGTCGTCCAGCCGTACATAATACCAGTTTTCGCCGACCGCCTTGACCGTCAACACGGTGCCCGGGGGCAAAGGCTTCACAATCTCGGCCCGCTTGTCCGGTCGGCGGCGCAGATTGAGCCATTCCTCCTTCACCACAACCTGGTCCCCGACCTCGCCCCCGCTTACCCAGACGATCTGTTCCGGCGGCGTCACAACCTCATAGCCGCCCGCGACAGGTCGGTAATAGATACCGTTACAGAAATAATAGTCGAGACCGGCCAGAGTGATGGTGATGCTGCCTGCCGGCAGTCGTGGGACCAGGGTCCCGACAGGAGGGCGCACCAGACGAAAACCGCGTCTTGCCGGTCGGAAGAAAAAACCGTCAAAGACGAACAGACCGCCGCGCAAGGGTTCGTACCCGCGCGGCAGCCGCTCAATCACGGCTCCCGGCCACAGGGGACCGTCGGGGGGCGCGGCCTGGGCCGGGTTGCCGAAACAGGCCGGAATAACGAGAGCAGCCAGTACCAGTTGCCTTGCAAGCGTCCGTGTTGTCATGCATCCTCTCCTTTCCCCCGCCCGAACTCTCAACCGGGCCAGGTACCGAAGGGCTGTTTCTCCAGTTTCATGCTGCCATCAGGACCGCAGTAGAGATTGATCCAGCAGTTCCAGTTCGTCTCGTCCCGTTCAGGAAAATCGAGCCGGTAATGGCTGCAGCGGCTTTCGCGCCGAAACAGGGAAGCGCGCAGCTTCATCTCGGCGTTGAGAACCATATTGGCGGTTTCATGGGCCAGCCTCAGCTCGTGCAGATCGGCGGCGCGCAACATGGGCAGATGATGATCGCGCAACTCTTCGACGTAGGCGAGCGCGGCCTGCAGCATCCTTTCTTTTTTGATGTAGAGCACAAAGTTGGGGATCATGATCCCCTGCAGGGTTTGGGTCACCCAGGCCGGGCTGTAGCCCTTGTCGCGTTTGAGCGGGGCGAGTATCCCGGTTTCGACCCGCTTGCGCTCCTGTGACGAGATCTTTGCCTGTTTCCGTTTCTGGCTGTAGGCCGCCGCAGCTTCTCCGGCGATGGCACCCTGGATTGCCGAGCCGGCCAGCGAGGAACCGACCTGGGTGTAGATGCCACCGGCCATGTGCGACCCCAATGCGTCGCCGGCGGCCCAGAGCCCGGGGATGTTCGAGGCGCCTGTTGCGTCGTAGGGGACAAGTCCTTCCGATTTGTGAATCGACATCCCGGCCGAAGAGCCGCCGACCATGGCGCCGCCCGCCATCCCCGGAGGGGGCCCATGAGGACGTTCACCGTCCCGGGGAGGCGGGCCGCCGGCAGGACGGTCGAACTCAGCCGGCCGGTAAGGTCCGCCACGGACCTTGCTGCCATCGAATTCTCCCGGGCCATGACCAACCAGAGGCCCGCCTGCCACATAGGCCTGATAGTTCACGTCGACCCCGAGGTCATGATGAATCTCCACCCCGGTCAGCCCCGGCTTGCGCTCAAACATGCCGTGCCAGTTGTCGAAACAGGCGGCCGGATTGATGGACTGCCCCGGGTGACCGTCGTTCCATTCCTTGCCCGTCACCTTGGCACCGATACGATAGGCCATGGCCGTGCCGTCATGGGTCAAGTCACAGATGGGAAAACCATTCGGCTTGAAGCCGCCGGCGCCGGTGCAGAGGATGACGCTCTTCGCCTTGAAGAAATGGATGGTGCCGTCGTCGAAACTGAAACCGGCGGCACCGGCGATGCGCCCCTCGCTCTTGATCAGGTGGGTGATCATGATCCGCTCCAGCAGTGGAATCTCGCGTTCGGTGATCGGCTTGCTGAAGCACGTGTTGTAGAGCGGCGAATCGAAGAAGCCCCACTCGCGCAGTTCCTTGACCCGGGCCAGGGAGTGCTCGGCCAGCTGGCGGGTGAAAACCGGGTTGTTGGTGCCGAGCGCTGAACGCGAGACCGCGGCGACGAACTGGTCGGGGCTGAGTTTTTCCTTCTTGCCGTCGTAGCAGAAGATCCCCTTGGCGAACGGGGTCTGTCCCGATGAACCAAGCCGCCCTTTTGAGACCAGCATCACCCTGGCGCCGGCATCCGCCCCCTTGACCGCGGCAAACAATCCGGCCATACCGCCGCCGATGACGAGAAGATCGGTTTCATGCTCTTTGCTGGTCAGGCGGTCGGGGTCGATTTTGCGGTCGTTGGTTTCGGCCGTGCCTGTCAGCTCCAGAATGCCAAGTCCGGCAAGAGTGGCGAATCCGGCCGCGCCGCCCGCAAATGCAAGAAAATTGCGCCGTGAAAGGCCCCGGCTGTTTGAATGTGTCATGCTCTCCTCCGGAAAACAGGGTCCTGCCTGAAGGTGTTGTTGACCAGCAGAGCCAGCCCGCCGAGCGCCGCCAGCAGCAACAGGACCTTCATGCGCAGGTCGCTGTGACGCCCGAGGTTGATGACATGCCAGGTCGCCGCCGTGCTGGCCAGCCCGGCCAGACAGCCATGCAGGTCACGCCAACGGTGGCCGTTCAGCCCGAGATGCCGCCGCAAAAGTGACATCGCCCCCAGCAGCAGACAGAAGATCCAGGCGAGGATGCCGGCCAGGACACCGGGGCGGGCAAAGTTTTGCAGAATGACCGCCAGAGCCTCGAGCGGTTCAACACCGGCCTCGAAAAAGCGCGGCAGCACAACCAGCAGAGGATGCAGCAACACAACAGCTGCCACCGCGTACCCGATCCCCTTGTGCCAGGCAAGCAGGCCGGGAGCGCCGTAGCGCTTCAGGGCCGGCTGGTGCAGCCGGCTCAGCCAGAACAGCCCCAGCATCAGGCCGAACGCCGCCAGCGTGACCAGGGACAGGGAGGTTTTCAGCAAGGTTCTTTGGGCGTGGTCGCCCAGAGCCCAGACCAGAACCGGCAGGCCGGCAAAGAGCGCCGGCAGGCGCCATGGAGTCATTCTCCGCCAAAGTTGTCGGCACATCTTTACCCCCAGGAGACAATGACCGGTATCGACTTTTCCGGCGAGATGGTTATGGCGTCCACGGGACAGTACATCCGGCACAGGTGACAGATCTGGCAGTCTTCAGGGTAGCGAATGACCGCTTTGCCGGTTTTGGCGTCCGGGCGGATGACATCGGTCGGACAGGTTTGGACACAGACACCGCAACCGATGCAGCCTCTGATGCGTTCAATGGTCATGGCGTTACCTTTTCGGGCGGCCTGTCGCCAGCAGATCCAGGACCAGGCCACAGAGTTCATGGACCGGATAGGGCTTGCTCAACACCCGGTCGAAATCGTCGCTGGCCAGGCCGGGGCTGCCGGTGAGGGCCACCACCGGCAGCTCCGGATTCTGTTCCCGGATGTGTTCCAGCAGCCAGTTGCCGTTGAGCCCCGGCATGGCGATATCGGTCAGAACCAGACGGTAAGGATGCCGCTTGAGCAACTCTTTGGCCTCGAAGGCATCACACGCCAGATCCAGATCGATGTCCATGTCAGCCAAAACGGCCATGACCAGCTGCCGATGGATGCAGCTGTCATCCACGACCAGAACCCGCCGACCGACCCGCTCCAGCGGGACCGTGGATGAAGGCTCAACATCGCAACCGGCCGCGAACATCATTTCTCCTCCGGCTCGGGCGCGTCGTTCGGCACGGCGACCAGCTTGCCGTCATGCTCCTGGCAGGTCGCCTCGACCGTCTCCCCACGGCGGCCGGTGAATTCGACCCTGTCGCCGGCACTCTTGCCTTCGCAGGCTTCAATCGCCTCCGGAGGCGCGCAGCGATGATGGCGTCCTCCATGGCCACGCCCGCGGGCGAAACTGGGCGCGGACATCGCCGCCAGCAGCACCAGAACAAGAGCCAGGGTCAGAGTTTTTGTCTGAGTCATGGTCAATCTCCTTTCCGGCCGGTCCTTCCGGCCCTCGCGTTTGCTCCAGACTGCCGCCGAAATGTGGATGAAATAGGGAGGCAATGTGAAAAGAAGACCGAAGGATGAAAAAAGGCCTGCTCCGGTCGCAGCCGAAGCAGGCGGGGGGCAATCGGGCCCAGGCCACGGGCAACGCTGGTCACCCATGCATATTTTCTTCACAATTTTGAGATAGACTGTGTCGGCATGGATCAACACACCCGGGGAAAGACGATGAGGATTTCAATCCGCACCAAGCTTTTTCTTGTCCTGCTGCTGACCAGTATTCTGGTTTCGGGCGGTCTGTTCAGTTACATCCAGTGGAGTTTTGACCGCGGCTTCATCAACTATGTCAACCGCCAGCAGCTCAGTGAAATGGAAACGCTGCTGCCGCGACTGGCCGAAGCCTACAGCCGTCATGGCAACTGGAGGTTTCTGCGTGAAAATCCGCGGCACTGGCGACAGCTTCTGAGCCGTGCTCCAGAACGGCCCCTGCCCCCGGTGCCCCCGGAACCGGGAGCAGGACCGGGCCCCGAACCACCACCAGGGCGTGCCAGCCACCTGGCCCTTCTGGACGCAGACAAAAGAGTGGTCATCGGCCCATCGGACCTGAAGCCGGTCAATCTCAAACCCATCGAAATGTCCGGACAGACCATCGGCTATCTCACCCTGGTGCCTTCGCGCGAGTTGCTTGAGGCCGGCGACCTGCTTTTTCTGGAGGAGCAGACCCAGTCCTTTGCCCTGATCGCCATCGGCGTCGCCATCCTCTCCCTGCTGCTCTCGTTTCCTCTCACCCACCATATCCTGCAGCCGATTCGGGCCCTTGCCGCCGGGACCCGACGGCTGATGGCGGGCAACTATCAAACCCGCATCGCAACCAGGACCCGGGATGAGCTGGGACAGCTCTGCGAAGACTTCAACAATCTGGCGGCAACCCTTGAGAAGAATGAGCAGGCCCGCAGGCAATGGGTCGCCGACATCGCCCACGAACTGCGGACGCCTCTGGCCATATTACAAGGTGAAGTCGAAGCCTTTCAGGATGGCGTGCGCCCGCCAAACCAGCAGAACCTGGCCGCTTTGCACGCGGAGCTTTTGCAGCTGAACCGGCTGGTCAACGACCTCTATGAACTCTCCATGTCCGACATCGGCGCCCTGAGCTACAAAAAGGTTCCGACCGATGCCCTCGGATTACTGCGCGAAACCCTGGAACAGTTCACCCCTCGCCTGTCGGCAGCCGGGCTGGAGGCGATTGTCCGGCTGCCGGACCGCCCCGCCATCCTGGACGCCGATCCCGGTCGTCTGCAGCAGCTGTTTGTCAACCTGCTGGAGAACAGTCTGCGCTACACCGATGCGCCGGGAAAAATCGGCGTTGCCGCCCGAATCGAATCGGGCAGCCTGTTCATCGAGATCGAGGACAGCGCCCCGGCTGTTGCCGCCGAACATCTCCGCCACCTGTTCAACCGCCTGTACCGCGTCGACCCCTCCCGCAGCCGCACAACCGGCGGCGCCGGACTCGGTCTGGCCATCTGCAAGAACATTGTCGAGGCGCATCAGGGAGACATTTCGGCAGGGCCCAGTGACCTGGGCGGGTTGAAACTGTCCCTGCGTCTGCCGCTCAACACGAGGATTTGACCATGAACAACACGATTCTGATTGTCGAAGACGAGCAGCGCCTGGCCGATCTGCTGGCCGACTATCTGAAACAGGCCGGCTTTGAGACCAATTGGCTTGACAGGGGGGACCGGGTGGTCGAACAGGTGCGGCAATCCCCCCCCGCGCTCATCCTGCTCGATCTGATGCTGCCGGGCAAAGACGGTCTGGATATCTGCAAGGAGATACGCAGCTTTTGTGACGTGCCGATCATCATGGTGACGGCACGCGTCGAGGAGATCGACCGTCTGCTCGGACTGGAGCTGGGCGCCGATGACTACATCTGCAAACCGTTCAGCCCGCGGGAGGTGGTGGCGCGCGTCAAAACCGTACTGCGCCGCAGTTCCCCGGAGCCTTCAAGGCAGCAACCACTGTTCCTGGACGAAGAAAGACTGCGAGCGACCCTGAATGGTCAGCCCCTCGAACTGACCGCGGTCGAGTTCCGCCTGCTGAGCATTCTGGCCGGCCAGGAAGGACGCATCTTCTCGCGCGACCAGCTGATGGACCGCATCTACAGCGACCAGCGCATCGTCTGCGACCGCACCATTGACAGCCATATCAAAAAACTGCGCAAAAAAATCGCCGCCGTCGCGCCCGGACTGGAGCTGATCCACTCCATCTACGGGGTCGGCTACAAGTACGAATGGCAGGGATAAGACCCCGGGCCCTTTGTTCCCGGCCGGGCCAGGACCAGAGAGCCCGGGGGGACGCTCAAACAAAACGCATCAGTTCCTCGACCGGCTTGCGCGGCGGAGCATCGGTTTCGCCGTCGGGGTAGCCGTAGACGATCAGCGCGGCGACGGTTTCTTCTTCCGGCAGGCCGACAATGCGGCCGATGGTCCCCTGGTCGATAACGCCGAAGATACAGGTGCCGACCCCCTTGGCGTGCGCCGCCAGGCAGAAGGTCTGGCAGGCGATGCCGGCGTCGAAAACCTCCCACAGGTGGGCGTCGGAGCTGTCGAAATCGCCGTACTTGTCGAGTCGGCCGCTCTTGCCCTTGACGAAGCTCAGCACGCAGACACCCCGGGCGTTCTGCAGGGTTTTGGTGTTGTAGGCAAAACCCTTGACTCCTTCGGCGGCGATTTTGGCAATCACCTCGGGGTCGTCAACCAAAGTGTAACGGGCGATCTGGAAGTTCGCCCAGGACGGCGCCCAGCGGGCGATGTCGACGATCTCCTTCATCGTCTCGCGGTCGACCTTCTCCTGCCTGTACTTGCGCACGCTGCGGCGCCCCTTGATCATCTCGATTGCGTCCATCGGTTTTTCTCCTTTGCTGTTGGGATGGATAGGTGAAATTCAAAAATCTGTCTCACGCCCGCTCGCCTTGCTCGCTCGAGACGCAGAGTCACAGAGGAAAGGCAAAATCCAGCGAAGACTCCTTCCCCCT